>CAYGQC010000181.1:0-2811 GCA_964351875.1 uncultured Pseudomonadales bacterium
CTATGGGCACCACCACCACGGTCACATGCGGCTTCGCGATGGTGTTCGCTATGTGATGACCAACGCGGCCGCGGATTCGGCAACCGCACTTGCGAAGGTGGGTAGCGAAGATCACCTGCTATTCGTTTCTGTGCGTAACGCCGTGGCCAGTATCGCCGCCATTCGCGCGGATTCAATGATGCGCCTTGAGGCTATTGACCCAAGTGACAACTATGATCTGTTCGAACTGACTCGCTACCTGGCGCCGAAACAGGCCCGGCTCGAATCAGTCTCGTCGAACGCGGAGGTGCCCCGCTATCGGGTAAACATCCCGCTGCACAATCGCTCGGAGCGTTCGATCGAGGTCTATACGGATTGTTCCAGCGCTGATGATCGCTGGAGTTTTGTTCCTGCTCGACTGCCGATGCTCTCGCTGGCGTCAGGCGCGAGGTCCGTGCTTGAGCTGGATATGGTAGAGGCGATGCCGAGCGAGGCGTTACCCCAATGCCGCCTCACGGTGCCCTATCAGACCAGTGCAGGCGAGTGGCTTAGCCACGAAGTTCTGGTGCAGATCAAACGATAGTTATTCTCTATCGAAATCAGAGAATCAATTCATTGGAGTGTGGATGCGTGCTAGCGCAATGTGGGGTCATCGCGGTCGGGTTGTCTGGCCGCGCATGAATCACTAGCCGGAGTACTCCAATGTCAGACCGTAACGCTCAACGAGCCCAGGTTGCCGAAGCGCTTAGCACGCTTCTTGCCGATACCTACACGCTGTACCTGAAAACGCACAACTATCATTGGAACGTGACCGGCCCGATGTTCACCACTCTGCATACGTTGTTCGAAACCGAATACACCGAGATGGCACTCGCAGTGGATGAGATCGCTGAGCGGATTCGCACCCTTGATGCGCCGGCGCCCGGTAGCTACAGCGCATTCGCGGCGCTTGCGAGCATCGAGGAAGAGACTGGCGCGCCGAAGGCCGAGGCGATGGTTCGAAAGCTCATCGCCGACCAGGAGATCATTGCCGAATCCGCGCGCAAAGTGATTGAGCTTGCTGCGCAGGTTAGTGACGATGCGAGTGCTGACCTCGCGACGCGACGCATTGATGTGCACGAAAAGCACGCCTGGATGCTGCGTAGCCACCTGGAATAGCGTGTGCCGCTATGTCTCGCCGGGGTGGGCTAACTCAGTCGGGCGAAGAACACGAGGAGTACCATATCTTCTTCGATTTCGAAGAAGGAGTGCTCCTCGGTCGCGCTGATGTAGAGCAGCTCACCCGGGCCGATGGTTTTGTCTTCATCACCGACGCGAAACTTGGCTTTGCCTTCGAGGACGAAGTAAACCTCGTCGTCGTCGTGCGGTGATTGCATGTCCTTCGCACCAGCGGCCAGACGGTAGATGCCGCAGGAAAGCGCAGGCACGTTCAGGAATTCTTTGTACTCTACCGGCGCGTCAGACAGCGCTGCTGTCAGCGCCTTCATGTCGAAGGTTTGCCACGGCGAATCGGGTCTTGTCGAGTCTGGCATCACAGGGGCGCTCCGGCCTTTGTCACGGTAGAGTTATGGTAGCGCGATAGATCGTACTGGAAGTGAACGCATGTCTCTAACGCCATTTCATATCGCTTTGCAGGTGCGCGACATTGCTGAAGCGCGCGTTTTCTATACTGAGCAGCTGGGCTTTCCTGAGGGCCGCAGTAGCGATGCCTGGATCGACTTCAACATGTTCGGGCACCAGTTTGTCGTACATCACAACCCGGCAATAGGCCTCGACGGTCAGGTTGCCAGCATCGCCAATCCAGTGGATGGCCACGGCGTCCCCGTCCCGCACTGCGGAGTGGTGCTGAAACTGGATCAGTGGGAGCAATTTCGAGCTCGCGTAGAACCCGTGATCGATGAGTTCGTGATAGCGCCGTATACGCGCTTCGCCGGAGAGGCCGGTGAGCAACGCACAATGTTCTTCACCGATCCGTCCGGTAACGCGCTGGAGTTCAAGGCTTTCGCGAATATTGAGGGGGAGTTGTTTCGACGTTGAGCAACGTTTTGTATGCCTTCGCTGAGCGAGGCTCCGAGGTTATGCGCTTGCTTTCTACCCGCGCTGCGCACGTCCTGGTGCTTGCGCTCTCTGGCGACCGCCGAATCCGTTCGGCGGCGGGTCGGCACTTCCATGTGCCGACATGCAAACCGGCGCTCATTGCGGTGCGCGAATCCCTTCGCGCGGAGTTTTGGGCGATACCCGGTTGTTCTGGTATGTGCTCCCCTCCCGTTATTGCGAGCGGGAAGGGACGACGATCAGCGTTGATCGCGACGCGATCGACGAGACTCGAACCTCGGGAGAGCGGCAGTGCATTGCTTGCGCGAGCTGTGCTCGCGTAAGCAATGCTCGAGAGCGACCGGCTAGTGAATCGTCCGGAGATCGCCGCGCTGCTAACGCGCTGCGCGCGTATCAGCTCGCGATTACTGGGACGACTCCGGTTATTTGAAGCGCGACGAACGCAAAGCGTTCGTCGTTATTAATTAGCGACAAAGTTAACCAGCCGCCCAGGCACAAACACTTCCTTGCGGATCGTCTTGCCCTCCAGGAAACGGGAAACGTTCTCTTCGGCTTTTGCAGCAGCCAACACAGTGTCTTTGTCCGCATCGGCGCTCACGTCGATCTTGCCGCGTAGCTTGCCCATGACCTGTACGGCATAGGTGACGGTATCGCTTTTCAGCTTGGCCTCGTCGAAGGCTGGCCAGGGTGCTTCAACGATGCTCGAGCCATTGCCCATCTCGTGCCATAGCTCTTCCGCGAGATGTGGCGCGAACGGCGCGAGGATGCGCAGAAACC
>CAYGQC010000181.1:2911-7555 GCA_964351875.1 uncultured Pseudomonadales bacterium
TGCCATAGCTCTTCCGCGAGATGTGGCGCGAACGGCGCGAGGATGCGCAGAAACCGATTCATATCGTCCCGTGCCACGGCCTTCGCCTTAGTCGCTTCATTAACGAAGACGATCATGTCGGCGATTGCCGTGTTGAACTTCAGTGTGTCGACGGCTTCCGTAACATTGCGAATCGCGTTGTGCAGAGCGCGTTCGACATCGGCTGAGCTGGCAGCTTCGCTCACAGCGCCGCTGTCTCGTTCGGTTTCGTCGCCCTTGATCAGTCGCCATACGCGGTCGAGAAAACGGCGCATGCCGAGCACGCCGGTATTGTCCCAATCGCCGCCGTCTTCCAGAGGGCTCATGAATAGCTCATACAGGCGCAGGCTGTCGGCGCCGAACTGATCGCACATGTCGTCGGGGTTAACGACGTTGTAGCGCGACTTCGACATCTTCTCGCGCCGTGTGATCAGCGTTTCGCCGGCGTCGTTAACGTAGCCTTCACCGGCTTCCGTCACCTCTTCCCGGTAGTAGTACTTGCCACGCTCATCCTTGAAGGATGTGGCGTGAACCATTCCCTGATTGAACAGGCGTTGGAACGGCTCGCGTGTTGAGACGAGGCCCAGATCATGCAAAACGTGCTGCCAGAATCGGGAATAGAGAAGGTGGAGCGTCGCGTGCTCGGCGCCGCCGACGTACAGATCGACCGGCATCCAGTAGGCCTCGTCCTCAGGATCCCAGGCAACGTCATCCCGGTTTGGGCTGATGAAGCGCAGGTAGTACCAACATGACCCGGCCCACTGGGGCATGGTATTGGTTTCCCGGAGCAGTGCTTCGCCTGTTTCGGGGTCGGTCGTGTGTAGCCACTGGGTTGCTCGCGCCAGCGGCGGCGCTCCGTCTTCCGTGGGCCGGTAGTCAGTGAGGTCAGGCAGGGTCACGGGCAGTTCGGATTCGGCGACAGCACGCGGAGCGCCGCGCGATCCGTCGGCCAGTTCGGGATGCACAATTGGCATCGGTTCGCCCCAGTAGCGCTGACGGCTGAATAGCCAGTCGCGCAGCCGGTAGTTAACCGTGCCAGTGCCAGCGTTTTTTGCTTCAAGGAAGTCGATGACCTTGCGTTTGGCCCCAGCCTCATCAAGACCATCCAGGAAACCGGAGTTTACGTGGGGTCCTGGGCCTGTGTAGGCAGCCTCATCAACATTGCCGCCGGCGACCACTTCGATGATCGGCAAGCTGAACTGCTTGGCGAACTCAAAATCGCGGTCGTCATGGGCGGGGCAGGCGAAGATGGCGCCTGTGCCGTAGCCCATCAACACGTAGTCTGCGATCCAAATGGGTATCGGCTGATTGTTGACCGGGTTGATCGCGTAGCTGCCGGTAAAAACGCCGGTTTTGGTGTGGTCCGGTGCGTCGGACTGGCGATCGCGATCGCTGCGATTCGCCGCGTCGATGCAGTACGCCTGTACCGCGTCGGCCTGGTCAGATGTCGTCACGCTGGTGACGAGAGGATGCTCCGGGGCGAGTACCAGGTAGGTTCCGCCAAACAGCGTATCTGGCCGGGTGGTGAAGATCTCGATCGAATCGGCACTGTTCTGCACGGCGAACGTAACAGACGCGCCTTCCGACCGGCCGATCCAGTGGCGCTGCATCTCTTTCACGCCTTCCGGCCAATCGAGATCGTCGAGGCCAGCGAGGAGGCTCTCTGCGTAGTCAGTGATTTTTAGCATCCACTGACGCATGGAGCGGCGCTCGACCGGATCGCCAGTCTCGATGTAGACGCCGTCTTTCACTTCTTCGTTGGCGAGTACGGTGCCGAGGGCAGGGCACCAGTTCACTGGTACGTCAGCCTCGTAAGCCAGGCCTTTCTCGAATAGCTTGAGAAAGATCCACTGCGTCCATTTGTAGTAACTCACATCTGAGGTCGCAATTTCTCTGGACCAGTCGTACGAGAGCCCAAGACGCTGAAGCTGGCCCTTGAAAGTGGCGACGTTACGATCGGTCACATCTCTTGGGTGGGTGCCTTCGCGCACAGCTTGCCGCTCGCTTGGCAGGCCGAAGGAGTCCCAGCCCATCACGCGCAGCACGTTGTGGCCCATCATGCGCCGGGCGCGGGCGACGATATCGGTGGCGACGTAACCCTTCGGGTGTCCCACGTGCAGCCCTACGCCGCTCGGGTAGGGGAACATGTCGAGCACGTAGTACTTCGGCTTGCTCTTGTCGATGCCGACGCGATAAACATCGTCTGTCTGCCAGCGTTCTTGCCAGCGAGGCTCGATCGATTTGTGGTCGTAGCCGCTCATACCTGAAACACTCACATGGGGTCGCGGGGTTGCGACCGAGGGGAAACGCGGGAGTTTGCCGAGGTGTTGCCGGCCCGGCAAGTCCAGCCCGCGGTGCCCAGGAGAAGCGAGGTGATGTTGAGGCCGTTATTTACTGCGTTAGTGGCACTTTTCCTGGTGGTCAGTCCCGCCATCGGCAACGAGACCGACCGGGAGATCATCTGGTCCGAGCCAGCTCGCTATCCGGAAGGCCCGATGGTGCGGGACGGGAGCGTGTACTGGGCCGAAATGCGAGCTGATGTTGTTCGCCGCCGGGCGGAGTCCGGCGTAGCCACCGTTTTTGCCCAAGCTGGCTGCGGACCGACTTCGGTCAAGCCGGCTGGTGATGCCGACCTGTGGGTTCTTTGTCATCTCTCCGACGAGGTTTTGCGAGTTGATACTGAAGGCGCGGTGAAGCTGCGCCTGCGTCGCGATGGCAGAGGCGTTCGTCTGCGCAACCCGAACGACGCCGCGCCTGATGGTCGCGGCGGCTTGTTTGTATCGCTCTCCGGACGTTTCGCCGCTGGAGCCAGGCCAACAGGTCGAGTGGTACATGTCACCCACGAGGGAAATGTCCGGACGGTGGTGGGACGGCTGCACTACGCTAATGGCTTGTCATACGACGCGCAGGCGCAGCAATTGCTTGTCAGCGAGCACCTGGCGCGGAAGGTCTGGCGCTTACACTTGGACCGCGAGTTCTCGCCGTTATCGAAGCAGCTATTCCTGGATCTTGATGCGTTGTCGCTCACGCCCCCGAGCTACCCACTCGCAGGCCCCGATGGCATTGCGGTGTTGCCAGATGGCAACCTGCTGGTGGCAGAGTACGGCTCGGCCCGACTTCTTGAAGTATCAGCCGATGGCGACCTGGTGGCGGTCGTTGATGCGCCGGCAGCTTTTGTTACCAATGCGGTGTTGGCCGGTGAGAGCCTCGTAATCACCGCGACTACTGTCAATGATCGAGAGCCATTCTCCGGTTCGGTTACTGCCGTGGCCTGGCCGCCGGTGAAAGCGGTGTCGCGCTAGTCGGAGCTAGCGGTTGGCGAGCTTAATCAGGCCCGCCGCCACACGCGATCGCGCGATCGGATCGAGCCACCGGTAGAGCCGGCCGGAGATCGCGACGGATTTGCCTTTCTCAACCGCAGCGAGGCCTTCGCGCACCACCACATCGGCGTTGTACCAGAGGAAACCCGGCAGCCTGGATTTCATTTCCATAAGCTCTCCCGCGCTGTGAAAGTCGGTATGTGTAAAGCCGGGGCAGAGCGCGCTGACATTGACGCCCGTTGCCTGGGTCATCAGGGCGAGTTCCTGGGAAAGCGAGATGAGGTAGGCCTTGCTCGGCCCGTAGTTTGCCCCGGCCGCTCGCGTTACTCGCCCAGCAAAGGAGGACACGTTGATCACGCGCCCGAAGCCTCGATCGCTCATTGCTGGTATGAAGCGGTGACACATCTCGGCAACCGACGTCATCATCAGGCGCAGGAACGCATCCTGTTCCTGCCAGTCGCGATCCTCCAGCAGGTGAGGTCCTGCCGCTCCAGCGTTGTTGATCAGGAAATCGACCGGCTGTGATATCTGGGCTTCGATCTCGGCGGGCGCGCTGGGCAGGCTGAGATCCGCGCTGATGGTCTGCACACGGCAGTCGTGCTCTTTCTGCAAAGCCGTGGCGACCTCAGTCAGTTTTTCAGCGCGCCTGGCGACAAGGATAAGGTCATAGCCGTCGGCCGCGAGCTGGCGGGCAAATTCGACGCCGAGGCCGGCTGATGCGCCTGTGATAAGTGCTGTCCGAGCCACGCTGAGCTCCTGATCGGTTGTTTGGGGCGCTCAGTGTCAGGCTCGGGTCTTCGACTGTCCACTGGCGGAGCGGAGTGTTACCAGGCAGAAGCTAATTCCTGGAGAGTGGTCGCCTAACGCTGCAAACCCGGCCCCAAGACCCTATGCTAGTGGCATGGCTAGAACCTTCACTCCCAGAGAAATGATCGAACGCCTTGTCGCGCTGCCGACAGTTTCGCGCGATTCGAATCTTGAGCTCATCCACTTCGTGCAGGAGTACCTCGAGGGGCATGGCGTCGCTTCTCGCCTTGTGGCCAGCGATTGTGGTGCCAAGGCGAATCTGTACGCGAGCATTGGGCCTTCAGTCGAAGGCGGTGTTGTGTTGTCGGGTCACACCGATGTCGTGCCCGTCGACGGCCAACCCTGGAGTAGTGATCCGTTTGTAGTAACGGAACGGGAAGGCAAACTCTTCGGCCGCGGTACCGCCGACATGAAAGCGTTCTGCGCCATAGCGCTTGCACTCGTACCGAATATGAAAAAGTTGGCATGCCCGATTCACCTGGCCTTTTCCTATGACGAA
>CAYGQC010000182.1:0-7435 GCA_964351875.1 uncultured Pseudomonadales bacterium
CGTCGAAAAATCACCAAAGCGCGCCAGCGCGCATTGGTGGATTTGTTCGACGTTAAAAAAAACCCCGGCAGCGCCGGGGTTTTTTGAGAGCCATGAAGAGGCAGATTTACATCATGCCGCCCATGCCGCCCATTCCACCCATGCCGCCCATGTCAGGCATTCCGCCCGCTGGGCTGTCGTCAGGCAGTTCGCTGATCATCACCTCGGTGGTGATCATCAGACCCGCAACCGATGCTGCAGCCTGCAGCGCGGTACGCGTGACTTTAGCTGGGTCGAGGATGCCCATTTCAAGCATGTCGCCATACTCGCCGGTCGCCGCGTTGTAGCCTTGGTTACCGGTGAGAGAGCTCACTTTGTCCAGAACTACAGCGCCTTCATCGCCAGCATTCGCTGCGATCTGACGCAACGGTGCAGACATAGAGCGCATGGCGATCGCGATGCCAACGTTCTGATCTTCGTTGTCGCCAACGACACCGTCGAGTAGTGCGAGCGCGCGCACGAGTGCGACGCCACCGCCAGGAACCACACCCTCTTCAACCGCAGCGCGGGTAGAGTGCAGCGCGTCTTCGACGCGGGCTTTCTTCTCTTTCATTTCGACTTCGGTCGGCGCGCCGACCTTGATCACGGCAACACCGCCTGCCAGCTTGGCCAGGCGTTCCTGCAGCTTCTCGCGGTCGTAGTCAGATGACGTATCTTCGATTTCCTGACGGATCTGCTTGATGCGTGCTTCGATGTCGGCTTTAGCGCCAGCACCGTCAACGATGGTCGTGTTCTCTTTCGATGAAGACACGCGCTTGGCGGTGCCCAGATCGTCCAGAGTCGCGCCTTCCAGAGTGAGGCCAACTTCTTCAGAGATGACAGTGCCGCCGGTCAGGATCGCGATGTCCTGCAGCATGGCTTTGCGACGATCGCCGAAGCCAGGTGCCTTCGCCGCCGTGACTTTCACGATGCCGCGCATGTTGTTCACAACCAGGGTTGCCAGCGCTTCGCCTTCAACGTCCTCTGCAATCACGAACAACGGCCGGCCAGCTTTGGCGACGGACTCGAGTACGGGGAGCAGATCGCGGATGTTGGAGATCTTCTTGTCGCACAACAGGATGTAGGGCTCTTCCAGATCGGCAGCCATCGATTCCTGATTGTTGATGAAGTAAGGCGACAGGTAGCCACGATCGAACTGCATGCCTTCGACGACATCCAGTTCGTTTTCGAGGCCAGAGCCTTCTTCAACGGTGATTACACCCTCTTTGCCAACCTTCTCCATTGCTTCAGCAATGATCGCGCCGACAGCGTGGTCACTGTTCGCGGAGATGGTACCGACCTGGGCAATTGCCTTGGAGTCGGCACACGGGGTTGCCATGCCTTTGATGGTTTCCACCGCAGCGGCAACCGCTTTGTCGATACCGCGCTTAAGATCCATCGGGTTCATGCCAGCGGCGACGGACTTCAGGCCTTCCGTGAGGATTGCCTGGGCCAGTACCGTTGCCGTGGTGGTGCCGTCGCCGGCTTCGTCAGAAGTCTGACTGGCGACTTCCTTCACCATCTGGGCGCCCATGTTCTGAAACTTGTCTTTCAGCTCGATTTCCTTGGCAACCGAAACACCGTCTTTGGTGACGGTCGGTGCGCCGAAGGACTTGTCGAGAACGACGTTGCGGCCTTTCGGGCCCAACGTTACCTTGACGGCGTTCGCGAGCGTGTTAACACCCTCGAGCATGCGGCTACGCGCGTCATCACCAAACTGTACGTCTTTAGCGCTCATCGCTTTCTTCCTCTCATTCTTTGCTTATCGATGCTTCTTTAGCTTAAGCAGCTGACTGCGTCTCGCAGCTACTTGCCTTCCAGTACGCCGAATACTTCGGACTCGCTCATGATGAGAAGCTCTTCCCCATCAATCTTCACGGTGCTACCGCTGTACTGGCCGAAGACAACCTTGTCACCGACTTTCACGTCTACCGGACGCACATCACCACTATCGAGGATGCGACCTGTACCCACCGCCAGGACTTCGCCTTGAGAAGGCTTTTCCTGAGCTGAGTCAGGCAGAACGATCCCGCCAGCACTGACTGCATCTTCCTCCAGGCGACGCACCACAAGGCGGTCATGCAACGGACGAATATTCATTTGTCGAATTCTCCTAGTTCTCCCAATTGTCCTTACTTCGATTGGAGGCAAGCGCCTTCGACCGAATTCGGCTGATTAGCACTCTCGCCTGGAGAGTGCTAATTCAAGGGTCGCAATGATATTCACGCCAGCCTGACTTGCAAGCCTATTCCGCAGTTCCACCGCAGATAGGACAAACAGGCTTGAGCTGCGCTGGAACGCGCTAACTGCTCCCTTCGGCGCACGTTGTGCGGGCGCAGCCGGGGAATTCAAGGGCGCTTTTCGAATTCGCCCTCGATTACATCGCCTTCGGGGCCCGGGGAAACCGAACCGGGCGTGATCGGGCCACGCTCAGCAGAGCCAACAGGCACCAGCCTTGAGGCGAGCCGTCGCACCATTCGCTGGCGCAACGGCGGCAAAAGCAGCAGAAACCCCGCGGCATCGGTGACGAAGCCCGGCGTCAGCAGGAAAGCACCCGCCAACGCGAGGCCGACCCCCTCCAGCATTTCCTCCGCCGGCACAGCCCCCTCCTGCAGGCGCTGTTGGGCGCGAGCAAAGGTCGCCAGGCCTTGACGCTTGAGCAGAAAGACACCGATCACGGCCGTCAACATCACCAGAGCGACGGTCGGCAGCGCGCCGATCCTGCCACCAATGCTGATAAGCAGGTACATTTCGACAATCGGAACGATGAAAAACAGTAAATAGGTCATCGGCATGGCGCGACACTCTGCGAAGCGCGGCGGCACAAGTCAATCAGGGGAATCCGCTCGGAACTTTTCGGACGAGACGCCAGACCCCGCCCAACGGATATGGCAGGTGGTGGCCAGCATTCCCCGAGGCAGCGTTGCCACGTATGGCCAGATAGCCGATCTCGCGGGTATGCCTCGTCATGCTCGGCTGGTTGGCAGGACTCTGCGTTTGCTGCCTCCGGATACCAAACTGCCCTGGCACAGGGTGGTAAACGCCAGTGGACGCATTGCTACCCGCGCGGGTAGCGGCGCTGATACTCAACGAGAAAGGTTGCTTGCAGAAGGCATCGAGTTCGTCGGTGAGCGTGTGCCGCTGCGCGAGTTTCGCTGGCAGCCCGGCTGAGCGCTAATACAGAGACGGCCTAACTCCCGCCGCTGGCTGAAGTCGACGCCAGATCAGGTCTGTTGGAATCGGTAACATCAGCGTTTGCCGCGATTTCATGGCGATGCCGGTTAGTGACCATTCGATCGTGCAGCAAAACAATCTGCGCGCTGGCCGAGCACTTGAACAAGCCCGGTAGCAGCGCGTGCGCCGCGCAGCAGAACGCCGCTGCAAAAAGCAGCCAGGAAAAGCCAAGCGCGGAACCCATATGCTGAAGATAACTTTCGCCCACCGAACGCGGGTGTTCGACAAAATCTCGAATGAACTGCGACATGATCCGTCTCACTCTTGCCAGGAAACCAATTGCGCGCCCTGCTTAACGCCAAGCACACAATGCAAGAGTAGTTGGGGCGCCGGGCAAAATTGACCTATTTTTTGCCTAATATCCACTCATTATCGACTTTTTATCCCAATATATACTTACCTCTTGGCATTTTATCCCGGAAACAGCCGAACACCCGGAAATTCCAATCGCCAGACTCATATTCACGGCCCCTATCGCTGGTCCGCTCGACTCCGCAACAGCCATATCGAGAGCACAATTGCCGGCACCCCGAGTGCCGCGGCGATCGCAAAGAATGCGAAGTAACTAAACTGATCCACCACCCAACCCGAGCCGCCGCTTATGACCTTCGCCGGCAGCGTCATCAACGAGCTGAACAGCGCGTATTGAGTCGCTGTGTAGGAGCGTGAAGTCAGGCTGGACAGCCAAGCGATGAACACAGCGGTCGCGATGCCACCACCCAGGTTGTCGGCACTCACCACGGTGGCCAGCAACGCAAGATTCGGCTCGACCAGCGCCAGCGTCGCAAATGCGAGGTTAGTCACGGCCACCAGAACAGCGCCGAGAATCAGCGGCCGGCGAATCCCATACCGCAGCACAAGCAGGCCACCGATGGCTGTGCCGGCAAGCGTCATGAAGAATCCGAAGACTTTGGTGACATTGGCGATGTCCGCCTTGCTGAAACCCAGGTCGAGATAGAACGGGTTAGCCATGATCCCCATGGTGACGTCGCTCAGCTTGTAGACCGCCACCAAAACCAGAAGGCCGAGGGCCGCGCCGCTGTAGCGGCGGAAGAACTCCGTGATCGGCTCGAAAACGGCAATGGCAAACCAGTTGCCAAGGCGTGCGGTAAACGTTGGTCCCTGCCAGTGACTCGCTCTGGGCGCCTGCTCCGTGGCAGGAACCAGCAGCGTTGTGACAACGCCGACACTGACCAGCAGGGCCATCACCTTGTAAGCGATTCCCCAGGAGAAATACTCAGCAAGATAAAGCGCTCCAGCACCGGCAACGAGTACCGCGAGGCGATAGCCCGCTACGTAAGTGGATGCCATCGCGCCCTGGAGATCGTCATCGGCAACTTCGATCCGATACGCGTCAATGCAGATGTCCTGGGTTGCCGAGGAGAAGGCGACCAGCAGCGCAAGAAGCGCGATCTGGGTAATCTGGGTACTCGGATCCAACACTGACATGCCGAGCAGGCCAGCAGCTATGCCGAGCTGGGCGACAAGCATCCAGCTTCGCCGGCGGCCGAAGAGCCGATCCAACACCGGCAACGGCACCTGATCGATTACGGGCGCCCAGAACACCTTGATCGAGTAGGTGGTGCCGACCCACGCGAAGAAGCCGATAACGGTGCGCTCGACCCCGAAATCGCGAAGCCACGCGGACAGCGTCGAGAAAACGAGCAGGTAAGGCAGCCCGGCGCTGAAGCCGAGGAAGAAGAGCGCCAGTACCCGCATCTGCAGATACGCCGCCAGCGACTCGCGCCAGGTGCGCTTTGGCCCGTCGCTCAATGAATCACTGAGCGAATCGCGAACGTTCGGTGGCTCAGTCCCGGAAATTGGTAAAACTCATCGGCAGCTCGAGATCAGCTTCTCGTAACAGCGCCATTACCGCTTGCAGATCATCACGCTTCTTGCCAGTCACCCGCACCTGCTCACCCTGCACCTGGCTTTGCACCTTGAGCTTGGTTTCCTTGATGAGCTTGGTGATTTTCTTCGCTGTGTCCCGGTCGATGCCCTGCTTCAGCCCGATCGCTTGCCGTTTGGTTTTGCCTGAGCCTTCCACGTCGCCCGGGTCAAGCGCGCGAACATCCAGTTTTCGCTTGGCGAACTTGTCGCGCAGGATGCTCATGAGCTGGTCGAGCTGAAATTCCTCTTCGGCATGCATCACGATGCTGCCGTCCTTCAGCTCAAACCCGGCATCGACCCCATTGAAATCGAATCGGGTACCGAGTTCACGCACCGCCTGATCCACGGCGTTGCTGACTTCATGCTCGTCCACTTCACAGACCACATCCATTGCAGGCATCTGTCGATGTTCCTCTCTCGTTTGACCACAATTGCGGGCACAATGCCCGGCAGCGGACGCGGCATGCATCCTGGGTGGCCCTTCTGCTGTCGATAGTAGCCTATGCTTGCAGGCAGCCGAACAGCGCTCGAGGCGTGACCCAACTCGCGTACTTTGCAGCTACTTTGCGCAAACATTGCCCTAGGTAGCCAGGTAGCCAGGTAGATAGGCGGACAACCCGTCTATTGACAGGCCCCTGGGGCTTCTCTATCACCAAGCGTCCCGAGGGATGCTCAGGTACGGTCTAAGTTACATGTCGACAAACGACATTCCAATTCTCGTGGTGGATGACGCCAAGTTCTCCAGCGCCATCATCGCCAAGGCGCTGCGCAATGGCGGTTTCGGCAACGTCCGATTTACCAACAACCCACTGCAGGCTCTGCGCAGCCTGGATAAGCGCCCAGCAAGTATCGTCATCGCCGACTGGCTGATGCCGTCCCTGGACGGCACCGAGCTCGCCAAGCGCATTCGCAAGCAAGACGAAGCGCATGAGCGCTACACCTACATCATGCTGCTGACCGCTCGAGACGATTTCAGCGCCATGCAATCCGCATTCGACGACGGCGTCGACGACTTCATGAACAAGGCCAACCTGCGTGGCCAGTTACTCCCCCGAATTATCGCCGCAACCCGAATCAGCGAGCGCCACAACGAATTGATGCAGGCTAACCGCACTCTCGGGCGTCGGATTCGAGATCTGCAGACCACAGACCTGGTGGATTCTGTGACCGGCCTCGGCAACATGCGCTTCACTCTGGAGCAACTGGATGCCCTCGTCAGAGATGTAGACGCGCGCGGCGGTGCCGCCTGCCTGCTACTGGTCGGCATCAACAACCTGGACGTGATCAGCGAGCAATACGATGAGGTGGCGGTGAACGAGCTGATATCGGGAATCGCTGCCAAGGTCCGCCAGCTTGTTCGGCCACTGGACCTGGTGACTAGGCCAGAGCCGAACCTGTTCGCGGTTGTTATGCGCCAGGACAGCATCGACAACTGCACTTCCACCAGCTTCAGGCGGATCTTCGACAACCTGTACATGCACTCCTTCCGCACCAGCGAAGGGTTTATCCCCATCGTTGTTGGAGTCAGCATCTGCGCCGTTGATTCGTCCACCGGCTTCCCCGCCGGCAAGGTGTATTTCAGCGCTGCATACGCCGCCTTGAGGCAGAGCTTTGATACCGGCCTGATTACGGTGGAGCAGTACGCGCCGAAGTTGGGGTGATAGATCCTAAAACCCTGTCTTCACGAGGCGTTCAACCGCGCAGCGGTTGAGCAGCGTGGTGATCTCCGGGGATTGAGATAGCCTTGTTGAACGGATTCCGGGGTTGGGTGTAGCCGCGTTCACCGCGTACCGAGGTTTGGCACTTGCTCCTTACCCTGTCGCGTTGCGAAGCAACCGACACCCGGCAGGGCAACGCCATGCGGGCAGCAACCGAAGCGCTGCCCGCTTGTTTTGGCATGCCCTCCCTAAACTAGGTCATCACGAGAAGCCAGATGCGCAGCAGCGTGCGACGTGGTGATCTCCCAAGAACGCGGGGATCGCCGCGCTCGACCTTCGGTCTCCTCTCGAGCATTCGTTGCACGAATGCCCTGCCGGGTGACCGATTGCTAGCGCAATCGGTCTAGGTAAAAAGCAAGTTCCAAACCACGGAGATCGCCGCGCTCAACCTTCGGTTTCACTCGCGAAGACGGTTAGTAGGGGTATGCCGGAGCAACCGGTGAATCTGTCGGCCCCTGTCCGCATGGATGCGGACACCTCAGTGAGCGGCGTGGGTATCGCTGGCCAAGGATGGCCAGCGCCGCCGCCGAAGGGATTCGGCGGTCGCAACCGAGTCCGCGAGCACGGACGCTCGC
>CAYGQC010000183.1:0-7389 GCA_964351875.1 uncultured Pseudomonadales bacterium
GGCGGTTTGCGTGATGTCGACGGTGTGCATCGAGAGTCCGAGCTCTTCGGATAGCTTGAAGTGGCGGTGGTAGCCAGGAACGGGGCACAGGATCGTCGGCTTTTCGACGCTGGCCCAGGGCTTCAATGGGCCAAGGCCGTGGTGCAATGCCAGATCCAGCGTGATGAACATCAGCTGCAGCGACGAGTTGCCACCCGCGATGATCGCGTCAGCCGGCGTGTCCATTAACTCTGCGCCTAACGCGCGGATTTCCGGCAAACCCAGCAAACCACCATAATTGCGCGCGTCCGTGCCATCGCTCGCCAGGTAGTTACCCCCCAGGATGCCGTCCAGCGCGTCTGCTAGCGCCAGCTGCTCAGCATCCGGTTTGCCGCGGGTGAGGTCCAGCCTGAGATTGTTGCCCTGCAGCCGTTCGTAGGCCTGCGTGAGCTCATCGATCTGTTGTTCGAGCTGCGCTGCAGTGAGGGAATTCATGGTCATGTCGTTGCACATCGAAGGTGAGTTGTTGATGCGGCTGCGCCTTCGGCGCGATTGCGGTTACGTAACGTCACGGTGATCGGTGGCCGGTCAGTCCAGATGCTTCGTCGAGTCCGAGCATGATGTTCAGATTTTGTACCGCTGCACCGCCCGCGCCTTTGCCAAGGTTGTCGTAGCGCGCGGTCACCAGCGTGTTGTTAGCGTCACCTGATACCAGAAGGTCCATTGCGTTGCTGCCGTTGTTCGTTGTCGGGTCCAGGAAAGGCTCTTCAGAGACCTCAAGCGGGGCGACGCGAATGAAAGCCTCGTCCTCATAACGGGCGCTTAGACAGTTCAGTACGCGGGCAGCGTCAAGCCCCGGCAGCGGCATGTGCACCAGCATGCCTTTGTAGTAGCCGCAAACGGTTGGCACGAAGAGAGGGGCGGTTGCCAGGCTGGAGTATCGCTGCATCTCCGGCACGTGCTTGTGGCCGAGTCCCAGTGCGTAGGGCCGCGCGGCGAGCGAATCGTCCACGGACGGTGTACGAGCCTGGTAGCGCTCGATCATCTGCCGGCCACCACCGGAATAGCCGGAGATCGCGTGCACGGTGAGCCGGACCGTCGCATCGAGTAGCCCAGCGTCGAGCAGCGCGCGAACCGTGAGGATATAGCCCTGGGGATAGCAGCCGGGATTGCTCACATGCCGGCTGCTTGCGATGGTCTCGCGCTGCTCCGCGTTCAGCTCCGGAAGGCCATAGGCGAATGCCGGGTCAGTTCGATGCGCCGTACTGGCGTCGAGGAGCCTGGTGTCGGAGTCCGCCACCATTTGCGCAGATTCTCTGGCCGCGTCGTCTGGCAGGCACAGAATCGCGATGTCTGCCTCGTTGAGCAGGCGGGCCCTGGCACCCGGATCTTTACGCTCCGCCTCATCGATTTCGAGCAACCGAATATCCGCCCGATCGACCAGCAGAGCGCGGATGTCCAAGCCCGTCGTGCCGGCCTGGCCGTCGATGAAGACACTGGCTTTTCGAGGTTGATCACTTGCCGCGGACATAGCTGCTGACTTCTGGTTGCTGGTTGACCGCTCCTGCGCTGCGTGCGCGGGAAAACGGCGCGGTAGTATAGCGAAAACAAGGCTCCGCCACCGGTTGTCGGCTGAGCTCTGTAGGGGGGTTGTAGACGTATCCGGTACGTGTGGGGCACCCTTGGAGGTTCCGCTCATTGAAGACAACAGGGGAACGCCATGTACCAGTTGCACTACTGGCCAACACCGAACGGCAAAAAGGTCACGATTCTTCTTGAAGAACTCGGCACTCCCTACGAGGTCGTGCCCTGCAACATCGGCCGCGGGGATCAGTTTCTCGACGACTTCCTGAGCTTCTCCCCCAACAATCGGATGCCAGCGCTGCTCGATACCGCGCCGGCGGATGGCGGAGAGTCACTCGGTGTCTTCGAGTCCGGCGCCATTATGATTTACCTGGCCGACAAAGAGGCTCGCTTCATAGCGCCAGCAAACGACGCGCGCGGCCGTAACGCGGTTGTTCAGTGGGTCATGTGGCAGATGGCTAACCAGGGCCCCAAGACGGGCGAGCGCGGCCATTTCCATCGCCTGGGCGAAGAGGCTGGTGACCAGAGCTACGCGCGCCGCCGCTTTGATGATGAGGTGAATCGCATGTACGGGGTACTTGATTTCGCGCTGTCTCGCTCGCCCTATATCGCCGGTGAGACGTACTCGATAGCCGACATGATCTGTTACCCCTGGACGGTCGGCTGGGAACAGCAGGGTCAGGATATAAATGACTTCCCCCACTTCAAGCGCTGGTTCGAAGAGCTGGGGGCGCGGGAGGCCGTACAGCGAGGCATGGCGGTAGGCAGCGATATGGGCGAGGACTACAGCAAGTTGTCGGCTGAGGAAATCGAGCGGCGCAAGGCGCTCCTCTACAACCAGCGGGCTCGCCCCGTGCCAGCGAACTGATTGCCATGCCCAGTGCGAAACACTTCAGTATCAATGATGTGACGTTTGATCCCGCTGACGAGGCCCTCGTTGTCTTCGTCAAGGAAGATTGCCCCACCTGCAACGATGTCATGCCCCTTCTCGCGCATTGGCTGCGCGCCGAGCTAAAGCTGCCGTTGCTCGTTATCGGTCAGACCGTCGATGGCAATGCTCTTCTGCAACAGCGCTACGGTCTCGAGACGCCTCTGCTGGATGATTCGGAACTCGGCATCTCATTTGCCTGGGATATCGAAACGGTGCCAACGCTGGTGCGCACAGGCACTTCCTCGCGAGTGCTCGAGGGCTTCGTACGGGACGAGTGGCAGGTGCTTGCGGGCGAGCTTGGCCTGCCGGATTACGACTGGTCAGCCTTGCCTGCGTGGCGGCCGGGCTGCGGCTCATTGTCCGTCGATCCCCAGCATTATGATCGTCTGCGCGCCGAAGCCGAGGGCAGCCCGATTCGGGCGCGGCGCGTTGATATCGGCGAGTCCGATGACGAGATGGAGTTTCTGTTCGACGCTGGCTTTACCGACGGGTTGCCGGTGGTGCCACCGACGCCCGAGCGAGTGCTGCGCATGCTCGATGGAATCGACCGTGCCCCCCAGGACATCGTGGCGTGTGTACCCCCCAATCTGGCTGACGTGACGCTTGAGAAGATTGCGATCAATGCGGTGATGGCGGGGTGTAAGCCGGAATACCTGCCAGTTGTGGTTGCCGCGGTGGAGGCAGTGTGCACGGACGACTTCAATATTCACGGCGTGATGGCGACTACGATGGGCGCGGCGCCAGTGCTGGTGGTCAATGGGCCGATTCGCCAGCGTATCGGTATGAACATGGGCATGGGCGCGTTGGGGCAGGGCAATCGTGCTAATGCCACCATCGGCCGGGCCGTACGTCTGGTGGTGCGCAATGTAGGCGGCGCCATACCCGGTGGTACAGAGCGTTCCACGCTTGGCTCGCCACTGAAATTCACGATGTGTTTTGCCGAGTGGGAAGAGCGCAGCCCGTGGGAGCCGCTGCACGTCGAGCGAGGTTTCGAGCCGGACGATAGTGTTGTCACAGTCTTCGGCATGAGTAGCGGCCCGACCTACATGGTGGATCAGGATTCCCGTAGCGCGAGTCAGCTCGCAGGCAGCTTTGGCCTGTGTCTGAAGACCGCATTTCACCCGCGCGCGCACAGCGCGACAGACACGCTGATTGTGGTGTGTCCGGAGCATGTCGACACGCTGATTCGTGACGGTTACAGCAAGGCTGACATTCGCGCGCGAATCAAGGAAATTACGGATGCGAGGCTAGGTGAACTGGTCGAAGACGATGTCTCCGGGGTTGGTCTCAAGCGCGACAAAGCCGCCGCGATTCCCCAGGACAAGCTGGACCGGATCGTGCCCAAGTTTGCCGAGCCAGAGCACATCGCTTTAGTGGTGGCCGGCTCGGATGCTGGCAAGTTTTCGGGCGCTTTTCACGGTTGGGTACGCGGCCCGATGGGCACAATTCCCGTGTCGAAGAAAATCAACGCCTGACCGATCATCACGCAGGCAATTCATCTGGCCGCGACGAATGTGAGTTGAACAACACAGCTTTGCTGGGTAGGTTGAAGCTTGATGCAGCGAGTCAATTTTTGAGGATTCAGACGATGACCACTATTTTGGACCCAACCGATGAACGGGTGCCGGTTGCGCGGCAGTTAAGCCCTCGCCCGGGAGTGATGTCCGGCTCCGTCGCCCTGCTGGATATCGCTAAGCCGAGGGGTAACGTGCTTCTCGATCGGCTGTCTGAGCGGTTGGAGCAGCTTGCGCCGAACATCACCATCAATCGCTACACGAAGCCGACGTTTACCAAGCCGGCACCTCTTGAGTTGCGACAGCAGATCGCTGCTGAGAATCAGTTGGTTGTCGAAGCGTTAGCCGACTGAGGCTCCTGTACCACGTGCAGTTTGCATGACACGGTATGGTTTGAAATTCAGGGCATTCCCGCGGTAAGCATTGCTTCCAGCGAGTTTGTCGAAGCAGCATCTACCCAGGCCAACGCCCTGGGACTGAGCGAGGCAAAACGCGTGTTTGTCGACCATCCGATCCAGGATGCGACCGATGTGGAGATGCGCGCCAAGGCGGATGCGATTGTTGCTGAGGTCATTGCGGCGCTGACGACATCCGAGCCGCTTTCGGACGCGTAGGAGAACAGCCTAGCCAGGCGAAGGCGGATTGATGCGGGTCGAGGCGGTGGCAGGTTTGAGGGTTCTACAATGACAACGTTGCTCAGGGTCTTGCTCGTGCTGCTTGCCGGCTTCTTTGTGCTGATGGGTATCTACTTCGTCAGTGCGCCGCTGGAGGCGAAACAGCTCTTTGCGATCGAGCCGGTGGGTGTTCTCGGCTTAAATACGATCCGGGGAGATCTAGGTGGTCTGTTCCTCGCCTTCGGCGCGTTTGCAACTCTGGGGCTGCGCAATCCGGGTGCGGCCTGGCTGCCTGCGTTGGCGCTGATCATGCTCACGATTGCGTTTGGCCGCCTGACCGGCCTGGTGCTCGATGGGTTCGATCCGCAGGCTTTAGTGTTGCTCGTGGTGGAGGTGCTGACCGCAGCCCTTGCGTTCGGCGCGCACCGCCTGCTGCCAGCTCGATAGCATCGGCTCGAAGGCCTACTCTCGCCTGACTGGTGGTCGCGCGGCCCAGCTCAGGTAGCTTCGCAATGCCAGCCAGGCCAGCCATAGAGCGCCGGCAGGCACCAGCAGCGTTTGCACGACAAACAGCACCATGAGGTTGACCAGCTCGCCGATCGCGGCTTCGGCTCTTGCTGCCAGCTTTTCGATGCTGGCTGTCAGATTGAACTGGTCGGCAAAACCACTAAGTCGATCGAGCATCGACAGGTCACTTGCCGGCTCGACTTCGTATTCCGATACCGCCTCTGAGGTGGCCTGCAGCACCGCAAACGCCTGTTCCTGACGCTCATCCAGGAACGCCTCGGAAAACGCAACGTTGGCCAGCAACACCAGCGCGAACAGAAAACGCGCGAACAGCACGACACCGCAAAGCCGGATGATCCAGGTAGAACCCGGAATCAGGCTTGGTCGCCACAGCTCGATGAGCGTCAAGGCGGCGGCGATCGTCAGAGCGATGTTCACGATCTGGCTGGAAAACACTTCTGCAAGCAGCATCTGGGTGCCGATAGAGCCGACAGCGACGAGCATCAGGCCCGAGAACCGCTCGATCAGGTCGTTCAACGGGTCGAGCGCTTCTCCCGGAGTCAGCGTGACACCGACCCCGGCAGGCTGCAGCGCGACTTCTGTACCCTGCATTGCACTGATGCCGGAATTAAGGGTTCTAGCGATCGCGAACGCCGCGAGAGCCTGGTTCAACAGGTTGTCTGATCGCTCGCTCGCGTAACGATCCAGACCGCCATGCCAGGACAGGGCGGTGAAGGCGATTAAAGCGATTGATAACAGCAGGGCTTTAGCCATAGCGAAGCTCCTAGCAGGTGAGGCCTGGGATTGGCGGCCGTGCAGAAGTCAGCTTACCGCTGAACGGAGCCGGATTGTGCGACGCTGCCTGTAGCGAGCCGTCTGGCCAGTGTCAGCTGGCGAGAGCCTGGCTGTCGCCTCGAGCGAGGTCGACGAAGAGAGATTCAAGCTTCTCATGCACGACCGTAGTGATGCTGTTTCGATCCAGCTCGGACAGGTTGCCGAGTTTGGGTAGGCGCAGGCGGTGCAGGTGAAGCACCGGCCAGGACTGCTCCAGCTCGCGCAGGTCGCCCTTGATCAGCACGGGAAGGAAAGGATCATCGCTAGAGCGTTTGCGCATGATGACCCGCATGCCCGCCTCGAACGGAACGACCTTCGAGTTGAGGCTGCGATCTGCGCCGCCGTTCGTGAGATACAGGCCGGGCTTGCCAATCAGCCCGCCGGGGATCACCAATAGTCCCGTTCGAGCGACGGCGGATGTATCCACGTTGTTGTAGGTATCGTGGAAGGCGCCGGGGTCCGGCAGGATCACCAGCTTGCGCTGCCATTCCTGGGGGAAATACATGTTGTACGTCGTGTAGAGCTGGCCGACAGAAGGCGAGTAAACGCAGAGCGTCGTTTCGAACTGAAGCACGAAATCGGTGGCTCGATCACGCTGGGAGAAGTCATCCAGGTCCCAGGCCAGGTCGGGATTGTGTGGTAAGTCCATGTTCGCTCCGAATCAATCACCCTCGTGCGCGTCGATCTGTGCCCTGTATCGATTGCACGAAACCAGGCGGGCTCGTTGTAGCCCATCCTCTGTGGGGAACACGGTAGCGGCTCCGCACGGGACTGAGCGTGATTTGAGTCACACGCGCGAGAATGTGACTGAACAGTAGTCGAGCCAGACCGGATACGACCATCCCAGTTGGCTCGAACGCTTGCGAACCTAGGCGCCGAGTCCGTTGAACCAGGCGGAGATATCGGCGATCTCGGCTCCGTTCACCTCGTGCCCCATCGCGTATTCGTGCCACTCCACCTTGTAACCCAGTTCCAGGAGCGCCTCTCGAGCGCCTACCGCGCGAGCGATCGGTAGCACCGGGTCTTGGAGCCCGTGAGCCATGAAGATCGGCACATCGATCGAGGCGAAGCTGATCTCGCTGGTGAGGTTTTCCACGTCGTGCACGTAGGTGGATAACGCCAGAATGCCAGCCAGTGCGTCGACGTGGCGCAGGCCCATGTGGCTTGCGATGACGCCGCCCTGGGAAAAACCAGCCACCACGATCTGGCTGGGTTTCATGCCTCGGCTCTGTTCCCGTTCAACCAGGCTTGCCAATGACCGGGATGACTCCCGAATATCGTCGGTGCCAACGAGTGGGTTGGACAGATCTATGTCGTACCACGCGCGCATTTCCATACCCCCGTTTATCGTCACGGGGCGCTTGGGTGCGTTAGGGAAAACGAAGCGGGTAGCTCGATCCAGCATCAGCATCGGCACGATAGGAGC
>CAYGQC010000184.1:0-7188 GCA_964351875.1 uncultured Pseudomonadales bacterium
AGCTCCTCAACCTGAATTGGACTCTGGCACCTGCAGCCATGCGTCGCCAAGACTTTTCATTCGACTTGCCTGCTGAGCAGATTGCCCAGGTTCCCGCGGAGCGCGGTGAGTCTCGCCTGCTTGTCGTTAAAGCTGATGGCGTTGAACACGCGAATGTCGGTGATCTAGGAAACTGGCTTGACCCGGGCGACTTGCTAGTGGTCAACGACACTCGGGTCATCAAGGCGCGCCTCGCGGCGACTAAAGATTCGGGTGGCAGCGCCGAGATCCTGATCGAGCGGTTGGAAGACGCGCACACCGCGCTCGCCCAGGTGCGCGCAAGCAAAGCGTTGAAGCCCGGCCGGCATCTGTTGGTTGCGGGTATCGAACTCGACGTGATCGGCCGCGAAGACAACTTCTATCGTCTGTCTTGCCCAAAGCAAACGTTTGAAGCCTTGTTGGATGCTCACGGTAGCGTTCCTCTGCCACCCTATATCGAGCGGGAAGCCGGCACGGACGACGAGAGTCGATATCAGACGGTCTACGCGGATCGTCCAGGCGCGGTCGCCGCGCCGACGGCGGGGCTGCACTTCACGGATGCGATGCTCGATGATCTGCGCGCGTCGGGCGTGGCGATTGCGTCGGTGACGCTGCATGTCGGTGCCGGCACGTTCTCCCCGATCCGCACCGATGATCTCGACAGCCATGTCATGCACACCGAGCGATTCGAGCTGTCGGCCGACTGCGTTGATGCCATCGCAAATTGCCGGGCTCGCGGCGGCCGGGTGGTGGCAGTGGGTACCACCGTCGTCCGCGTGCTGGAGACGGTTGCGCTTGAGGGTGAGCTTGCGCCCTGCGCCGGGGAAACGGCGCTATTCATCCGGCCTGGATTTGAATATCGCGTGGTCGATGCATTGATGACTAATTTCCACCTGCCTGAATCCACGCTGCTCATGCTCGTGTGTGCGTTTGCGGGTCAAGAGCGAATTCTCGCGGCGTACCGGGAGGCGGTCGCCGAGGGCTATCGCTTCTTTTCCTATGGCGATGCGATGTTGTGTTTCAACGAAAGGCGTAGTGCTGGAGAGCAATATGAAATTTGAACTGCTCGGCACCGATGGCGCGAGCCGTCGCGGCACGCTGACGCTGAATCACGGTCAGGTTCAAACGCCAGTGTTTATGCCCTGCGGTACCTACGGCACCGTTAAGGGCATGACGCCTGCATCGCTTGACGATGTCGGCACCCAGATACTGCTCGGCAATACATTCCATCTGATGCTCAGGCCTGGCGCGGAAGCCATGGCGGAGCGCGGTGGCCTGCACCGCTTTATGGGCTGGGACAAACCCATCCTCACGGACAGCGGTGGTTTTCAGGTCTGGAGCCTGGGCGATCTGCGCAAGATCAGTGAGCGGGGCGTTGTCTTTCGCTCGCCGGTCAACGGCGACAAGGTCGAACTCACGCCCGAGCGAAGCATCGAGGTTCAGCACCTGTTGGGCTCGGACATCATCATGCAGTTCGATGAGTGCACGCCGTATCCTGCCACGCCGCAACAAGCCCGCGACTCGATGGCGATGTCACTCGGCTGGGCCGGGCGTTGTCGCGACCAGCACGGGGACAATCGCAATGCGCTGTTCGGGATCGTGCAGGGCGGGATGTATGAAGACCTGCGCCGGGAATCCCTCGCGGGACTCAAAGAGATCGGCTTTAACGGCTATGCGATCGGTGGCCTTTCTGTGGGCGAGCCCAAGGATGATATGCAGCGTGTGTTGTCGGCGATCACGCCGGATATGCCTGCAGATGCGCCACGCTATCTCATGGGGGTCGGCACGCCTGCTGATCTACTGTTTGGGGTTATGCAGGGCGTCGATATGTTCGACTGCGTGATGCCCACTCGAAACGGCCGCAACGGCCATGCCTTCACATCGAAGGGGGTGATCAAAATCCGTAACGCGCGGCACCGGGAGGCTGACGTGCCGCTGGATGATATGTGCGCGTGCTACACCTGCCAGAATTTCTCCCGGGCGTATCTCCATCACCTGGAACGCTGTGGTGAAATGCTCGCCGCCATGGCGATCACCCAGCACAATCTGGCCTACTACCACGGCCTGATGGCTCAATTGCGTGGTGCAATTGAAACCGGTACTCTCGCGGCCCTCGCGAGCACCCTAACTGACGCCTGGAACACGCCTAATGAACTGGTTTGACACCGCTGCCTATGCTGCCGATGCCGGCGGCGCCCCCGAAAACGCTGCCCTGATCAATATTCTGATGCTGGTCGGCTTCATCGCTATCTTTTACTTCCTGATTTTTCGGCCGCAGAACAAGCGCCGCAAAGAGCACGTGTCCTTGATGTCCAGCCTCGAGAAAGGCAACGAGGTCGTGTCGGCGGGTGGGCTCGTGGGTGAAATCACCAAGGTCGAAGAAGACTTTGTAAAGCTTCGCGTCTCCGATGGCGTTGAGTTTCGCATGCAGAAATCCTCGATTGTCGCCACGTTGCCCAAGGGCACGTTGAAGGGCCTCGACCACTAAACTGGATTTTCTCCCCGGCGCCCCCATAAGGGCGCTTAGCCCCCCGAGGCTCGCGCACCTGGGGGATCCGTCATCAGCGTCTGCCGATTCTGATGTTGGCATTTGCGACCCTATGAGCAACCGAGAGCACCCGACACTGTGGCTAGAGACGACCGACTGGTTGGTGAATCATTGATAGGGGCTGGACGCCCGAGCACTCGTCCGGTGAACTCTTTCCCGCTTTGGCGCTACCTGCTGCTGCTGATCGTGCTCGCGCTGGGCGTGATCTACGCCCTGCCGAATCTGTATCCGCCAGATTACGCGCTGCAGATCAAGCCGGAAGGGGATGCGATTACTACCCAGGCGACGCTTAACGACGCCGTCGCTGCGCTTGGTGAAGCCGGCATCGCGGTAAAAGGCTCGGAGTTGTCGGACGGTTCCGGTCTTATCCGACTCACCTCCGATGCGGATCAACTGACCGGCCAGGACGTGCTTCGCGAATTGCTGAGATCGGGCGGCGACGACGATCATCAGATCGCGCTCAACCTTGCGCCTACTACCCCAACGTGGCTTCGCGATCTCGGCGGTAAGCCGATGGCCTATGGTCTGGACTTGTCCGGCGGTATCCACTTTCTGCTGCAGGTGGATATGGCTAAGGCGCTCGCCGATCGCATGAAGAGCGAGGAAGACCGCCTCAAGACGCTCATGCGCGAGGCAGAACCGCGCATTCGTGCGACGAACATGCGCGATAGCTGGGTGGTCGACGGTCGCCTGGTCATTCCGTTTGAGACCAGCGAATCGCGAGACCGCACGGAAGACATAGTCGAGCTTTCAGAGAACAACTTTGCTGGCTACTCGATCGATTCGCGCGATGAGCCGGGTCGTTTCGAGCTGCGCATCTCCATGAGTGATGATCAGCTCCGAGAAGTCGAAGATCAGGCCGTCGAGCAGAACCTGCAGAGCCTGCGCAACCGGGTTAACGAGCTCGGTGTATCGGAACCTCTGGTGCAGCGACTCGGTCGAGCTCGGATTGTCGTTGAGCTGCCCGGTCTACAGGACAGTGCCTACGCTCGGGGGATTCTGAATAAGTTCGCCAGCCTCGAGTTTCGCCTGTCGGCTAAACCCGACGATCGCAGTTTCGAGATTGAATCCTATCCCTACGAGGGCCGGACCGAGAGCATCCAGCGGCGCAACATCGTGACCGGTGAAGAAGTCATCAGCGCGCGCCAGGACTACGATCAGGAATCGGGTCAGCCCCAGGTCAGCATCACGTTGAGCGGCCCAGGCGGCGATCGCATGCACCGCACCACGCGCGAGCACGTCAACCATCCGATGGCGATTCTGTTCATCGAGCAGATCCCCGAAGAGCGCCAGAAACTGGTCGATGGCGTGCCGACGCTGGTGAAAGAGCTGCGCGAAGAGAAGCGGCTCATCTCCGTCGCCACGATCCGAGGCGCGTTTGGTCACAACTTCCGCATTACTGGCCTGTCGCTGACCGAAGCGCGAGATCTCGCGCTGTTGCTACGCGCCGGTGCGTTGGCGGCGCCGATGTACATCGTTGAAGAGCGGACCGTCGGCGCTAGCCTCGGTAAAGACAACATTGAGAAAGGCCAGCTATCGCTGATGATCGGCCTGGCCGGCGTTTTCATATTCATGCTCATCTACTACAAGCTGTTCGGCATCGCGGCCAACATCGCGCTGGCTGCCAACCTGGTTCTGTTGGTGGCGATCATGAGCGTGCTTGGGGCAACACTGACGCTGCCAGGCATTGCCGGCATCGTGTTGACCGTTGGAATGGCGGTAGACGCCAATGTGCTGATTTTCTCGCGCATTCGGGAGGAGCTGCTCGAACGGCCGCCCCAGCAGGCGATTGCGTCGGGCTTCGATCGAGCCTTTCTCACCATCTTGGATGCCAACGTGACGACGTTTTTCGTGGCGATCATCTTGCTGTCCATCGGTAGCGGGCCGATCAAAGGCTTTGCCATCACGTTGGCCGTGGGTATCGTCACCAGTATGTTCACCGCCATCTTTGGCACCCGAGCCATCGTTAACCTCATGGTTGGCGGGCGCAGCTTGAAGAGGCTCTGGATATGAGCGATATCGCAGCGAAACAGCCAGCACCGACCAAGCCCGGACTTCGCTTTGACTTCATGCGCTGGCGCAAGAGCGCTGCGCTCTTGTCTACGCTTCTACTTGCAGGCTCCATTGCTGCGCTGGCGATTCAGGGATTGAACTTCGGCCTGGATTTCACTGGCGGTACGTCAGTGGAGGTAGGCTTCGAAGAGTCAGTCGATCCTGAAGCCGTTCGTCAGGTGCTCGCAGCCGGCGGCATCGAGAACGCCGTTGTTCAAGTGTTCGGCAGCGATCGTGACCTCATCATCCGTGTGCCGCCACAGCATTCCCCGGATGAGGCAGCGCCGATTAGCGGGGATGTCGACATCTCTGCGCTGGGCAATGAAATTCTTGCCGAGCTGCAGGCGAGTTACGCCGGCGTCGAGATGCGTCAAAACAACTTTGTTGGGCCCGTCGTCGGCGGGGAGCTCACGGAGTCCGGTGGTCTTGCGATGCTGGTCGCCCTCGGTGTCGTCATGATCTACATCATGTTTCGCTTCACGGGCAAGTTTGCGATCGGCGCTGTCGTTGCGCTAATCCACGACGTGGTCATCGTGCTCGGCTCTTTCGCCGTGATGCAGTGGACCTTCGATCTGCCGGTGCTGGCGGCGGTGCTTGCCGTGATCGGCTACTCGCTTAATGACACGATTGTGGTGTCGGATCGTATTCGCGAGAACTTCCGCAAGCTGCGGCGAGGCACGCCGATTGAGATCATCAACCGCTCGCTGAACGAAACGCTGGCTCGAACACTCGTGACGTCAGCGACCACGCTGATGGTACTCCTCGCGCTGTTGTTCTTCGGCGGCGAGCTGATTCGAGGCTTTGCAATCGCGCTGACGATTGGCGTGGTCATTGGTACGTACTCGTCGATCTACGTCGCAGCGAACATGTTGCTGGCGCTGAACATCACGCGGGAAGACCTGATGCTGCCCGAGAAAGAAAACGCCGAACTGTCGGATATGCCTTAGGCGCGCGGGGCCGATGACGCAGAGCAGCTACCGCCGTTTCGCCGATCAGGCCGCGCACTACTTTACTCGCCCACATACCCACGTTCCCAAAGCGCCGATCGACAGCGCGGCGTGCTGGCGCGGTGGTGAGCTCGACGCACAACCCGAGCGCTGGCTATTTGAGCCAGGCGCTGCTCAGCTGGAGGAGTTAACCGCCGCAGCAAAGCGGCTCGTCAAGCAAGAACGTTCTCTCGAGGAAGTCGATGAAGGGGTAGAGGGGCTTTCTCTTTGGCAACGCGACATTGAACGCTGGCGTCGCGAACTGCGGGACGGTTGTGGCGTTGTCGTGCTGCGCGGATTGCCTGTTCAACAGCTAACGCGGGCCGAATCAGAAATGCTCTTCTGGCTGCTCGGTCAGCACCTGGGAACACCGGGTGGCCAGAATCCGGACCAGGAGTTACTTGGACACGTAACCGACTATCACGAAGAAGGTGATAATCCGTTGGTGCGCCGATATCGAACCACGGGCAACATTGATTTCCATTGTGACGCTGCGGATGTTGTGGGCCTGTTGTGCTTGCGGCCGGCAGCCAGCGGCGGATTGAGTCGTATCGCGAGCTCGGTTCAGGTCTTCAACGATTTGCTGTTAGAGGCGCCCGAACTAGCGGCCGAATTGTTTCAGCCTCACGCTTTAGATTCGCGCGGAGAACAGAAGGCGGGCGCGGCCCCGTTTCGACTGCTGCCGCCGGCGGCCTACGACGGCTCGGTGCTGCGCACGTTCTATCACAGCGAGTATTTTCGCAGTGCGGTGCGCCACTCGGATGTGCATCGAAGCGATCTGGCGAGCGCTATGTTCGATCGTTATGACGCGCTGGCGCTGAGCAATTGTCTCGATATGGATTTACGCCCTGGAGACATCCAACTCATCTCCAATCACTCGGTGGTGCATGCCCGCACGGGTTACGAGGACGACCCTGCGGCGCCGAGGCATTTGTTGCGGCTATGGCTATCGCTGTAGAGCCGCCAATGACGCGGCTGGGGTGGCGACAATCCCAAGCGCGGTGCTGCTCAGAGTATCGGCTGTGCTGGCGGTTGCTGATTGTTCAAACGCATCTGTACCCAGCTGTCGATCTCTCCGGCGAGTACTGGCATTGGCATCATGCCGCCGCGCAGTACAGCTTGGTGAAACTCGCCGATATCGAAGTTATCGCCCAGGGTGGCTTCGGCTGAAGCCCGCATATTTTGCAGTGCAATCATGCCGAGCTTGTAGGACGTGGCCTGGCCTGGCCATGCGGCGTAGCGTTCGATCTCGCGGGTGACTGAGTCATTCGTGTCACCGGTAACCCGCTGCAGCCAATCGATCGCGCGGGTTCTGCTCCAGCGCTTGCTGTGAATGCCGGTGTCCACAACCAGCCTAGCCGCTCGGTACAACTCCATACGCAACCGGCCGACGTTGCCTAACGGATCGTCTTCGTAGGCACCCATTTCCACGGCAAGCGCCTCGGCATACAGGGCCCATCCCTCGCCGTACTCCGAGAAGAACGTCATGGCATCCAGGAGCCTCGCTTCGCTGCTTTGCTGGAGCAACGCCTGGAAATGATGGCCTGGCACGCCTTCGTGGAAGAACAACGATTTCAAGTTGAA
>CAYGQC010000185.1:0-4330 GCA_964351875.1 uncultured Pseudomonadales bacterium
CATTTTCTTGCCTCGGCTGCGATGTGCTGGGTCTACGCCGTAAACGTACTCGCGCCGCCTACGGACAGCTTGTTGAGCAGGTGATTCATGTGGAGCCCCTCAAAGACAAACTCGATCGCAGCCGCAAGTTCGGCCGGGCTGCCAGGAGCAAGCGGCTCGATGGCCGCGCGCAGACCGTCGATGTTGTCGAGCAACAGAGAGTAGTCCTCGACCGGCATATCCTCCGCAACATCGATGCTGATCCCATCGGCGAACGCTAGTGCTACCGGCTCGACGATGTGTGGATCCATAAGCCTGTCGAAAACGCGTTTGACGGCAGCACCGAGCATGCGCTCGATGATCTGTTCTTCCTTGCCGTCATCCATAGCTTCGAATTCCACCTTGCCCATGAGCGAGCCGATGACAAAAGGCAGATCACTTATGCGCGGCACAATCTCTACCTCGCCCAGCCGAAGGGCGCGTCGCAGCGCATTGGCTACGATGACTTCGTAGTTGGCGATCGAGGCCCGAACGGATACCCCCGAGCGTTGGTTTACATCCGGAGATCGCCGCGCGATGTGAGTCAACTCGGCGAGAATGTCCTCCATGTACTCGGGAACGCTCACGCTCATTCCTTCAACCTGGGGCATCGCTGCTTCCTGCCTCATGATTGCCGTTTCGAGTTCTATGGCCTCTGGATAGTGCGTGCGAATCTGCGCGCCGTAGCGATCTTTGAGCGGCGTGATGATGCGGCCGCGATTGGTGTAATCCTCGGGGTTCGCCGTTGCCACCAGCAGAACGTCCAGCGGCAGGCGAACCTTGTGCCCGCGAATCTGTACGTCTCGCTCCTCCAGAACGTTCAGCAGCCCAACCTGAATACGCTCGGCGAGATCGGGCAGTTCGTTAATCGCGAATATGCCTCGGTTCAGCCGTGGAACCAGCCCGTAGTGCAGCGTCAGCTCGTCCGATAGGTAGCGCCCTTCGGCAATCTTGATCGGGTCTACCTCGCCAATGAGGTCAGCGATGGTGATATCCGGGGTTGCGAGTTTCTCGCCGTAGCGCTCGCTGCGGTGTTGCCACGCGATTGGTGCCTCGTTGCCGAGTTCCGCAATGATCTGTTTGCCTGCCGCGCTGATGGGCGCAAATGGGTCTTCCGGGATTTCGCAGCCGGCGAGAATCGGAGACCACTCATCCAAGAGGCTGGTGAGCGAGCGAATCAAGCGAGTTTTTGCCTGGCCGCGCTCGCCCAGCAGAATGATGTCCTGGCCCGACAGCAGTGCATTCACCAGCTGTGGCTCTACAGACTCCGAGTAACCCATCACGCCTGGAAACAGCTGCGTTCCTTCGCGCAGTGCGCGGATCAGGTTGCGTTGAATTTCCTGACGAACGCTCGTGCTTTTGTACTGGCTGTCACGCAGACCGCCCAGCGTCGTCGGCAGGTTGGAAGAGGGCTCGGAAGGGTTGTTAGTCGAGACGGACGTCATGGTGTTCTCCGGCGTCTTGCGGCAAGTTACGATAGAAGCATCGAGCGTTGCGGTTCAGCATTGAGCACGCTTGTGCTGACCAACATAAACAGCTCGTGTGGTTGCCAGGACATAGTTGCCTGTGCCCAGCCGTATGACAAGCCCACAGGATTCACACCCACAATGACGTCGGACAGCGCTACCTCCAATGACTACTGCAGCCTTGCCGCGCCGCAACTGTCCATGGCCGGAACGGCTGACCCGGTTGATGTGTTCGTGATGCTTGAATATCGGGGCCCCTGGTCAGAGAAGGTGGTAGCGACCGCTCCATTGGATAAAGAACTCTGGGCCTGGCTGGCCGATCTAACGGCTTTCTTTGCCGCGCGGCAGCAGCGAGCGAAGGTTATGTTCATCAAGCGCAGTGGCCATCAGAGCGTTGGCCCGCTGACGGTGTTCTTCGCCGGCAAAAGCGTATTGGGCGATGCACCGGCGGGTCGCTTGGCGGTCGATAACCTCTCTGAGCTGTCAAAGATCCCGATCGAGTATCTCGCTGATCATCTCGAGGCTCTACTTGAACCGCAGTATTTTGTCTGTACCAATGGCCGACGCGACCTGTGTTGCGCGCGCTTTGGCCTGCCTGTCTATCGATCGCTTCGGGAAGCAGTCGGCGAGCGAGCCTGGCAAGTCAGCCACGTCGGCGGCCACCGATTTGCACCCAACGTGCTCGTGTTACCGGATGCCGCGTTGTACGGCCGGGTGAGGCTGGCTGACGTGCCGCGTTGGCTGGCTCACATCGAAGCCGGCGAGTTGGCGGAGGATTGGTTGCGTGGTCGCCCGGAGCTGCCGAAGCCCGCGCAAGCCGCGGAAGTGCATCTGGCCCATGGCCCTCAGGCGTTGGTGAGCATTCGTGAGCAGGCCGACCGGCATATTGTCGAATTTGAGGGTGCAAATGTGGAGGTGCAAGCTGGACAACCGGTTCTGGCGCAGCCTAGCTGCGGCAAGGCGGTAGAAGCGATAACGCCTTTTGAATGCAGAACGTTGTAGGTGGCAACTAGCCCTGACTAGGTAGCGCCTGCGTATCCGGCTCGTTGAAATGAAAGGTCGTTTTTCCCACGCTGAGATCATCCTCCACGAATTGCTGGAGCGCCCGGTTGATCTGCGCGGCATCCCCTTCGGGGACAAACGCCTCGCCGACAGTCAGCTCGTAGTGATAACCCGCTTTTCCGAGTAACTCTCGAAACAGGGTCATGTCCTTCAGCTCTGTGTTGATGAAGTGCAGGGCGTAGAACAGCAGCGAGCTGCGCGCATTGATATGCATCGGCACAATCGGTGCGCCGTACTTGAGCGCCAGCGACACGCCGGAGTCGAACCAGGGTTGTTCGCGCAGCCCACTAAGCGTGAGCCTCGACATTCTGCCGGCGGGAAAAATAACCACCAACTTCTCCTGATGGAAGGCGGCGGCCATTGCGCGCACGGTCTCGCGGTTTCGAGCGATGTCGCGCTGGTCGGTTCGCCACTCGACAGGAATGATAATGTCGGATAAGCCAGGTGCTACCCGGATACAGTCGCGATTTGCAAAGAAGACCACGTCATCACGCACTCGCTTGACCGCGTCGTACACGGCAACCCCGTCGGCCATACCAGCCGGATGGTTCGGCATCATGAAGGCCAGACCCTTGGCTGGGATGTTGCTGGTGCCGGGGCTATCGACCCGCAGCGCGAGAGTTTCCGACAGCCAGTCAAAAATCTCATAGCCGCCCATTCCGTGAACGCTGTCCACGGCGTTGATGGCTTTCTCATAACCTAATAGGGGGTAGCCCCAGCGCTTGATCCCTTGCCACAGGCGAGGGTGCTGCATCAGGTGCTGCGCGCGTTCTTCGATCAGCTCATCAACGATGTGCCGCTGCTCGGCTTGCACTTCCAATCTCCAAGACGCTATGAGGCTTGTGGGCCTGCTCGGCGGCCGCGACAATAGCGCCCGCACTCAATCTCTGTCCGTAACTGTCTGAATCTACAGCGCGAATATCTATGACACCCGAACCAATTCTCATTGTGACAACTGGCGGCACAATCGACAAAGTTTACTTTGACGCCAAAAGTGAGTTCGAAGTCGGCCAATCCGTGGTGGCTGATCTTCTGGCCCAGGCGCATGTGACCGCGCAGTTTGACGTGTGCGAAGTGATGCGCAAGGACTCTCTTGAGCTAACTGACGCCGATCGCGACCAAATCAAGGCTGCGATTGAGGCGCGACCGGAGCGCTGCGTGGTCGTTACCCACGGTACCGACACCATGGTGGAGACCGCCCGCGTACTCGCCCAGCTCGAGAGCCGAACGATTGTTCTGACCGGTGCGCTGCAGCCCGCGCGCTTCGCCCAGACCGATGCGCTGTTCAATGTGGGCATGGCATTTGCCGCCGCACAGAGCCTGCCTGCGGGCGTCTATATCGCGATGAATGGACAGTTGTTCGACGCTGCGAACGTCCGCAAAGACCGCTCCGCGAATCGGTTTGTCGCGCTCGACGACGAAGGTTGAGGCAAACCTTCAGCCGATTCGCGAACAGGGGTAGCGCCTTGGGTGCGCCAGCGTATAATCGCCGGCCTACGCGCTCGTAGCTCAATTGGATAGAGCACCAGGCTTCGAACCTGGGGGTTCGGGGTTCGAGTCCCTGCGGGCGCGCCACTTTTCACCATATCGCCTACTGCGCTCGCCCTCACGTTGTTGGCCCTTCGCTCAAAATCCTCGAGTACCAGCGCGTACGCTGCGGTTTTTCGCAAAGGCCTGCCTAGTGAGGGCTTCGCTCGCGACGGCGCTAAGCCGAAAAGCCTCCTGTGATTTCAGCGCTTCGCTCTGCTGCACGATTAGGCTTGAGGTGGTTGGTTTGTCGCTGC
>CAYGQC010000185.1:4430-7082 GCA_964351875.1 uncultured Pseudomonadales bacterium
CCCCTGGCCAGCCATCCTTGGCTGGCCGTCGCGGCCACAAACCTCTCTGTCATCGCGAGCTCGCGATGGGGCATCTGACGTAGTCAGATGCGCCGAGGGAGCGTGGCGATCTCCTGACCGAGGCAGCGAGCCAATCTGGAGGAGATTGCTTCGTCGCGGCTGCGCCGCTACTCGCAAAGACGGGGTTATGAGCTATCGCTTCGCGGCTGCGCCGCTCCTCTCGCGCATGACGTTCCGCTATTGCGCTGTCGGATGCTTGTAGCTGTGGGAGAAGCCACCCCGCAAAGACACAAGTCGCAGCACCGCCGCTCTTCGGGGTCGCAAAACGGTTAGGTTGGCGACTGCCTAACGACCGGGCGATGTATCACCATTCGCCGGCATGGATGCCGGCACCCCAATGAGCAGTTGCAGAGTTCCGGCACATGGATGTGCCGGACCGCCAGCGCGCGGACCGCGCTGGTCGTGAAAGAGCGTGAGGCCAGGACGGGCGAACAGCGGGTAGAGAGCGAGAGCCAAACCCCGGAATCACGCGTACTAAGGAGATCCCAAACCTCGGAAACCCCACTACCCGTCATCGCGAGCTCCCGACGTCGGGAAACATTGCCGAAGTTTGATGAGATTGCGGCAGTCGGCCTGCGGCCTCCTTCGCAAAGACGATGGTTGGGTTACGCCGTCAGTCGCCGGTATCTACCCGCCGTCGCAGCCGCTATCTTCTCGCTGTCCGCAGCCGCTATCTAGTCGCCGTCGCGGCCACAAACCTCGCTGTCATCGCGAGCTCGCGATGGGGCATCTGACGTAGTCAGGTGCGCCGAGAGAGCGTGGCGATCTCCGCTGGCAAGAACTGCTAGTACCGGCTCACGCGCTGACAATACGCAGCGTATGCATCGCCAAAGTGGCGCGTCAGGTGAGGCTCTTCAACCCAGCGCACGTAGGTGTGAATGATCACGGCGAATAGGGCAGCGAAAAGCAGCGCCAGACCGGAGCCTAAGCCTATCGCTGCGCCGATGAACATCAGCCAATAGCCAAGATACTGAGGGTTGCGGGAGCGCTTATAGATGCCGTGTTCTATGAGTTCGTCTTCTCGCAGGCCATAGACTCGAGCTCGATCGCCATAGGCTTTGCGACCGAGGTATATGACCAGCGCGCCGGTCAAACCTATTGCGCCACCGGAGGCCAGGCTAAAAGCAGTCACATCGACTATCGAACCCCGGTCGAACCAGGCGACGGCAAATGTGGCCAACGCATGGCCGTGCATCATCGCGCCTGACCAGATGGCCAACGGCCAGGAAGCGCGGCCGATGCTGGCAAAGTCGCGTTTGATCAGCAGCGCCATCGGAATCAGCAGAATCGCGTTAACAATGATCGCCAGGGTCAGTAGCGTTTTGGCTTCGAAGGGGTCGGTCATAGTGGTATTCGCTCTTCAGAATGATTACGTGAAGGCTTACCCTAAGACCTACAGTGGCTGTAGAGGCAAGGAGCGAATGCAATGACGCTATCCACAGCGGGCGCGCCGATGACTATCGGGCGATTGTCAAAGGCTGCTGACGTTAAGGTCACCACCATTCGCTACTACGAATCGATCGGACTCATGGCGGAGCCGGATCGGAGCGCCAGCGGGCAAAGGCTCTATAGAGACGCCAGCGTCTTGCGCCTGTCTTTCATACGGCACGCGCGGGAACTCGGTTTCCCGATTGACGATATCCGCGAGCTGATTGAAATGCAGACGCAGCCTTCGCTGGACTGCGTCGAGGTTGATGAAATAGCGCGCCGCCAGCTTGCTGATGTTCAACGCCGGCTGGCGCAGCTCAAAACCCTCGAAGCGGAGCTCGAACGGATGGTTGCTGCTTGTGCGGGCGGTAACGTTGGTACTTGCGAGGTGTTGGCAACGTTGGCCGATCACGAGTTGTGCAATTCGGAGGCGCATGAGAAGAGCCGAGCATTGAGCTGATCAGGCACTGTCCAGTCTTCGTTCAGCCGTGTTTCGCCGCTCTCTTAAATGTCTTCCGATGACGTTTAATGCTCCCGTCTTTGCGAGGCGTGGCGGAGCCACAACGACGCAATCTCCTTGTGCTCGCGAAAACTTGGATCAGCAACTACTCGGTCTCGACCCCTCACTCCGTGATACAAAAGGCGCTGGGGAAACGGGGAGAACCGCGACGATGCTCGCGACGACGATGATTAGCCGGCTGTCACATCTCAAAGGTGGCCTCGGCCGATGAACGGACCACTAACAGATCTTCTGGTGCTGGACCTCACTCATGCTCGCGCCGGCCCAACGGCGGTGCGGCTGCTTGCCGATTGGGGTGCGGACGTCATCAAGATCGAGCAACCGAGCACTGCGGGCGAAGGCATCACCGGCGCGAGGCGTGGTCCTGACGAGCAGAACCTGCATCGGAACAAGCGTTCGGTCACGCTCGACCTGAAGAGTCGTGCGGGCTTCGATGTGTTTCTGAAGCTTGTCGAGAAGGCAGACATTCTGGTGGAAAACTTCCGCGCGCCCGTGAAGCACAAGCTCGGCGTGGATTTCGATTCGCTGCACGCGCATAACCCCAAGCTCATTGTCGCCAGCATATCCGGGTTCGGTCAGAGCGGGCCTTACAGCGAGCGTGCTGGCGTTGATCAGATCGTGCAGGGCATGAGTGGGCTGATGTC
>CAYGQC010000186.1:0-7054 GCA_964351875.1 uncultured Pseudomonadales bacterium
GCGCTGTACAGATACTCGAAACTCGCATCGGGCGCTCGTAAGCCTGGGTCCGTCCAGACGTCATCGAAGACGATGTCGAGCTCCGGATCGGGCACGCCATTGATACGGGTTACCGTCTCTGCCATGGACTCACCCTGATCAGCAAACAGAGCAGGATTTGTATTCGGGAACGGCGAGCCGTCCAGCGGCGCACCGGGATTGGCGCTGTCGGCCTGCGCGGCATAGCGACCGTGTGGCAATTCGCTATCGACTGTGTGGCAACCGACGCACTCTTTCTCTTCGCCAGGCGTTACCTGGAACCAATTTGGGTGCCGGGGAGATATCCGTCGTCCGTTGGCATCGAGAACGCTGATTGTGAGCGGAACGTTTGCAGGCACTCGAACTTTCACAGAACCGTCAGGCTCGATCGGTGCGTAGCCAATGACCTCTCGCATCAACTGCGCGGCGGAGCGACCGAACGCAGTGTTGTCGAAGTCGAGTGTGTCGTCATCCGGCATGGATACAGACTTCACGATCTTCAGGAATCTCGCGCTTCGCTCGTCCGCCGTCGTCTGCATGGGATCGCTGACCGTCGCCAGATCCACTGAAGACGTGCCGTCAAAATCGTAAACGCTGCGAATATGCAGAATGCCTACGCCGTCACTTGCGTTGTCAGCGTCAACATCGATGCCTGGTACTGCGTCGAGGAAAACAGGCGGGTTAACCCTCGGCTCCATCACGACGGGTTCTACAAACACGCTGCCAACCACGCCGGGAACGACCGGCTGTTGGGTGTCTTCGACCACGTCGTACATCCACAGACCGTAGAGCGGATCCGCTTCCACATAGTTTGCATCGCTTAGAAACGGCTCAATGCAGGCCGAAATCACTGGATCCAGTGGGTCGCTCGTTGAGTCGAGCAAACGGCACTGACTCCAGCTAGTGAGCAAACGCTGGGTTCCATCGTTAAGCGGGAACACGCCAGCGTAGCGACCGGCTAATGGTGCGCTGGACTCGTCCAGTGACAGCTCGGCAGCGATCAATAGTTCTTGGGCATCCGCAAGCAGACCAGCATTGGCGGCGGTAGGCACGTCATGGTCAATATAGTTGGCCACGTCAATCGCCACAGGCAGTGAACTGAGTAGCGCCTCATCCTGATCGGTTCGAAGGGTGACGAGGAGACGGCCATCCGGTAGCTCGCGCGGCTCCATAAACTCAACGGTTTCGCCGTTAGGGCCCGTATCGTGGGAGTGAGCGCCGTAGAGTAGCTGCTGATCGCGACCGTCCGGCAGCATGCTGTACAGGCTGATCTGATCGACGCCTGCAATGTTGTCCCAACGACTGTAGACCACACGGCCATCGCCCATGACCGATGGGTCAAGGTCTGAACTGGCGTTGAAAGAGACCTGATGTACGTCAGTGCCGTCTTCCTCCATTACGTGCAACGTCAGCGCGTCATCGTCTCGGTCTTCGTCCTGCGCGGCATATTGAGGTTTGCCTTCGTCCAGCAAGATTGCTTTCGCTTGTCTCTGCCGGGTTGAAGAAAAGATGATGCGTCCATCAGCAAGGAATGCAGGTGCGACGTCTTCACCCTCTTCCGCTGAGATGTCTGATTGGATGACCCGACGAAGCTCATCGGTTTCCCGGTCGAACAACCAGATATTCCAGGTCGCTTGCTCATCTTCATCGAGGTTTGGATCTTCGGGAGCGCGCATGGCGAAGACCAGTTTCAGACCATCGAAGGACACCGATAGGTCTTTTACGTCATAGAGCGCCGGATTGCCGTCAACGTCATCGGGGAATACGGTTTCCGTCAGCACTCGATCAAGTGCGCTGGGGCTGGCGCGATCGCGAAGAAGCAACGCAGCACCAGGACGAAACGATACCGCTTCTCGCACGGATGAAGTCAAAAGATTGCCGTTGTCGTCGACGAGCAGCGGACGTTGGACGTAGGCAACGGGGAAATCGAGTACTACTGGATCGGGATCCTGGCCGCCAGCTAGAGAGTTACTGCTCCCAGACGAACTGCCGCCACCGCAACCTGCCAGGACGGCCACAAATGCGGAAAACCAGGTAATTACCTGCCAGCTGGGACGCTTCTGCACTCTTGTCACCGGATACTTACAAAGTGATGCGATTGTTCCACAAGGCCGGGGCGCACTTGTGTGACCAGGCGCACAGCAGCCGCTAGAAAAGATTCCAGCGCGGTGATCGTGAACGTGCCCTACATCACAGTTACAAATCTGAATATCCCGGATTCTTCTCACCTGTCTCACGTCGTCAACGGATTGATGACTACGTGGTCGCACGCTGCGCTCTAGCGATCGGATAGAACGCAGTGGCGAAAGAACGCTCAGGGAGCTCTCAATGTTCAAACTCTTGCCGAGGCGAAGCCTTGCTTCGCGCGCAGCCGCTGTCCTTGCGGTGAGTCTCGCAACCGTTTCCGCGCCAACCGTTCTTGCCGATTCCATCGACCAGGCTAAACGTTTGCATGACCGAATTGCCGGTGTGCCGCCGGACCCCGTAACCCTGAATCAGATGGCGGTTCTGATTGACGATGATGAACCCGTCGAAGCAGCGTTGGTCGCGACTGACGCGCGGGAGTTTTACGACGTCACCCTGAAAAACTTCGCCGCGCCCTGGACTAATCGGGACGGCAATATCTTCGTACCGCTCGACGACTACATCGCGACCGTTATCGGCATCGTCCGCGACGAACGAGACTTTCGTGAGATCTTGCACGGCGACGTGATCTATACCGGCAACGTCACGCCGGCGTACTCAAACAGCAGCAATGCGCATTACGAAGCGTTGGAAGATGCTGGTGATCTGCAAAGCCGACTGCAGTTTTCGACTCAGAGTTCCGTCACCGGATTGCCAAGCGCTGCAACCGCGGGCGTGATGACCAGTCGCTCTGCATCCAAATCGTTCTTCATCGATGGCACTAACCGAGCGATGTTTCGCTTCACCATGCTCAATCATCTCTGCAATGACATGGAGCAAGTGCACGACGTTACCCGTGTCCCCGATCGAATTCGGCAGGACGTCTCACGCAGCCCAGGCGGCGATTCCCGAGTGTTCCTGAACAACTGCGTCGGATGCCACAACGGCATGGATCCGTTAGCGGGCGCGTATGCCTACTATGACTACCAATACGACGATGTTGCAGACCCAGAGGGTGATAACGGCACCCTCAACTACAACGACACTGGCGAGCTCGACCCTGTTACCGGCTTGCGAGTCGACGAGAAGTATCACCTGAACGCCGCCAACTTTGAACACGGCTTCATCACCTCCGATGACAGTTGGTCGAATTACTGGCGCGCGGGGCAGAACGCGTTACTCGGTTGGGATTCCGCGTTGCCCGGTAGTGGCAGCGGCGCTAAGAGCATGGGCCAGGAACTCGCTCACAGCGATGCCTTCGCTCAGTGCCAGGTCGAAAAGGTTTTCGAAAATGTGTGTCTAAGGCCGCCCCAGGACAGCGTGGACCGTTCTGCAGTGGACTCGATGGTATCTACGTTCCGATCCAGTGGCTTCAACCTCAAGCAGGTGTTCGCTGAATCTGCCGTTTACTGCATGGGCGATTAGGAGCAACACATGAAATTAAGAAGTACTCTCGCGTGTCTGTCGCTCCTTACCCTGCTGACTGCCTGTGGCAGCGGCAGCGGTGCTGCGACCCAGGAAAATCCAAATACCGCGCCCCCGAGCACCAGTAACTACACGGGGCCTGCGCCAGTGACTGCCGACATCCAGACGTTCAAACTGGAGGTCTGGGATAATCTGGTCACCAACGATCGCTGTGGCAGTTGCCACAACGAGAGCCAGTCACCGAGATTCGTGCGCGCGGATGACGTCAATATGGCGTATGACGAGGCCAACATCATTGCAGACCTGCTCGATCCAGGTTCTTCGCGCATGGTCCTCAAGGTTCGCGGTGGTCACAACTGCTGGGAAGCAAACGATGACGTTTGTGGCGACATCATTCAGGCCTACATCACCAACTGGGCTGGTGCGACGCTAGGCGGCGCTCCGCAAGAGATTCAACTCACTGCGCCGGTCATCAAAGACCCAGGCGATAGTAAGAACTTTCCGGATGACAGTTCGCTCTTTGCTACCAATGTGTATCCGCTTCTGACGACGTATTGCGCCGGTTGCCATACCGATAGCGCAGCGGTGCCGCAATCCCCCTACTTCGCGAGCAGCGAAGTGGATACTGCGTATCAGGCCGCCCAGGCGCGTATGGATCTGGACAATCCGGCGAACTCACGATTTGTTCTACGGCTCGGTAGCGAATTCCATAACTGCTGGGGTGACTGCACAGCCAACTCAACCGAGATGGAGAACGCGATTGCCGCGATGTCGGCTGGTATTCCGCTCACGCAGATCGACTCCGCTTTGGTCACTAGTAAAGCGTTGAACCTGACGGATGGGATCGTCGCCTCATCAGGCGGCCGATTTGAATCGAATGTGATCGCGAAGTACGAGTTCAAAACCGGCTCAGGCAACATCGCCTACGATACGTCGGGTGTGGAACCAGCGCTGAATCTGACGCTGTCCGGTGGCTATGACTGGGTCGGTGGTTGGGGTGTTGCGTTGACCGGGGGTAAAGCCCAGGGCTCAACTACGGCTTCTGCGAAGCTGCACGATCTGATCACATCGACCAACGAGTTCACGGTCGAAGCCTGGGTCGCCGCTGCGAACGTCACCCAGGACGGCCCCGCTCGCATCGTCAGCTACTCCGGTGGCAGCGACGCTCGAAACTTCATGCTTGGGCAAACCCTCTACCAGTACGATTTCTTAAACCGAACTGACGAAACTGGAGAAGACGGTGAGCCTCGGCTGTCTACAAACGATGCCGACGAAGACCTGCAAGCTACGTTGCAACACGTAGTCGTTACCTACGATCCTGCAGGTGGCCGAATCGTCTATGTAAACGGTGTCTTTACCGAAGACATAGACGCTGTGGCTCCCGGACTACTCAATGATTGGAACGATACCTACGCGCTTGTCGTCGGCAGTGAAGTGGATAACGACAATCAATGGGCCGGCACCGTCCGCTTCATGGCGATTCACAACCGGGTCCTGACGCCGGATCAGGTGTTACAGAACTTCGATGCTGGTGTGGGCGAAAAATACTATCTCCTGTTCAGCGTGAGCGACCATGTCGGCGTGGCGGATGCCTATGTCGCTGTTGTGGTGAGCCAGTTTGACTCCTACGGCTATCTCTTCGATGAGCCGTTCTTCGTAGTTCTGGGCAGCGATCCGCAGCCAGGCAGCTTTGACATAGAAGGCATTCGTATTGGTCTCAATGGTCGGGAGCTTGGCGTTTCCCAGGCCTACCAGAACATTGACATCGACATCAGTGACGCCGCGTACGCCGTTGAAGGCCTGCAGCGTCTGTCTGATCTCGGCACCCTGGTTCCGCTTGAGAAAGGACCGGCTCAGGACGAGTTCTTCCTGACCTTCGAAAATATCGGAAGCTCGAGTAACACATACAGCGAGGTGGCACCTACCCCGCCACCGCCAGCGCCGGATCTGCCTCGTGATCCGACCATCGGGGTGCGGGACTTTGCGGAAGTCAACGCCACGATGGCCAAGCTCATGGACATCGACAGCGCGACTCCAGCCGTGCGCAGCACGTATGAGTTGGTGCGACAGGCGATGCCTGTGCAACCGGCGATCGGTGGCTTCATCTCATCTCAACAAATGGGCATCACCCAGTTGGCGATCTCCTATTGCAGTGCGCTGGTTGATGACGCGACCGAGCGAGCAAGCTTTTTCCCTGGCTTTGATTTCTCCGCACCGGCAGCAACCGCGTTCGGAAATCGCAGCCTGATAACCGATCCCCTCATGGACAGACTGGTTGGTACGACTATCGCGACCCAGGGTGATATCGCGGTGCTGGAGGCTGAGGTCAATAGTTTGATCGATCGACTGACCGCTTGCGGAGGTAGCTGCGAGGCCGACCGGACCGAACGCGTCGTCAAAGGAGCCTGCGCGTCGGTTCTAGGAAGCGCCACCATGTTGGTTCAATAAGCGGATTGAGGAAGTAATCATGCGACGACGAAACACTCGACACTACGATGATCCGCTAAAACACGCGGATCACCCACGGCCCAAGACTCGGCGCCAGTTTCTGGCACAGGGTTTCATCGCTGGCTCAGGCACAGTACTGGGTGGCGCGAGCATCGGCATCAGTAACAAGGTGCACGCGTCCCTGTCTCCTGATCTGCTGCCCCTGGTTAGCCAGTGCGGCATCGCAACCCAGGGCGCAGGCAAGATCCCGTTTATCTGCTTTGACCTCGCGGGTGGTTCGAACCAGGCCGGTTCTAACGTACTCGTCGGCAAACAGGGTGGTCAGCTCGACTTTCTGTCTGCGGGGGGCTATGAACGCCAGGGGTTGCCCGCGGATATGATCCCGCCGATCGCCAACCCGCAGACTGGCACCAATGATTTCATCGATACCACCCTCGGGCTCGCCTTTCATTCCGACAGCGCATTCCTCCGCGGAATGATGACGCGGATTTCTCCAGGAACCGCTGCGAACATTAATGGCGCGGTGATACCGGCGAGAAGCGAAAACGACACTGGCAACAATCCACACAACCCCATGTATGGCATTGCCAAAGCAGGCGCCGACGGATCGCTGCTGTCACTGATCGGATCGGAAAACTCAGATTCGGGCGGTAACTCCATGGCGCCACAGAGTCTCATCGATCTGACGATTCGGCCAACCAAGGTCGATCGCCCTTCGGATGTGACAGGCCTTGTAGACGTCGGTGACCTCACCAGCGTGCTGAGCCAGCAGGACGCCGTCGCCGTGATGGAATCGATCTATCGCATATCCAGCGAGAAGATGGCCGCTGTTGATGTTGACGGCAATCCGGTAACCGCGGACGACGTGGTCAAAGATCTCGTGAAGTGTGGCTATCTGAAGAGCGCCGATCTTGCCGATCGTTTCGGCGACCCAACTACGCTCGATCCTGCAGGCGATCCCGAGATTGTCGGTCCGAATGCGATTTTCTCCGACCTCGAGTTCAACTCCGGTGACCGTGATTCACGTGAATTCCAGAAG
>CAYGQC010000187.1:0-7042 GCA_964351875.1 uncultured Pseudomonadales bacterium
CGATAGAGCAGCGCCGTGAACTGACGCACCGATTCGTCGATCGTGAAACTCGAATCGTCACCGAGGCTGACCTCGTTTGGTGGCGCCGCTGCCGATAGCGTTTTCAGGAAGTAGCCGGACAGCTCTTCCGGGTTGGTCAGCGCCGCGTGATAGCCGCCGGTTGCGATGCTTAACTGCTTGAGGAAATTCACATCTGCCTGCGCCGAAAGGGCCAGCGTATGTAGCCGGACCCCCTGATCGACCAGGCGCGGGAGCAGCTCTTTGATGATGCGATTGGCTTCGGCGCTGTTAACGCCAGAGTCGTCGGAAATGTCGACCTGACCGTCCGTCAGCAAGAGAATGTGGCGATCCCGGCGCGAGTCGCTATCCAGATCCCAGGTAACACGCTCCAGGGCTTCGCCGACGTTAGTGCGCAGAGCCACGGAGCCGATGGCGTCGGCAGAAATCGCCGCCTGGCGCTTCCAGGCGCCGTTTGCGGGGCCATGCTTGACCAGCATGTTGACGTATTGCCCAAAAGTCCAAACGCCGGCCTGGGTGTCTTCTGGCAACAACGCCGACAGCACTTTTAACGCGGGAACGCGGAGGCTCTCTGGATCGTTCTGCTTCATGGAACCGGACACGTCGATCACAATGCGCACGTCGGACTCATTCGCACTCGTCGGCACGGAGAACGCGAGTGCGAAGCCAACGAGCGCCGTGCCAATAACGCGCGCCAAAGTGCCCGGCGACATCCGGTTGTGATTACGACAGGCTCGGGTTTTGCCCATTGCCAGGTTTTCCAGAACTGATCCGACTGATTAAGTCTAGTCAGACTCTGGCGCTCTGCCCGCTAGCGAGTGTTAGCCGGCCCGGCGGCAGGCAATCAGCCTGAGAGGCGTTGAGGCTCCATGGCAGACGCCCTGGGCGGCGGCAGGCTATTCGGAATCGGCGGACGTAGCCGTTCGGCGTCGGTTAATGAGGTAACCCGCGGCCACCAGTGCAAGGGCTACAAACGCGGCGACACCCAGCATGGTAAGCGCCGGTTCTGCACTGCCGCCTTCGCGAATCAAGCCCTCAAAAACCAGCACGACAAATGCGGGCGCGTAGAACCCCTCAAGCACGCCGATCGGTGCAGGAACCAGAAGAAACACCGCGGCAAGGCAACGCACGACAGTGCGAAGCAGAGGCCAGGGAATCTGGCGGCTGAGGATAAAGACACCCGCGAGCGCGCCCATACCGGCGACGCCGACGATTATCCAAGCTGTCAGATACTCCATTTTCCGTCCTTAGCCCTTTCCCGCATCGTTCGCCTGCCGTCAGCCTAAGCCCCGACTGCCCTGGCCAGCCCAGCTCGATAACAACCAAGACCGCCTTAAATCTCAACCCATGTGATGACACTGTCTTCCAGCTCTTCTTCCGCTACGTGCAGCTCGCTGACGACCCGACCACGAACCGAAATACCGGCCTTATGAATGGCCTCAGGTTCCGCGATCAGTGGATGCCATTGTGCCAGACCACGCCCTTCTGCCAGCCGCCGATACGCGCAGCTTTTGGGAAGCCAGGTCATGGCGTCAACATCACCGGCGTCAAAGCGGATGCAGTCGCTCACCAGCCGGTGACGATCCGGGTAGACCGTGCACCGGCACCGTTGTTGATCCAGATACTGGCAAACGACCGCGGTATAGAAAACTTCGTCGGTCTCTTCGTCCTGAAGCTTCTTCAAACAGCAGCGCGCGCAGCCATCACAGACTGCCTCCCACTCCTGGGCATCAAACTCTGCCAGCGGCTTTTCGTCCCAGAACGGCATCAGGATTCGTGGCCGCCGAAGGTCGGCGGCGGTAGCTGTATGTGAAAACCCTGGCTATCGAGGTTGCGGACGACTTCGCATGCCGTTGTCCGCTGAAACGTCGTCGACGGTTCCATCTCGAGTTCCAACGCAACACTCAGCACACCCAGCCGTGTACGCAGCTCAATCGGCAGCTCATCGACGTCGTAGTCCCGATCAACGAAAATATAAATATCCGCGACCTTTTTGGACTTGTAGACGGTGAGCGCCCTGGTCATTGGCCGAGCGCCTTGAAAAACGCCGGGCCAAGTACTTCTCTGCGCCAACCGTCGTAGATATCGCTGGGTTGGCCGGTATCCCTGAACGTACGGACACACTCTTCGACCGCGCGTTTGCGGGCGAGGAGTTCGGGCGCAAACTCCAGCTCCTCCGCGCGCTGTGTAGCGAGCGAACGCAGCTCGCGCACCAGGGCGTTGTCATCGCTGCTCAGCGGCGCAGGCATGTCGCCGACCGGCTCACCGCTGCGGGCATCGAGTTCGGCGAGCAAATCTTCGCCATAGCGGCGCACCACAGAACGCGGCAAATGTTCCTCAAGGTCCGCTTCACTGAGCTGCTCGATCCAGGCCAACGTCATCAGGTGCTCCTCCCAGAGCACATGGGTTCGGGGCAGGTTATCGCCTCGGGCTCGAATCTCTCGCCACGAGTACAGGACCTTCAGACGGGACAAGACTTCCGGGGGCAACCGGTTCGCCTTCTTGGCCGACAGGTACATCAGCTCAGGATCCTGTTCGCGAAACCGAACGCTCTCCATATCGGCCTCAAACCACTCCAGGCGGCCAAGCGCTTCAAGCTTTTCTGCGAGCATCTCGTGCAGTGGCAAGAGATAGTCCACATCCAGCGCGGCGTAGTGTTGCTGCGAGTCTGTCAGCGGGCGCTGGAGCCAGTTACTGCGAGTCTCGCCCTTGTCGAGGCTGATACCGAGGTACAGCTCGACAAGGCCGGCATAGCTGATGCTGAAGCGTTCCGACGTAAAGGCGTGCGCAACCTGGGTGTCGAAGAGCGGTGTCGGATGTACGTCGAACTGATGATGAAGCAGTTCCAGGTCTTCCGATGCGCTGTGCATGACAATCGTTATATCCGGATCCATCAGGCCCCGCCGCATCGGCTGGAAGTCCTCGATGGCGAGTGGATCGATCAGAACGATCTCGTCTCCAGAGTTGACCTGAAACAGACCCGCTGCTGGATAGAAAGTCTTCGAACGCATGAATTCGCTGTCGAACGCGACCCGAGACGACCAGGTCTGACAGTGTTGCGACAATCGTGTGTCAGCGCTTATCCATTCAGCTGAGATGACGGCGTCCCTCGAGTGCGTGGGCGAGTGTGCCGCCGTCGATGTACTCAAGCTCGCCACCCAGCGGTACGCCGTGAGCGATGCGCGAGGTAACGGCAACATCGTTTTTCAACATGGTGGCGATGTAGTGAGCTGTCGCCTCTCCCTCAACCGTTGGATTGGTGGCCAGAATCACCTCTTGCCACTTTTCGCTGACAGCGCGTGCGGCAAGCAGATCCAGCCCAAGGTCATCGGGGCCAATTCCGTCGATGGGTGACAGGCGCCCATGCAGAACGAAGTAGCGACCACGGAATCCGCCCGCAGCCTCGAACGCGAGGATGTCAGCGGGAGACTCCACGATGCACAGCAGCGCATCGTCCCGTCTAGGGTGCTCACACAAGCGGCACAACTGTGTCTGCGTGTAGTTACGGCAGCGCTCACACTGCCGCACGCCCACCATAGCTGCGCTAAGTGCCTGCGCGAGCCGCTCGCCACCATCCCGGTTGCGCTGCAGCAGATTGAAGGCCATACGCTGGGCGCTCTTAGGGCCGACGCCTGGCAGCACCTGCAAGCGCTCGATCAGGTCGGTGATCAGATCACTCACGGGAAGGCGAGCCGCTATGGACGTTGCTTCGTGCTGTGCTTCGTGACAACGGATCCAGACACTTCATTGAAAAGGAAACTTGAATCCCGGCGGCATGGCCATACCGCCAGTGAGGCTCTTCATCGCTTCGGCCTGGCTTGCCGCGAGGCGTCTTGAGGCGTCGGTGATTGCGGCAGCGATCAGGTCTTCAAGAACCTGACGATCCTCGCTGAAAACTTCCGGGTCGATGTGCACAGACTTGGCCTCATGTTGGCCGTTGAGCGTGACCTTGACCAACCCAGCGCCGGATTCGCCCGTGACTTCCTTGCGCTGCAGTTCCTCCTGCATGCTCGCCATTTTCTCCTGAAGGCCCTGGGCCTGCTGGAAGAGGTCGTTAAGTCCTTTCATTGCCGAGCCTCGCTTTTGCTATGTCCTGCGGAACATCGAGTGCATGCACATCGGTCAACTGACCGCCGAATTCACTAATGAGTATCTGCACGGTAGGGTCAGCCTCGAAAGACACCTGCGCCGCGGCCAGCCGCTCTGCTGACCGACGCTGCTGCCGTTGCAACCAGGTCTCGTGGTCCGGAGTACGCAACTGTGCACTGACGACCACGGATTCGCCCCAGGCCTGCGTTAGCCACCGTGATAGCGACGCCATATGCCGCTCGCTCGCCAACATTTCGTGGCTCGGATCAAGCAGCAGAACCATCTCACCACCACTGGCAGGCATCGGCACGCTGTTCTGAGCCAGCATCAGTCCAACGCCCTTGAGGGGGCAATTATCGACGAGGGAATACCATGGCGCGAGTGTCGGCTCATCGGCCAGGGGTTGCCGGCCGGGTTCGGCCGAGACGTCGTTTGCTGCCTCATCCGCTGCGGCGGAATACCCAGCCCGAGGCTCAGCCGGCGCGTCCGTTACGACAGAGGTTGGGTGAGACACGTTTGCGCGAGGTGTCGGCTCCGCGTGCGTAGAATCGTTTGTTTGTGGGTTGGCAGGCTCTTTATGTGCCGCAGGCGCTTTATCTGCCGCAGGCGCTCCATCCGCTGCAGGCGCTCCATCCGCTGCAGGCGCTCCACCCGCCGCAGGCGCTTGTCCGGTGTTCGAAGTCGCGGGCGAGTTGTCGTGCGAGAGCGTGGGCGCGATGTTCTGGCCATCGGGCGTCGGCGCAAACTGAAGCATTCGCAGCAGCGTCATTTCGAAACCGGTGCGCTCGTCAGGAGCAAATGGCATGTCACGATTGCCCAGTAGCGCCGTCTGATAGTAGAGCTGGATTTGCTCGGGTTGCAGGTCCGTTTGCCGGGACAGAGAGACTTCGACAGCCTGTTCATGCAGAACTGCCATAATGTCACGCAGGATCTGCCGGAAATCGGCGGAGTTCTCTGCCAGTTCTGCACTGACGGCCAGTAGCCGGTCAGCACTGCCGCTTTTGATTGCGGACATGATCGCGCCGAGCTGATCACGACCGACCACGCCGAGCATGTCGTTTACCGCACGCTCTTCGACCCTGCCCGCACCGAAACTGATGACCTGATCCGTGATGCTGAGCGCGTCTCGCATGCTTCCTCGTGCGGCTCGCGCTATGACCGCCAACGCGCCTTGCTCAAATTCGATCGACTCGTCGGCAAGCACGCCCGCGAGATAGTCCGCGATCGCGTCCGCGCTGAGATTCTTCAGTTGAAACTGCAGGCAACGCGACAGAATCGTGGCGGGAACTTTCTTGGGGTCCGTTGTCGCGAGCACAAACTTGGCGTGCGGAGGTGGCTCTTCCAGAGTCTTCAGCATCGCGTTGAAGGCGTGGGTACTGAGCTGGTGCACTTCGTCGATCAGCAGCACCTTGTAGCGGCCGGCTACCGGTGGGTATTGCGCGCCTTCGAGCAGCTCCCTCGTCGCGTCGACACCGGTGCGCGACGCGGCATCGACCTCGATGAGGTCAACAAATCGGCCTTCGGATATCTCCCGGCAGCTCACGCACTCGCCGCAGGGATTGGACGAGACACCACGTTCGCAGTTGAGACATTTCGCCAGGATCCTGGCGATCGTCGTCTTGCCTACGCCACGAGTACCGGTGAACAGAAATGCCTGGTGCACCCGGTCGTTGTCGAGCGCGTGCCGAAGGGCCTTAACGATGTGTTGCTGTCCGACCAACGCCGAAAAGTCGCTCGGCCTCAGCTTTCTGGCAAGTACCTGGTAACTCAAACGATTGTCGCCCTGAATACGGTCACATTGCTGCCTTGGAAAAGCTCACGGATGTCCAGTCTGGTGTCGATCGATACCTGATCACCCCAGCGCTCGGCGCTGTGAGCTCGTGGATAATGCGCGACGGCCATCGACAAGCCGCTATTGTAGAGCGTCAATGGCCTCGAAGGTAACGGCAATTCCCGCGCGGCTAAAGCTAGCGCGATATTTGTGAGGCGCATAAGGCACCGCTGTATTGCACCGGAGCCGGTCACCCGGCACGCTTTGGCCTCCCTGCGGCCACCAAAAGGCAACCGATATGCGTGACGAGAGCGACCTGCCGAGCGATGGATTCATTGTCATCGGGCACCGTGGCGCCGCGGGGCGAGCGCCTGAAAACACATTGGCTAGCTTTCGTTATGCCTGGGCGGCGGGTGTGCGCGCGGTGGAGCTCGATGTCCAAAGGCTGCAAGACGAGTTGCTCGTCATGCACGACGACACTCTCGATCGAACAACCAATGCCAACGGCAAACTAACCAGCTACTCGCTGGCCCAGATACGCACGCTGAACGCAGGCAGCGGCGAAGGCATCCCTACGTTGAGCCAGGTACTCGCAGCGGCGCCGGCGAACACCTTGGTCAATGTCGAACTGAAAGGTGCGAACACGGCGACACTGGTCGCCGCGGAGGTCAAGCGATGGCCGAACCTGCGTTTTGTGGTGTCGTCGTTCGATCTTCGGGAACTGGCCAGATTCGATGATCTGCAGGCGAATGTGGCTGGACCAACTGCGATCGCTCCCTTGTTTCACTATTGGCGCAACGTGCTCAAACGGGCGGAGCGTTTCCGCGAGCGCGGAGTCAGCGTCAATATCGGCAATGCGATTGCAACTAAAGACCACGTTAAGATGCTAAGCAGTGCCGGTTGGAACGTTTGGGTTTATACCGTTAACGATATAGAGCGGGCACGGCAGCTGCGAAGCTGGGGGGTGAGCGGCGTTTTCTGCGATGTGCCCGATCTGTTGCTGGAACTAGAGATCTAGAGTTTCACCCCGTCCCGGGCTGTCCATTCCTCTCCGGGCTGTATTCTCTCTCAGCTCAGGGCTGTTTTCTTTCTCAGCTCAGGGCTGTCTGTTCCGCTCAGGGCTGTTTTCTTTCTCAGCTCAGGGCTGTCTGTTCCGCTCAGGGC
>CAYGQC010000188.1:0-6999 GCA_964351875.1 uncultured Pseudomonadales bacterium
ACGGTGGCTGATCGCGGCGGTGTAGCTCGCCATCAAGTCTTCCAGCAATACCTGACACGAGCGCATATCGATGAGCAGGTGATGGCAAACCAGAACAACTTTCGAGCTGGTCTCATCGTCCAACAGCAGCAGTTTGATTAGCGGCGGCTTAGACAGATCGAAGCTGGCGTTTGCTCGGTTCAGCACCGCCTGGGTGTGCGCTTGGCGTTCGTCTTCGGCGATTTCGGTCAGGTCGTAAACCTGTACGTTCGAATCGACTGCGTCAGCGCTGTGATAGGTAAACGTCGGGGGCGAGGCTTCGGTGTTGAACGAAAGCCGCAGCCCGTCATGGTGTTCGAGGACGGCCGCGTATGCTTGCTGAAGCGCGCTGATATCGAGGTGCCGATTGAACGCCACTTCGATGCAGCGGTTCCAGTGTGCGGGGTTGTCGAATCCGTCCGAGAGTAGCTTTCGCTGTCGCGGCAGCGTCGCGAAAGTACCAGTCGCGGGACCCTGATCAATAGTCAGCTCTGACGTTGTCCGTACCAGTGGCTCTGCAAGGGCGATCGTTGGGTGGTCGAACAGCTCGTGCACTTCGAGGAAACAGCCGCGATCCTCCAGCGCGCAAGCAAGGGAGATCAGCATCAGAGAGTCGCCGCCGAGTTCGAAGAAACTCGACTGTAACCCTATGTCAGCCAGCGGCACGTTGAGGGTTTGGGCCCATGCTTCAGCCATCTGTTTCTGGCGGTGAGTGACGGGCATCTGGCCGTTTGAGGCATCGGTTAAATCGATGTCGGTTGGCAGCTTGGCGCTATCCAGCTTGCCGCTGGCAAGCCTGGGAATCTGGGGAACCGGGACAAAGCGGGCGGGAATCATATAATCAGGAAGTCGGTCACCACAGTGCCGGGCCAGCTCGGCCGCCCGGCCAACCGCCGACCACTTCTGGGCGTCGTTGGGATCGGCAATTCGTTGCTCGCTGGTTGTGGCGTAGTAAGCCACCAGTTGGTCTGCATCGGTTTTGCTGTGTTTGCGCACCGTAACCGCGACGTCTGCAATGTGAGGGTGCTCCTGCAAAGCAGTGGCGATATCGCCTAGCTCAACCCTGAAGCCGCGCAGCTTGATCTGGCCGTCGGTTCTGCCGATGTAGTCGACTCTGCCATCGGGCAGCATTCGAGCCGTGTCGCCGGTTCGGTACAACCGCCCGCTGCCATAGGGGTTGTCGACGAAGCGCTCAGCCGTCAACTGATCATCGCCGATATAGCCCTTAGCGAGGCCCGGCCCGCTGATGCAAAGCTCGCCCACAACACCAAAGGGTTGCGGTGCAAGCGCAGCGTTTACTACCACGACGCTTGTGTTCGCTATAGCGCGGCCGATGGTCACAGAGTCGTGCAACGGTTCTGTCTTCTCGCACGTGGCATAGATGGTGGCTTCTGTCGGGCCGTAGACGTTAAAAAGATCACCTTTAACTAGCGCGTAGAAGCGGCTCACTGTCCTCTGGGGTAGCGCTTCGCCTGCGGCCAGCACCTGTGTGAGGCTGTCGAGGGAGGCTGTGCTGCGGGCCTCCAGCAGCGCGCTGAGCGCGGACGGTACGATCGCCAGCGTATCCACGCGAGCATCGGCAATGCGATTCCGCAGGTAGCGAGCGTCTCTCGCGCGAGCGGTATCGGCGAGTACGAGCGTCGCAGCGTTTGTTAGTGGCCACAGCAACTCGGTGACCGAAACGTCGAAGGCATAACTGGTATTGGCCAGCATTCGGCTGCCGGGGTGCATCTTGAGCGCGTGGTTCATCCAGGCCAATCGATGAGCCACCGCAGCTTGCGTCACCTCGACTCCCTTAGGTGTGCCGGTCGAGCCTGAGGTGAATATGACATAGGCCGAGGTGGCAGAGTCGACCTCGGGAAGTGAGTTGCCTTCAGCGTAGGCGACAGTGTCGAGCGAGGCCCAGTCTTCGAAACTCGGCAGTTGTTTGATCCTGCCAACGATGCCCGACAGCTCATCCGCAAGTTGCTGGTCATCGCAGTAGAGTGCGGTGGGTTGCGCGCTGTCGATTATTGCGCGGATGCGCTGCATTGGCATCGACGGGTCTATGGGGACGTAGGTGACGCCGTGTTGCAAGGCGGAGACGATGCTGGTGATTTGCCAGGCGCGCTGTTTGAGCAGCAGCGCCACGCGCTGACCGGGCTCGGGTAGAGACCTCGACAGCGCCTTCGAAATCTCCTGCAACTGCCGATAGGTGATTGAACCGAAGCCATCGTCGAGGAGCATCGCCGGTTGCTCCGGGTGCTCTGCAAAGCTCGCCGTCAGCGCCGCAGCCACGCAGCTATGTTGCAGCTCAATCGATATTCCTCGGCCGGCCGATAGCACGTCGTCAATCTCGGCCTGCGCCATCAATGGAATATCGTTGATGGGCCTCAGCGGCTCTTTGTCCATTGCGCGAATGAGCGCGAGCATATGCCGCTGCATCTGATCGATCTCGTTGTCGCTGAACGCAGATTCCCGATACTCAAGCCAGATGCCAATCGGTCCTTCGGTGACTTCGTACATGAAAGACAGGTCGTCGCGCACGTCGATCAGCTCGTTGTCGAGCGGCTCGCAGTCAATGCCGTCCAGTGCAAGTCCTTGAAACCGTGAGACCGTTTGGCCCATCGAGACGTTCGTCAGCCGACCGTCGAAGCGGCGGTCGATCGCTCGTTTGGCTTTGACGATGTCCAGCGATGGCAGGTGCTGGTGTTTCTTGTCGGCTCGCCGCGCCTTGCCGACTCGAGCGATCAATTCCGTGAAGCTCGGGTTGCCGGACACATCGATGCGCACAGGGACCACGTTGACATAGAAGCCGAATGCCTCGCGATAGCCGCGCGGCCGCAAGTCCACGGGAAACGCGATGACGATGTCATCGGAAGCCGTGTAGCGATGCAGGAATGCGGCGTAGATTGCGGCGAGTGCGGAAAACAACGACGTGCGCTGGGCGAACGCGAGTTTGCGCAGACGTTTCGCGACGTCCTGTGGAATCTCAAAGTGCCGGCGTTTTCCGTGGGTGTCTGTGACGCTCAGCTCCTTGCTACAGATTGGCGTGATGTGTTGGGCGTCAGCCAACACTGATTGCCAGTGCTGCGCGGCGTCGATGGCTGCGGCAGGGTCCACGTCACGCTTCCAGGCGAGATAGTCAGACCAGTCGCGCCGATCTTCACCGAACGCCTCTATAAGTCCGGTGCGGCCGCTGGCGTAGGCGATGCTGATCGCATGCAGTATGAAGACGGCTGAATAGCCATCGGAAATCAGATGCGGCACCACGCCGATAAAGTAGTAACGTTGGCTGGCGGTGCGAATGAGCGCGGCTCGAATGAGCGGAAAAGTGGTCAGGTCGATCGCCGCGTCCCGGCGCCGGTTGAGCAGTGCCATTGCGCGGCGTTTCGCGGTGGCGGACTCGGTTTCCGAACCATCGGAGACGTCGATCAGAGGCAGCTCGAACTCGCGCTCTGACAATTCGATTCGGACGTTGTCACCGTCTTCGACGCAGTAGCCGCGGAGTAGTTCGAACGTGGCAACCACGTCCGCTATCGCCTGGCGAAACCGCTCGACGTCGAGGTCTCCTGTCAACGTCGACTGAACACAGGTGTTGTAGGAGGCGCCGGTTGGGCTCAGTTTCCATTCGACCCAAAGACCTTGCTGTTCCCGGGTCAGCGGGAAGCTGGTGGCGTTGTCGATATTGACCAGTTCTGCTGCCATCGGAAGACGAGTCAGCTCGCTGCCCGATGGGCAACGGTGGATGAGGAGAAGCCAAACTGCTCAGGTAGGTGCACGCCAGCGAGGCGAGCCAATACGTTGATGAGAGCAAGATGATGAACCGTGTGATCGAGCAAGTAACTCAGCTCCCGGGTTGTGCAGGATTGGCTCAACGCCCCGCCAAAGTGTTGCACCTGCAGTGGTTTGCCAGTCTGGATGCTCGGCAATGCGCGACAAAGATCGGCCAGGCGTTGCCGGGCCGTCACGACGCTGGTTTCAAGATTCATACAGCGTTCGCGATTGACATAGCAGATCGTACCGCTGGAGTACTGGCGGACAAAGTTCTGATAGAACTCGAGCAGGTGCCGGACATGGGTACCTATACTGCCGTCCACCAGTGGGTTGTCGAAGCAGTAGGTTGTATCGTCGATTGCCCCCAGCAGGCTGTTCAGCTCTTGCAGGCATGCAAGGTTTCGACGTGTAAGGTCCGCGTCGCGACTGTGGTCGCGCGTGGTTGTATCTGTACATGAGGTCATCGGAGTTTCAGCTCAGGCGTTACGCGCACGGCGCTCGAGCGACACCGCATAGGAGGCCGCGTAGACCGTGCCGATCAGGTAGCCCGGCAAAATTGTCATCAGAATCTCGCTCGAGCCTGCCAGCCACTGAAGGCTGTATGCGGTCGCGAACATAAACGCGGAAACCGCGGCCGTTGTGCCCACAACTGCGCCGGTGCCTGGGCCGAGAAAACGATACAGATACTCGAGTATCAGGGTCATCGACAGCGTCAGGACAAACGAGAAACTGCCTTGGACCAGGGCGGTGGTGATCGCCATTTGGGCGCCATCGGACATGTTTACCCAATAGGCCCAGCCGCCGTAGATCAGTGCTCCCGCCGTTGCGGAAAGAAGGCTCTTGCTCAGTGCTGACATGGTCTCGCTCAATCGGCAGGTCAAAGACTGCGGGAAGGGGTTTGTTATGCTTTGGCCCCGCAACCGCGCGAACACATTGGTGCTTCACAGGGTTGCGCTGTCTCGATGAGCTGCAGCACGATTATTCGACAAACGGGAATCCGGAAAGTTCTTTCTGGCATGGGCATTCGCCAGTTGCTGCTGCACAGTCTGCCGAATGAACGGATGATAGCCGTTTCAGATTGTAGCGACTTAGCGAGCCGAGACGGATCTTCGCACTTGTGAGTAATGGAGTGCGGTCAGGCTGTTGTACGAGCGTCGAGCAACTTGCGCACCTGGTCACGAATCTGCGGCACGCGCGCTTCCTCGAACCAGGGGTTTCTGCGCAGCCAGATGTTGTTGCGCGGGCTGGGGTGGACGAGCGCCGTCATATCCGGTGGATGATTGCGCCAATCCTGCACCACATGAGTAACCGAATGTAGACGATAGCCAGGCATGTGCCAGTCGATCGCGTAGCGCCCGATGACGATGGTCAACTCGACGCCGTCGAGGCGCGCCATGGCTGCCTCTCGCCACGTCTGTGCGCACAGCGGCGGTGGCGGCAGATCCCCGGACTTGCCTTTTCCGGGGTAGCAGAATGCCATCGGCAGCAGTGCCAGCAGTTCGGGGTCGTAGAACTGCTTGCGCGACAAGCCAAGCCAGTCGCGCAGGCGATCTCCGCTGGCATCGTCAAACGGAATGCCGGAAGCATGCACTTTGCTTCCGGGTGCTTGTCCTGCGATCAGGATGCTCGCTCGTTGGCTACACTGCACGATTGGACGGTGGCCGTGCGTCAGTGGACAGAGCTGGCAACGCCGAATCTCATTGAGCAGAGCCTGCATCGTGAACCCCGGCTCGCCAGGCGCTCGGCTAGCTTGCCGACGGTGGTCTGGGGATTAGCTTGGAAGTCCGATCCAGGTATGCCTGCCACTCGGGATCAGAACCCCAGCGCCTGCGAGCGCGTCGCTCCAGCATCGGGATACCGCTGATGCGTGTCAGCAGCACAAAGACGAAAACCGGCGAGATGAGCGTGACGTATTGCCAGCCCGATAGAGCGGGCAATGCGATCACGGCGATTCCAACCCACAACAGGATCTCGCCGAAGTAGTTTGGATGCCGCGACCAGGACCACAGACCGCTGGTTATGAATTGCCCGTCGTTACCCAGGTCGGCCCGAAAGACGCGCTTCTGGTAGTCCGCGATGACTTCAAGGGCAAAGCCGGCGACCCACAGCAGAAAGCCGATGGCGGCGACTACGCCAAGCGGCACGGGCTCGCTGCTGGTGATGGCCGCCAAGGCGGCCGATGCCGTCAGAAAAACCCATAGCGCCTGCAGCGACCAGGCCATTAGAAACTGCAGAAAATTCGGCTTGATCGTATCGAAACGACCGTCGGAGCCATCTGCTTTCACGCGCCGAAACAGAAAAGTCCCCAGTCGAACGGCCCAGAACACGATCAGACCGGTCAACAGCATCGCTCGTGGGTCACCGCTACCGAGCAAGTAGGCCGTCACGACGATAGTGATGTAGGTGAGCGAGCCAGTCAGATCGTAATAGTGCTCAGTTTGGGCAAGATAGGACGGTACGAAGACAATCCATTGCACCAGGTACGCAACCAGACCACATACGGCAAACAGGGGCCAGGTGGTCCCAGGTGCAGCGATGCTCGCGCCGCTTCCTGCCCACGCGATGGCCGCGCCGATTGCGATAGCAGCGACAATACCGGCTAGTGACTGGCCTTTTGGCAGGCCTCGAGGTGGTTTGCCCGGACTGGTTTCACTCATCGTTCTGCTCCGTTGTAGTGGCTGGAACTGCTCCGCTGGCGTCGGGACTCGCTTGCGCATTGCCGGGGCTGGTGATGACCAGACGTTCGCTTTGCGCACGCTTCGCCAGTGATTGCAGGTAAGCCAGGAAGTCGGCTTTGCTGATGGAGTTGAGCGCTGCGGCAAGTTTCTCGCGACTGTCGAATCCCGTCTCGTCGTTGATCAGGTCTCGCCACAGACGAGAGCCTCGGCTGATGAGATTCTGATCGGCTTCCAGAATATCGTTTGCTAACGCGGTGCGGGCCGCCTCGAAATCGGCTTCACTCATCTGTGCAAAGACGGCCGGCCTAGTGTCGATAAAGGCCAGCGTTTCGGTTTCCAGTCGTTCCGGTGTGGCTACTGGCGATTGAATCACGAACGCGACGCCGGGCTGGTTGTGCAGCTCGGCATAGACGGCTGTGACGATGTAGCCGAGTTGAGCTTCGGTGCGCAGCGCAGTGAAGTACTGGGTGCGCAGCAGGTGAATCGCCAGGCGGTCTTTCACGCGGTCAGCGTAGCTTTTGCCGTTGCTTTGCACGTAAAGCACCAT
>CAYGQC010000189.1:0-5175 GCA_964351875.1 uncultured Pseudomonadales bacterium
CTCCGTCGATACCGTAGTTACTACCAGTTTTGCAGGCCAGCACGACACGCTGTACTTCATCACCCGGGAATCGCTGCCCCGGGCGGTCATCAAAGTATGGCAATCGCTCGAGAAATCCGCGAGCTATCGCGCCCAGATGGGCATCTCGAGCACACCGGAAATGGCGGTCATCGTTCAAACGCTGATTCAGCCGAAGGTCAGCGGCGTTTGCTTTGCGCGCGACCCGACAGGGCAAACATCAAACGCCATCATCGAAAGCAGTTGGGGGTTGGGTGCTGCCGTCGTGGATGGGCGCGTAACGCCCGACCGATTCGAGGTGAACGACAACGGCAAAATGATCGCCTGCCACACCGCGCGCAAAGACTGGCAAATCAGCAACGACGGATTTTCTGGAACGCGGCTACAGGCGGTACCGACAAACCGCAAACGCGTGACCAGCCTCAACGATGCCCAAACCGAAGCCATCTGGGCGCTAACCAGGCAGTGCAGCGAGCTGTTTGACTCACCACAGGACGTAGAATGGGCCATCGATCACGACGGCGAACTGCACGCACTGCAGAGCCGGCCGTTCACCATCGCTGACGCAAGCGAGAATAGCGTCGACGGCGAGTGGGTCATTTTCAAACCGATCGTCGAGAATTTCACCGAGCCCATGACTCCACTATCGGTGGACCTGTTTCGCCAGGTGATTCCGGGGTTCGGGCGCTTCGTAAACGGCAGGCTCTACCTGAATGCCAAATTGGCCAGAACGCTTCTGCCGTTTCGGCTCAGCCGCGAAGAATGGGCTGACATATTGCTGCTCAGACGCCCCTCGCCGCCCACGATTCACTGGCCGAAGGCGATCCTGTTGCTCGTTGTCGTAGTGCTGGCGTACCCGGCCTGGGGCATCTTTGCTCAACGTGCCCGCCGAGTGTCGAGTGCGCAGTTCGAGGCATTTGCCGAGCTCGCCGAACGCATGCGGCGCTCGGGGAGAAATAATGCCCCGATGGTGCTGAGCAAACTCTTTCTCGGGGGTTCACCCTTCCGCCGCATCGGCCTGCGCGTGCTTCAAGCCAACGTCGCCGCAGGTCGCTACTTCCTCTACACCGCCTGGTTGAAAGCACTCCTGCGACGCTTTGCGCCTGGTCTTGTCGATGCAGAAAAGGATCTCGCGCTGCTCACCCAGGCTGGGGAAGATCTCAAGTCCAGGGATCTGGTGGATCGCATTCGACATCTGGCTAACGTCGCGAGCGCTTCAGTCGATGTCAGTACGGCGCTCGCAAACAGCTCGAATACCGGCGAATACGCCCAGCTTGCCCGGGCACTGCAGGGCACCGCCTTCGAGGCAGCGCTCGATGCGTTCATGGCCGAATTCGGCCATCGCTGTGCGGGAGAAGTGGAACTCATGTCTCCGCGCTGGCGCGAAGACCCCGGACCGGTGCTGGCCATGGTTCAAACCTTTATGGCTAGCCGAGGCGAGGTGCGGGAACTGCATGGCGAACAACTGGCCGCGATGGACCGCATGCACCAGCAACTCGGCAGGCGCTGGCAACGCTGGTTGATCGACACCCTGATCGAAGAAGTGCGGGACTTGAGCGCACTTCGCGAAAACACGCGCCACTACCACATCCTCTTATTCGACACGCTGCGTAGCAAGATACTGCAGCGGGAACAGCAGCTACTGGCATCCGGCTCGTTGAAATGTCCCGACGACATCTTCTTTCTGCACTGGCAGGAGATCGAGAAGCTCCTGAACACAAGCTGGCGCTGGGAAAACGTTGAGCCAATCATTCGCAGCCGACGCGCGGAGCACCTTGCCTGGAGCCGGCGACCGCCACTAATGACGATAAATATGCTCGCCGACGCCGATGCCTCATCTGCGGAGTTGCACGGCCTGTGTGCATCGCCCGGCATCGCGGAAGGGCCGGCTCGAGTAATTCGCCAGATTGGCGCAGACACCCGCCTTGCGCCCGGAGAAATTCTGGTCGCGCCCTATACCGACCCGATGTGGACGCCGCTGTTCCCGGCGGCCGCTGCTGTGGTTGTCGAGGTCGGCAGCTATCTGTCGCACGCGGGTACTGTCGCACGAGAATATGGCGTGCCCTGCATCGTCGATGTCGCCGGGGCGACCACTACCATTGCTAACGGCGACATGCTTCGTATCGACGCCACCGCGGGCACGATCATTCACATCAAACGGTCAGCGGAAACCGACGCTTTGCTCGACGGCACCACCAGCACGGTGGTTGGCGATGATGCAGGGCAGGCACCACCAGCACCGAAACCGAACGATACGCTATGACCTTCATCTCTATCCTCGTTTTTGTCGCCAGCACTTTCCTCTGGGTCAGCGTTTTCGCGAGCGTCATGCGCACCTGGGACGCATGGCACTTCCGGGATCGTCGCCGAGTCGAAGCGAATCGGCTGCTCATGCTTTTGCTGCTCACAGGCATCGTTCTCGCGATCTGTCTGCGTTTTGACATCAACGCCCCGCTATACGCAGCTTGTTGGGTACTTGGCATACGAGGGGTGTTATTCGTTGGCCTGCGCGCACTGTTGAAACTCGGCTACCGAGCGGGCAATACGAGAAGCGCGTGACAGGCAACCCTCGCATTTTTGTCCCAAACGGGGCCTTTGTCGCTGCTGGCTGACGGGTTCTCGCCAAGCCGCTGGGTTATGCTCTCGTGCTAGCAGACCAGCGTCCAAAACAATCACTAGAACAAACACGAGGCGAATGAGAGATGGCTTTATCTCTGGGAGTGCATGTCGGCCAACAGAACATGCCGATGAAAGACTTACGAGCGCTCTGGCGACGCCTGGATGATGCTGGTGTTGACTGGATCTCGGCCTGGGATCACTTCTACGAAGCGCCACCGAAAGGCGGCAGCGAGCCACACTTCGAAGCTCTCGCGACTCTGGGCGCTCTGGCAGCCGAGACGCGCAACGCGCGTCTTGGATGCCTGGTTTTCTACGTTGGCTATCGCAACCCAGCGATGCTCGCGAAGGCAGCCACTACCCTGGATCACATCAGCGACGGCCGCTTTGAACTCGGCATGGGCGCCGGTTGGCACGTATGGGAGGCGACGGCCTACGGCTACTCTTTCCCGGACATCGGCACGCGCCTGGATATGCTCGAGGAGGCGATTACCGTCGTGCGGCGAATGCTCACCGAGGAGCGCACCACCTTCTCCGGACATCACTTTCAGGTCGATGACGCGTCATGTCTCCCCGCCCCTGTTCAGCAACGGCTGCCGATCTGGGTAGGTGGAGTCGGCGAGAAGCGCACACTCAAAATCGCAGCAGACCATGCTGATGGCTGGAACGCCGCCTATCTGGCTCCGGCGGAATACCGGCGTCTCAATGGCGTATTGGACGATTGGTGCGCCGAAGCCGACAGAGCCCCCTCAAGCCTTCGTCGCAGCGTCAACCTGCTCTTCAATCTCGGCTCAAGTAAGAGCGCGCAATCGGATCAAGCCGCATTGCTCCAACGCGATTGGGGTGACATGGCATCTCGGATTGCCGGCGGCGCACTGATTGGCGAACCGTCCCAGGCGATCGACACGATCGGCGAGTACATCGATGCGGGCGCCCAGGAGATCAATATCGCGCTGCGAGCACCCTGGGACGAGAAAGCACTCGATACCTACCTCACCGACATCATGCCCGCTGTCCGCAAGGCTGCCCCGGCGAGCTAACCGGTTTCAGGAGCGCGGCGTTGTGCCTACTCTCCTCGGGGGACATTGCGAGGCGTACGAAGCAAGGTGCGACCGCACTGTCACGCTCGCCAAACTTAGCGGTCGCAGAGTGAAGCAAGGACAGAGTGAAGCAAGAACAGGCGCAGGAATCGCGAAGAACGAAAGCGATCAAAATCAGACTCGCTGTTCGTGATCGCCACGGACCGAATCAAACACGGCTTGCTGGTGTGGTGCGCGCCGGCGCATCAGGCAGGATCGACAGTCGCCGGGCGCAAAACTGCGAGAGTTTTAGTCGGCGGTGCTTTCGAGACGACGAGGCGCGGTGAAAAATGCTCGTCGTTTGGTTCGCCGCGCTTCGTCACAACGCGCTTTGAGTCGGCAACTGTAGTCTGACAGCACAGAAATCATGGCAAAGGCGCCGAACAACAGGCCTATCGCATCGAGGCCTCGCAGCGTGGTGTACCAATCGCCCATAAGGTAGGGCGCGAGGCGAAAGAAGCCGGCGAAGTAGAAGAACATCGCAATCGTTGCAAAGAGCGCCAGCACCCTGGCACTTAATCGAGTAAGACGATCACTCAGCGTCAGCAGCGTCAGCACTGCGCCAGTCATGTAGACAGATATCCAATACACAGGTTCGGGCGCCGTCAGGTGTACCGCCGCAAACGCGAGGAAAACCAGACCAATAAATCCGTGCAGGTACTGCATATACGCGCTACCGAGCCTAACCAAAGGACAGGACTTAAGTGTGCCAGCCGAATTGCTGCGGTCAATGTTTTGTTACAAAAGGTGACAATTGAATCGGTAAAAACACAGTAAATCGGCCACATTTAGATCGGAAAGCGAACATGAAGGCGTTTTTTATAACCAATATCAATTTTGTGCGGATTTTAGCCCCAGGGGCCCCGCGAACAGGCAAATCCCGCCTGATACAGCGCTAGAGGCCGAGGCCATCCCAAACCAGCTTACCGCCAACCACAATCAGCGACGCGTAGACCACGCTAAAGAACAGCGCCTCGTTTACGCGCGTGTGCAGCCACGCTCCGAGCATTACGCCAACGGGTGCTAACGGCAGCAAAACCGCAGACGTTGCCAGGTTAGAGACATCGAGTTGGCCCAGCAGCAGATACGGTACTACTTTGCTCCAGTTGACGAGAAAGAAGAACGCGACAAGCGTCGCCTGGAACGTCGTTCGATCCAGTTTTTGCGGGAGCAGAAACGCATACGCCGGAGGCCCACCCGCGTGGATGCCAAAGCTTGTGAACCCGGCAATCGCTCCCCAAGCCGTGCCTGCAAACCAGCCAGCGGCGCGGGCGGGCCGGCCTGAAGACCGGGAAACAAAATGACTGGCGCCGTAATACAGGGCGATCGAGCCTATCAACACTCGCAGAGAATCGGCCGAGAACAGCTCGAACGTCTGCCAGCCCACGGCCGTTCCCAGAAACGCTCCCGGTAGCAACATTCGCAGGCTCGCCGAATGCCAGCGGCGCCAGTACGTTCGCAG
>CAYGQC010000189.1:5185-6931 GCA_964351875.1 uncultured Pseudomonadales bacterium
GCGCCATCGCGTCCATAACCATGAGCAAAGGCAGAAGAATTGCGGCCGCACGAATCGGTCCGATCGTCAGCGCCATGAGCGGCACACCAATGACACCGATGCCGCCACCGAGGCCGCCCTTTGCCACGCCGATGACAAGCACAGCGAGCGCCGCAGTGACGTAGAAAACTGGGTCCGTAATCAAGCGAGCTCGCTAGCGCAAACGCGGCAATCGAGACAGGACACGCTATTGACGCGATTCGACGTACTGCACCCGATAGCGCGGTTTGCTGCTCGAACGCAGCACTTTCAGAAACTGGCGCACCGATATGTGATCGCCATTGCCGGCTTCGGCCGTAGCCTCGCCCAATGCCGAGCGAACCATGGCTCCGAGCGCAAGCGTCATGAGGGCGTCCCACTGCGCTTCCTGCTCCGGAGCCAGTTGCTGGCCAACCGCCCGGGCAACCTCGCGCAAGCCGTCGCTAAGCAGCGCTCGAAGCTCGTTCTGACGAGCCGATTCCGCAAGCAATACCACAAACAGTGGCGCATCCAGAGCGACGGTTAAGTCCGCCTCGCCGCCTGGCTTGTTCAGCGCAAGCTGCGCCGGGACTCTCTCCACCCACCGATCGGCGAGCGCGAGAACAATAGCAATTTTGCTATCGAACTGATGGTACAGCGCGCCTTTGGAGAGCTCGCACCTTGCGGCGATGTCCTCCATTCGCGTTGCCTGAAAGCCAGCGCGCGCGAAACACTCAGCCGCGGCATCAAGAATCTGGCGCTTACGAGCTTCTGGGGGCTGATGGCGAGTCACGTAGGGAGCAGCTTCCTGGGCGGGGATCGACAGTACGCGACCGTTATAAACGAGTGCGCCGAACATTGCGACGCCGCTGAGGACGCAGACCGCGCGACGGCTCATCCAATACCCTCTTCACCAAACTTTGCGCGCTCGACAAGGTTGCGCGACACTGAGCGAATACGACTCAGGCCCTCAAAAAACAGGAAAATCTGACATGTTCGAAGCCAACAACTCATCCGACACCGTCACCCTGGACGTATCTGATCACATCGCAACGATCTGCCTGAATCGGCCCAAGCAGCGCAATGCGCTCAACTGGGAAGCCTACGACGCACTCAAGAGCCACATCGACCAGGTCAGTCGCGATCCACAGGTTCGGTGCGTGATCATTACCGGAACAGACCCTGCGTTCTGCTCCGGCGACGACGTGCGCGAAATCATGGCCGCTGGCGATCCCTCGGAGCGGCGCCCTCACAACGTCCGTCCAGGCCCGACACCAGCGGCAGCGGCGGTGCTCGAGTGCGAAAAACCCGTTATCGCCGCCGTTAACGGCGCTGCTGTCGGCTGGGGAATGGAACTGGCGCTGTTCTGCGACATCAGAATCGCCTCCGAGAACGCGCGCTTCGGCGAGCTGTTCGTCAAGCGGGGACTCGTGTGCGATGTCGGTGGTTTCCTCTGTCTACCCGACATCGTCGGCCCGTCAAAGGCTGCGGAGTTACTGTTTACAGGCGACTTGATTGACGCGGCCGAAGCCAAGCGAATCGGTCTGGTCGGTGACGTTGTAGAACACGCAGAGCTCGCGAGTCACGCTCGCGCAATGGCGCAGCGAATCGCCGTCAATCCGCCACTCGCGTTGCGTTACCTTAAGGAAGGACTACGGCGGTTGCGCTATGACCGGCTAGACGACACCGGTGCATGGGTCACTCGATCCCTCGCCACACTCTTCAAGACCGAAGACCACAAGGAAGGCG
>CAYGQC010000190.1:0-6825 GCA_964351875.1 uncultured Pseudomonadales bacterium
AACAGCCAGACCAGCGCGATCGTTAAGAGCGGGTAGCCCGTGCTACGCAGTGCGTCGAGAACCTCAACACTCATGAAGATACATCCTTGTTTCGTCGGTCCGTAGCGCAGATTCACATGCGAGCTACATCACGCCGGATAGGATATCTGTTCAGACAAACAGCCATGCGATCGAGCTCACAATCCGCACACTCGTCAACCATTCAAGAACGCGCAACAAGCAGGAGGTTCATCATGAGTCTTTTCTCCCGAGATCCGAAAAAGAAGCTGAAGAAGGCCTATCAGCAGAAGATGGAGAAAGCGATGCACGCCCTGCGCAATGGTGACGTACGAGAGAATGCAAAGCTTGTCGCTGAAGCCGAGCAGATGCGTTTGGAGATCGAGAAGCTCGCGTGAGGCAATGCTCAGCAACTAGCCGCTCTCACCCGCCAGCTCCTCATCACCATAGAGTCTAAGGCTCGATGCACCGGCCGGAGTAACCTCATAGATGCCTTTAGCCACCCGCTCGAACCAGCCGTAGTGATTCAGCGCCATAAGGCGCGTTGCCCCCAACACGCCCGTACCTTTCGCAACATCCGACCCTTTTGACGCACCGTGCTCGGCAAGGAACCGTGCGCAGCGCAGGGCATCCTGACGGTAGGCAGTGACAAGCTTCACCCGAGTCGTTCCACCGGTATTCGGATCGCCCACCCGGCGCGCAAACTCGTTCAGCAGCCGGCCGCGACGAGCCTTTGACTGGCGCGGTTTGTAAGGCTTCGGATCAACACTGACCGTAACGTGGCCGTCGGCAACCCGCACCATCATCAAGCCCAGGCCAAGCCGGCGACACAAACGAAGATTGGCAGCCTGCGCCTTGCGCGAGCGCACTTGCGGAATCGCCAGATACACCCAATCCGATATCGACTGCCGATTGATCGCCTGGTGAACCAGAGCAAGAGACAGGCTTGTCTTCATCTCGATAAGCACCGGATCTTCGTCCGCACGGCAAGCGACGAGATCGACACCGGCCACTTCGGCTTTAACCTCATAACCTTGTGCTTGCAGATAGGCCTTAACCGGCTCGTACAGATCCGACTCTTTTAAGTTAGCCATCTAAGTTGGTCGGTTTGTTACCGCGCTCGTTGCCGAACTTGAACTGGCCAGTCTCGCGAGCCATGAGCAACTGCTGGCCATGGGCATCGAGGCCAGCCAGCCGGTTGAGAAACCGAACCGCCGGCGCTCCTTTCAGTGTCTTCGCAGTTTTAGAACGAAACAGTATTTCCACGCGGTCGTCTTTTCCTTCGCGGTAGCTGAACGGCTCGTCGTTCAACGATGCTGTTTTAGTCATGAGTAAAACCTGACAAATAGTTAATCGCGCTGTGTACTGTCACGCTCAATTGCCGAATCGAGGCTCCAATGCATCAGCAGTGCTCGCGCCAGCGACGTCTTGCCAGTGCAGGATGCTCCGTTTACGAATACGATCACATCTCAACTCCAGATTTCCTGGCAGCACTATAGCTTGCGCGAGCGTCGCTTGACCTCATTGCGTCGTCTTGCGCCATCGAGAAAATGCAAAGCGAAACACCACGATGAACGCCTCTTCCACATCCGGATTTGCGCAATCGGGCCGACTCAGCATTGCCTACCGGACAGTCGGCAGTGGCTCTCCAATCATCCTGGTACACGGCTGGGGCGCAGACTCCACAAGCAACTGGGACGCCACCGGCTGGGTGGAAGCGCTGTCTGCGTTTCGATAGGTAATTCTGCTAGACGTACGTGGGCATGGCGCGAGCGACAAACCTCAAGCAATCCAGCCTTACAAGTACGCAGCCATGAGCCAGGATGTGCTCGCCGTATTGGATACTCTCGACATCCAAACGTGCGACTTCATGGGATATTCCATGGGCGCGTTTATCGGCGCCTGGCTCCTGGGACAGCACTCGGATCGGTTTACCTCCATGATCCTTGGCGGCATCGGAGACGAAACCGAGGCCAGCGCCGCCGCGGGTTTGGCCATCGCAGCCGCGTTGCGCGCACCGAGCATCACAGACGTAAGCGACCCGACCGGAAAAGCCGTACGCGGCTTTGTCGACGCCAACCCCACTAGCGATCTCGAGGCGCTCGCCTTTTCCGCAGAGGCGATGTGGCCAGATGGTTACCCATTGAAGCTCATCGGAGACAACCCAGCCCGGGCTCACCTGCCGGTGCTCATCGTCAACGGTAGTGAAGACCATCCTTACGTGGATAGCGCCGACCGAATGGTCAGCGCACTCCCGAACGCTGAGCACGTGCAACTGCCCGGAGCAGATCATCTGTCAGCGGTGACAGACCCTCGCTTCAAAACGCTCGTTGTGGATTTTCTAGGCGCAGTGCAAAACCATGGGGGCAGCTAGGCCAAGGCCTCAACGAACAACACAGGCTACGCTTCACTGATAACCAGGCGATAGCCCAGGTCAGCCTCAGACCGCTCGGCCAGCTCGGCGTTAGCGCGCTGCCACGCGCCACTGGCAAGGTCAGCCTCCAGCTTTTTGAAAACACCAGAGACAAGGTCCTGATCCAGCAGCGCAAGGCCTGAGATCGATGCCCGTATTTCTGCATCCAGATAGGCGCGCGGGCGCTTCCAGTAGCAACCAAAGAATCCATCGGTGCAATCCGCCGGCACAGTCAGCGGCCTTACCGAAACCTGTGATCCGTGCTGGCTAAGAACCTCGGTCACGAGCGACAGCGTCGCGAGTTTGCGCTCCATAGCGCCTACGTCGGGCAAGTAATCTCGTATCAGCCAGAAACGTGAGGCGAACCAATCCGGATCCCACGTCACAATCACGCGTCTTCGCGAGACGCGACAAAGCTCACTAAGGCCCCGCACAGGATCAGACCAGTGGTGCGTCGTTAACACTGCCATTGCCGCGTCGAACGTCTGATCTGGGAAGGGCAGGTGCTCTGCCTCGCCGCGCACAACGGGATGCCCGCCAACCACCCGCTGGCGAATCATCTTGGTTGACGGCTCAAGCGCCACCACATGCGGCTGAGGCGGCTCGTAGGAACCACTGCCCGCGCCGACGTTCAACACCGTTTGAGCTGGGCCCAATGCGTCGTGGATCTGACGCTCCCAGCGCGAATCGGCGGAACGGTTCGTCGCATACCCTTCGCCAATCTCGTCATAGACCGCCTTGGTGCGCATAGTCCTCTACTCGTCCAACTACCTATTACCGAAACGCTGACCAGGCGACCCCTAAGTGACTCGGAGCTTCGCCGGCTCCAGCTGCCGATTACGCAGGATCAGATACAGCGCAAAGCCAACCGCAACGCCGGGCACTACACCAAGCACAAGGCATACCCATCCGTGCCGAACCCCGGCGGTCGCCGACTCAAACCAGACCCATCCGGCCAGCGCGAACCAGCACATAAACACATCGGTGGAATAGCCCGAGGCATACGGATTCACGAAACCGGCAGCGAACGCACCTAACACGTCAAAATCGACAAGCAGCGCCGGCACCACGAGAAACAGGAACGCCGCCGTAAATGCCATAGCAATGACGGCATTGAACCATCGAAACAAAGTCTCATTCATTGCTTTCGTTATCCTTCAACAATTCGAGCGCCGCTCGGCTCGGCTGGGTTGGCCGCAAATCGACAGCTAGTCATGGGCGCCCGGCATTCGCTACCCTAACCCGAGCGGAAGCACGCCCGCCAACTTCTTCTTACGCGCATGAGGAACTGTCTTGCTCAATCGATTTGACGACTACCCGATACATCAGACGCCCGAACCGATCGCGCATCCTGCAAGCTCAGATCCCAATGTCTACGATCGCACCTGGTTCAACGGCTACAACGACGACGGCACTCGCTACTTCGGTTTGGGCATGGCCGTGTACCCGCATCGCGGCATTCTCGACTGTCACTTCAGTACGGTTGACGCCGACGGCCAGCAGCACTGCTTCTACGCATCCCGGCGCGCACCCCAGGAGCGCACCGATATGCAGGTTGGTCCGTTTCGCCTGGAGATTGTGGAGCCGCTGCGCCGCGCCCGCGTCATCATCGACGACAACAACACCGGCATAGCCTGCGACCTCACGTTCTCCGCCAGAACCTCTGCGATCCAAGAAGCGCGGCAGATTTTGTTCAGTGGCCAGCGCAAAACCATGGATGCGACCCGTTTTGCTCAGTTCGGACGTTGGTCTGGAACCGTGCGCACGCCTGACGGTGAATTCAGCGTTGACGAAGACTCATGGCGCGGCACGAAAGACCGCTCCTGGGGTATTCGCGGTGTTGGCGAACGCGTTCAGTTTGGAGCTCCCGCCGCACCCGGATCCGCGTTCTTTCTCTGGGCGCCGTTACAGTGGGACGATCATATAAGCCATGCCGTTTTCTTCGACGGCGCTAAAGGCGAAGCGATTGTTCGCGAGGGACTAACGTCGCCTCTATACGCCTCCGAGGCAGACATACCAGAGGAACTCGACAACGTCGTCGACGCCATGGCGACGGCCGTACATCGCATCGACTATCACCCGGGAACCCGGCTTGCGCGGCGCGCAGAGCTCGATCTGATCGACCTCTATGGCAACGTCAGGACAATCACTATGGAGCCGCTGCTGCGGTTCCAGTTTAAGGGGCTCGGCTATGGGCATCCCACCTGGAGCCAGGGTGTGTGGAAAGGTGAGCTGGCGGTCGAAGGCGAGAGCTTCAATGTAAACAAACTGGATCTGCTCGCTCCGGAAAACATCCACGTGCAGCAAGTAGTTCGCACCTCAGACGGAGTCCGCACGGGCATCGGCGCGCTCGAGCAGATAGTCATTGGGCCGTATGCACCGGCAGGCTTCAAGGAACTCTTCGACGGCGCGACATAGCGCAATAGAGAGAGAGGCCTCGCGAGCTAAGCACTCTCCAAGGGGCAGCTTTGCGCGGCTAGACGGCTCGTTTTCTCAGGCCACATCAGTCGAACGAAAGGTCGAGGGTGATGGTCATCAGGCCCAGGAAAACGAGCACTGTCGCAACGAAGGGCATAACCACCCAGTACCAGTTGTTCACTCTCAACCGCGACAATCCCCACATCGCCAGCAAGACCAAAGGCGCTGAGAGCGCGAGTGTGTGCATCAACGCAGCACTATATCCATCGAGCCAGACTCGCCCGACAAGTAGCAAGCCTGCCCACAGCGACGTGGTCGCCAGAACCGATGTGAGCCTGCGCTGCGCAAGCAGAACGACTGCCGCGACACCGACAGAAACAAATAGGCCTGGATCAATGTTCATCGATTCTGCATCCAAGGCACACGTTGAGGAGAAGGAGTTCCCTCAATCGGAGGCAGCATATTACGCGCCATAGTTGGTTACCGACCGCAGACGAACAACGAAAGTGTCTACTGACAGTCCCTGGCAACAGCCATCCGTTAGCATTCTCATAGCGGGCCACAGAACTACCAAGGACAAGCCCCTATCAATCCTCTCTTTACTAAGGGTTAATCAAGATGGACGCAATCGACATCGGCAAACGCCTCGTTGAGCTGACCAGTGCCGGCTCTGACGCCCAGGCTCTCAATGAGCTGTATGCCAACAGCGTGATCAGTATCGAAGCCAACCCTGAGGGCGAACCACAAACGTGGCAAGGCTTAGACGCCGTGCGCGAGAAGCATGCGTGGTGGGAAAGCGTGACTACACTGCACAGCTCAACCGCTGAAGGACCTTTCGCCGGAGCGGGCGACGATCAGTTTGTCGTCCGATTCGACATGGATGTAACAATGCAGGAGCAAGGTCGTTCGCAAATGAGCGAAGTGGGCCTCTATACCGTAGCAGACGGGAAAATCGTTCGAGAAGTGTATCTTCCTCTGCTAGCAGGCTAATTGCTCAGTAGGTCACCAGTCTTAGCGGAATGTCAGAGAACTTCCCTGCGAGCTCTCACCGTAGACGAGGGAAACAAACGCTAAATCCCTCGTTTTCGCCTTAGCCCTAAGAAGAATACCTGCAGATCTACGGGTATTTGTCGTCAGAGGCTACTTCCAACCCACTGCCCGCTGCATGCAAAGAACAAAACGATCGCTTGCACACAGCGCAATAAGGGCGTACGTTCCCGCTGCGATCTCTATTTGGCCTGCCTCCGACTACCTGTCCGTTTTCCGGATTCTCGTTTCGAGTCATCCACAATACCTAGATTGTTCGTTTGCCCGTCCGATTTGCACGTGGCAGTTAAGTTATGGAGGCCAACAATGGCTATCGGTACCGTTAAGTTTTTCGACGCTGGTAAAGGCTTTGGATTTATCCAACCAGAAAGTGGCGAGAAAGACGTTTTTGTTCACATTAGCGCAGTTCAAGCTGCTGGCATGGAAACGCTGTCTGAAGGCCAGCGCATCAAGTACGAAGTTGTTACCGAACGCGGCAAGCTCGCTGCCGGCAACCTCGAAGCTGCCTAAAGCTTAGAACGCTTCTAAAGTGTTCAGTCAAACCCGGCCAAGGCCGGGTTTTTCCTTATGGGCAGGGAATACCTCGTCAGCAATTCCAAACTTGGTTAGCGCCTAGCTACCATCGTAAGCATCGACCTGGCGCTTACTGGCCAGACGTCGCCATGTGCCTTCCAACAATTGCGCAAACGTTTGCTCTGGAACCGTTGGCCGAACCAGTACCGCCGGATAGCCGGCATAGTGATCCGTGATAAAGAAACTCATGGGGTCTTCTTCAATGAGCCGCTGTTGCTCATCGACCGACGCAACCATTAGCACGATTGCGTCTTCTTTCTGATGCATACGCAGCACCAACTTCTTGCCAACTTTAAGCGCCGGCGTTCCGTAGCTGGTGCTCACTTCAAGGCCAGGGAATTGGCTTGCAAGCTTTTCTATTCGTCGAAAGTCGAGCA
>CAYGQC010000191.1:0-6824 GCA_964351875.1 uncultured Pseudomonadales bacterium
GCTGCGTCTTACCTGTGAGTAGGTGGTAACCGGCAGCGTGCAGGAAGGCTATGGCATCGACATTCCGAATGAGGTGTTGTGGCATCTTGGCGTTTGGCCGCGGATATCACGTGCTCGTGTGGTCGCGCGAGATTACTCGCCGGCTGGCCACCCGGGAGGCTCGCTAGAATGCTGTTCAGCAAGGACAAAGCGCCAGCCATTCCGAAGTATGAGGCTGATCTTGATCTGGTTTCTCGCGTACTGAGCAAGGATCGCAGAGCCTTCGATGAGTTCTTTCATGAGTACTTTCAGCGAATTTATCGCTTCTGTCTAAAGCGGCTCGACGATAAGGCGTTGAGTGAAGACCTGACGCAGGAGACTCTCGTCAAGGCGATCCGCTCACTCGATCAGTATCGCGGCGAGGCAGCGCTCTTTACCTGGCTGTGCCAGATCTGTCGCCACCAGATCAGTGATTGGCATCGCCGGCCTGGAGTCGCGATGGCTGGCCAGAAGCCGATCGACGACGACGAACAGGTTCAGGCGGCTCTGGATTCCTTACAGCTTCAGCAGGATGCAGAGCGCCAGACGAGCGACGAACGGGACGAACTCGTGCATCTCACTCTGGATAGCCTGCCCGCTCGCTACGGCGATGTTCTTGAATTGAAGTACATTCAGGGCTTCAGCGTAGAAGAGATTTCAGGCCGTCTAAACCTCACCGCAACCTCCGTTCAGTCCTTGCTAGCACGAGCAAGGACGGCGTTTCGCAGGAACTATGCTGATCTGCTTCGAGAAGTAGGTCGAGAGTTGGGTCAACCCGTTGGCAAACAATCGTTCGCAAGGAGCGAAACGTCATGACACAGCGTCCAACCGACCACGACGCGTCCGACCTTTCCTCACATCCGCCGCAAACACCGGGGAGTGATGAGTTGAATGATACTGTGGACGATTTCCTGGCCGTGATATCCCCGCGACCGAGAGCATCGGACTCCGCGCAGGAGCGGGTGTATACAAAGGCACTCGCTGAATTCGACGCGCTTCCGGTAAGTCAGGCCTATTCCTGGCCGATGGCACTGGCCGCATCGATTGTGGGTGCTCTCGCTCTGTCCTTTATGGCCTGGCAACTCACCGAACAACCGTTGCCATCCCCGACAATAGCGTCGATCAGCTATGCTACTGGAGAGTTTTCGGTGTCGGGGAATCGAGCTGAGCTTGCGCTCGATTCCAAGCGTGATGCCACACCTCTCTCCGCCGGCAGTAAAATCGTCACATCGGAACATGGTCGAATGATGTTGACCCTGGGCACTGACACGTCCGTACGGATCGACGTTGGTAGTCAAATCGCGCTGCGAGATGCAGGTGAGATCAGCCTTGAACAGGGCAGGATCTATGTTGACTCTCGCGGTGATGACAGCGCGCTCACTGTGTTATCCAGCGGCGTGCGAGTTACCAAAGTCGGCACCCAGTTTTCAGTCGAGCGTCGCGGAGAGGAGCTTCTGCTGGCTGTCCGTGAGGGCAAAGTGCGTCTGGGTACCGAAGGTGGGCCGGTGCTTCTGACTTCGGATTCTGGCGTTGCTCAACAGGTGAGGTTGCGTGGCGGCCGTGTGATGCAACGCTCGGAGTTGTCCTTCGATGAGCCAGAGGCCTGGGCCTGGATTCAGCAAGCCCGGCCGGATTTTGCGACTGCAGATGCCTCTCTTTACGAGTATCTTGCCTGGGTGGCGAGGGAGACAGGACGCACGCTGGCGTTTGAAGTCGGTGCGGAGTCGGTAGCGAAACGGGAGCGCGAACTGGTTTGGGGTGCACGGCGGGTTGGAGTGGACGATATGGAGTTATTCCTGCGCGCAGCGGCAGAACCGCTTGCGTCCATACCCGATGCAGATCCGTCTTTGCTGCGCGTTGCTTTGCTGAGAGATTCGCGCCGTATGAACCGGTGAGCTAGGCGTGTCTCACCCGGCTGCGTTTTTGTCGGCGTTTGCGCTCCTTCTGAGTATCGCATTGACCGCGTCGGCGTATGCCGAGGCCATTGATACAGGCACCACGCTCAGCGCGAGCAGACAGCAGTCGCTGGTCGGCGTGCTGGAAAGTTACGAAGCAACCGGCGTGAGCTTCGTGTACTCGCGACGGCTCGTCCGTCCCAGTAGCACCGTTGATACCTCCGCGACCGAGTTGGATGGCAGCCTCGACACATTGCGCCGTCTACTGGCGGCGGTTCGCATGGAACTGCTGGACACTGAAAACCCGAGTCGCTATCTGATTGTCCGCGCTGAGGGTCGTGAGTCGTTCTATTTCAGCGGTTCGGTGCGAGCCGCGGAAAGTGGTCAGCCAATTGCTGATGCCAGCATCCGCGCGGGGTTGCGGGTTGCGACTAGCTCACAATCGGGTCTGTTCCGGCTGGGTCCAGTCTTTGGACGTCGCTTGCAAGTGGACGCTCCCGGCTATCGGCGTGCCGAGGTGATCGGCTCAGAAGACGGTCCGATCAACGTGGTGCTGTACGCCAAGCCAGTTCAAATTGAAGAGGTTGTCGTCACGTCGAGCCGCTACGCGTTGAAGCGCGATGCCGATCGGCCAGTGTCCTCGCATCAGCTACGCGACAACGAGCTTGGGAGTTTGCCGGAGCTGGGTGACGACGCACTGCGCGCGGCGTTGCACCTGCCTGGAGTCGCGACCGTTGGCGTCTCCGCGCAACCGCATATCCGAGGTGGCCTCCGGGATGAGACGCTTATCCTGTTCGACGGCGTTGAACTGCTTGAGCCGTTTCATCTGAAGGATTTCCAGAGTCTGTTCTCTGGCCTCAACCCCAGCCTTATTGAGTCCATCGATGTCTACACAGGCGGCTTCCCGGCCCGCTATGGCCAGCGACTCAGTGGCGTAATGGCGATCGAGCCGGTATCTGACTATCAGTATGCGGGCGGCGAGGTGTTGCTGAGCGCCCTCACCAGTGGCGTGAGCCTGCATGGCCCCTGGGCGTCCGGAAAGGGCGATTGGGTGGCATCGGTTCGGCGCGGCAATCTCGACCTCGTGATCGATCTGCTTGGTTCGGATGTGGGCAGGCCGAAGTATCAGGACTACTTCCTGCGAGCGTCCCGGCGGCTCGGCAGCGGAGGCGAGGTGAGCGCTACTGTGGTTGCCTACGACGATGACATTTTTCTGACCGACAGTGAGTTTCCCGGCGAGGACGGAGAACGCGCGAGCTCCCGGTATCGCAATGCGTATGGCTGGCTTAAGTGGCAGCAACACTGGCTAGGTTTTGAGAGCACAACCGTCGCGTCCCTCGGCCACATTCGCCACAACCGCATTGGTGAGATCATCGATGACGAGCCGGATGACAGTAACGCGTTCGCGCGCGACAAGCGCCGCTTCGATCTCGCCACGCTCCAGCATAGAACCTCGGCAATCGATGAGGTCGGCAATGGCTGGGAGATTGGCGCCGAGATCAAGCGTCAGCGCGCTCGGTTCGACTATCAGGCGGATGTATTGCGGGGCGCATTGGCTGAGCTTATCGGCAGTGGCGAATCGGTTTCACGCCGATTGTCGCTGCGACCCTCGGGAGTGTCCGGCGGCGTGTACCTGTCGAGACTGCAGAAATTGCCCGGCCCGTTAACGGCGGAGCTTGGCCTGCGCTGGGATTTCCAGGACTTTGCCAATCGGGACGATGCGCAACTGAGTCCGCGCGTTAGCCTGTTGGCGGAACTGAGCAGCGACACGCGGGTGCGCTTCTCTGTGGGCCGCTTCTATCAGCCCGAGGCTGTGCACGAGTTACAGATTAATGACGGCTTCTCCACCTACCAGCGGCCCCAGCGTGCGGATCACTACATTGGGTCCATCGATCACCATCGCGAGGGTTCGGCTTTTCGCTGGCGGGCTGAGGCGTTCTACAAAGCTATTTCTGATCCGAAACGCCGTTTCGAAAACCTCTTCGATTCTCTTGTGCTTCTGCCGGAGCTTGCATCTGACCGAGTGCCGATCGAGGCGGAGCGAGCTCGAGCCAAAGGCGTCGAGCTGTCTATGGGGTATGAGCGGCGCCAGTTATCGACGTGGCTGAGCTACACCTATTCTCGCGCTGAAGACCTGCTGGATGGCAGCTGGAGTCGACGAAGCTGGGATCAGGAACACAGCCTGTCCGCGGGTCTGTTCTGGCAGTCGAGGCGTTGGACGTTTGCGTTGACCGGTTTGTGGCACAGCGGTTGGCCTGCGACGTCTCTGCCGGCGGTGATTAGGCTGGATGAGCCTTTCGACATTCAGCGCAACACGGATTCGCTGGGAAGCTACCTGAGTGTCGACATGCGTATCGCGCGCCATTGGCAGCGAGGTCGTCACGAGCTGACGGCGTTTGCGGAACTCACAAACGCGCTCAGCCATCGGAACGTGGGCTCGCGCGAGGTGGACCTGGAGGAGATCGGTGAAGACACCGGCGTGTTCGCCGTGCAGCAGATTCCGGTGCGAGTGCTCCCCTGGGTGCCTTCGGTTGGGTTGACCTGGCGTTTCTAACGTATCGTCGAGCGAAGAGGCTATAGCCCGTCTCACTGTGACGCTCAACGACGGCCTTTCCCCGAGGCTCCGACGATAAGTGCACTCGTTTGCCGCTCTGCTTCCTTTGAGCTGACAAAGCGGCTTGGCCTCGGCCGCGCGGCGAATTTCCGCCAGGGCGAGCGCCTTCTCGGGAGCTAGCCGCCAGCTTCGTTCGCCTCCCGGCATCGTGCTGCTGGCGGAAAATGGGCCGCCAGCAGCATCGCACGCTTTGCTTGCTATCGCCGCCGCGCTTTTGCGGTGGGTTTGCAGTTCGCATAAAACGTGGTCGTTGCTGGCCAGTCAGAGAACAGGCCGATAATGCCTACCTTCTGAGCGAGGGCGTCGATTACCGTCAGAATGTCTCCGTCGTTATTGATCGCGTCCGCAACCGTTGAGTAGTAGAAGCCGCCGCCACCGTTTTCGAGTTGGCCTGAGCGCTCGGTCGTCCAACCGATCAGATCCAGGCCCGCCGATCTGGCGGCCAATGCGTAGTCCGAAGCGATAATGTCGTTGCTTTCATCGAGGCCGAGCATCATGAACATCGGCGGCGCCAGAATCTTAACCTCGGAATCGGCAAGCTCCTGCATGTTCGGTTCAAGTGCAGCAACGGCGTCTGGGTCGTTAACGTCGACGCCATAGCGGCTGTCCAGAAACACTGCTTGTTTGCCGAACTCCGGGTTTGTGTCGATCCAGTAGCGAACATCACCAAGGTTGAACGACTGTGGCCAAACGGCGAATGGTGGAATGTTGGCTGCGCGGTACTCATCGAGCAGTTGCTGAGCGTAGTCTTCCTGGCTGTAGTCGCCCTCATAGGGCATTGCCACCTCGGGGCTCTTCAGTTCTGGTGTCATGCCGACGCCCAAAGAACGGAACAGCTCGATGCTCTCAGCGTGGCTGATCAGGGTTCCGCGCTCGCCACCGGTATACAAATCGGTGCGGAAGCCAGCAGTCGCGTCAAGATACTCGTCGATGCTGGTCGCGGATCGATTGGCCGCATCCATCTTGCCATCGAGGCTCTTGAACTCGGCCAGCGTGATGTCGCTGGTGCAACATCGGATGTCCGCAGCGTTTAGCAGGACGCCGTCAGCGTCGAGTTGGGGTGGGACCGTGCACTTCTGGGCAAGTGGCGTGGCGACGATGTTTGTCGTGGTGTGCAGGTCGCATTGGGCGTGCCGGCAAACCAGTTCTCGATCCTTTGTGAATGTTACGTCGCACTCGAGAATGCCAGCACCCATTCGAGCTGCTGCCTCGTATGATTCTTTCGTGTGTTCCGGAAATTGTAGCGGTGCGCCACGATGACCGATCGACCAGATCGACGGTTTAAACTGGCCGCGTCGATCCGCGCAGGCGCTGAGTTCCTTCTTGAGCGGACCATCGCTCATTTGCTCGACCAGATAGTAGGGTCTTGGGCCGAGCTCGGTGAGCGTGTCCAACACGCCCCGGCCGTTGGCCGAAGAGTGGGTTGCCATTGCCAGGCACAATGCTGATAAGACACTGTATCGAAGCCAGGTTTTCATTGGGATGTTCCTATCGGTGAATCAATTTGCTGTGTTTTTCGATGGCGCCTCGGCAAACACTAGAAACCTTTGGTGAAGTATTGATGCAGGTTTCGTGAACAAATCACGACAAACAGGAAAGTTGTCATTAGGAAAGCGAACAGGCGCATTGATTGCGTGAGCGGGGTCTCGGGCGACAGCTGAGTTGGACAAAGCTGGAATCACACGCGCGCTATTGGACGCATCGCTGCCACGAGCTGACGGCGTTCGCTCACCCGACAAGTGCGCGCAACCGCCTTAGTGCCGGCTCCTTCGAGGTTAGTCCCGAAGAAGCGGCAGATGGCTCCCGTAAATTCTCTGTGCAGAAAACCTCGGTTCGAGTACTGCGTTGGCTACTGCCTCCAGGGCTGCCCGTTTTGTTCGAGCGACGCTAGAGCGGGCTAGCGAGAGAAGTCCGCGGCGCTGTGGCGCTCGACGACTCGTTCTTCTTCAGGACCCCACGACCGGTTTACTCGCTTGCCGCGCTGCACGGCAGGGCGAGCCTCGATCGCTTTCGCCCAGCGCACGACGTTTTCGTACGAGCTGACTTCAAGAAAGTCGGCAGCGTCGTAGATGTTGTGCAGAACAAGCGCGCCGTACCAGGCGACGTTAGCCATGTCGGCAATCGTGTACTCATCGCCAATAAGGAATTCTCGTTCCGCGAGATTGCGATCAAGCACATCCAGCTGACGTTTCACTTCCATTGCAAAGCGATCGATCGGGTATTCCCATTTCTCGGGTGCATACGCGTAGAAGTGGCCGAAGCCGCCGCCCAGATAGGGTGTACTACCCATTTGCCAG
>CAYGQC010000192.1:0-6745 GCA_964351875.1 uncultured Pseudomonadales bacterium
GAAGTCACCATTGGTTCGCTCACCATTGGCGCATTCTGGATCTTGCTGATGTGTCGCGTCGGCGTTGGTATTGGCGAGGCAGGCTGTACGCCACCGGCCAATTCTTTGATCGCCGACTACTACGCACCGCGCGACAGATCTCAAGCGCTGGGCGTTTACGCCATGGGCGTCACCCTCGGCACGATGTTCGCGAACCTGATTGGCGGCTGGGTGACGGATGCGTTCGACTGGCGAACGGCCTTTTTTGTCGTCGGTTTGCCGGGCCTGTTGATTGCCGTTGTTTTCAAACTGACGGTCAAAGAGCCGCCGCGCGGTTACACAGATCCACCTGGAACCAAATCGAAACAACCGGTCGAGTTGCGGGAGGCGATTCAAGAACTAACGACCAAACCCGCTTTCTGGTACATGACTGCTGGCGCGACAATCGCTGCTTTCTGTGGTTACGGAATCTCCTCCTTCCAATCAATCTTTCTGGTTCGAGCTCATGGAATCACGACTGGTGAAGCGGCCATCTGGATCAACACTCCAGTATCATTATCATCCGCCATCGGTACCTTTGCGTGTGGCTGGCTAGCAACAAAGATTTACCAGAAACATCCGGGTGCTATCGCCTGGGTGCCCGGCATCGGTTTAGCCCTGTCGATCCCCTTCTATATATTCGCCTTCACGACACAGAATCTTCTTTACGCTGCCATCGGGCTGATTATTGGCGGTTTCGTGAAGTACGGTTATCTCGCCGCCCAATACACCATCGGCCAGGGCGTTGTGAGCATGCGTGTTCGTGCGATGGCGACTGCTGTACTGCTGTTTATCGCCAACCTGATCGGCTACGGATTTGGCCCACTCTTCATCGGCGCAGTCTCAGACATTTTCTTTGTCAGCGGAGTCGCTGACCTTGGTGTGGCCGCTGAAGAGCTGTCTCGCAATCAATGTCACCCGGCGGCTATAGGAGCGCTCAGCAACAACCTGCAGAATGTCTGCGGCCAAGTCTACGCCCAGAGCTTACAGTCCGCGATGGTCATTATGGCTGTCCTGTACGGTGCCAGTTCGCTGTTCTTCCTGTTGACCTGGCGTCGCCTCGATAAGGATATGGTCGATAGGAACTAGCCTGGGGACAGGACCAAGTGCCAGGTCCAATTAGTTTAGGCACGGGCTTATCCTCTGTAATCAGGCTTGATTGGACCTGGCACTTGGTCCTGTCCCCAATCCTGTTGCTAGATCGCAATGTCGTAGAGCGCGTAGTCTTTCAGCACACTCTCGATGGTGTCAGGCCCATAGCGGTATTGATCTTGTGCATCAGTGAACGGCGCATATTGATAGCGTCGCTCATGGGGATGAACTTGCTGCCTGGCATCCAACGCGACTTGCACCACGGCCGACCGGCGTAGGATGTGCTCTTCGTCGTACACCTTTGCCTTTACCTTCGTCTTATCGAGTGCAGTGTTGAGCTCACCCGCGACGCCGACGACAGACGAGCGCGGATAGAAGCCAAAAGTAATCGATATGCGCGGATCCGGCGACGTATTTGCGAAAGACCCATGTAGCACCTGACGGTTTACGATCGTCACATCACCCGCACCAGTGACCAGCGGAATGGCGTCGGGGAGTCGTTCGCCCTCAGCGTTCTCAGCAACGCGCGCGACGATATCGATTCGTCCTTGCTTATGGCTGCCCGGAACGATCCAGAGTGCATTGGCCGGAGTTGTTGGGTAGAGCTGCACCTGAAAGTTAAAACCGTGGATCCCAGGGTGCCAATCCGGGTTATCCCAATGTGTCGCGCCATCCTGATGCCAGGATACCGCGCCGCCAACACCGGGTTTCTTGACGAAGATCGCATCGTTGTAAGGCACGAAGTCTGGCCCGTTGATGGCCTCAGTGATGCTCAGCAAATCTGGATGCCCGTACAAGCGCAGTGCGGCCGGCATCGAGGTGCACATCTGTAAGACGAGGTGTACAACGTGATCAGGGACATCCTCATCGGGTGTCGGCTCGATCATCTTGGTGGGATGGCGGCCACTGAGTAGCTTGGTGCCACCCCACGGATCCGAGAGTGGCTTGATGAACACGTAGGGTTTGATGCGATTGTCGAGGCCGAGCGCCGGACGGCCTTGGGCATCGGTATCTGAGTCCGGCGGCGAAGGCGCGCGTTCGATCGTATCCTCCACGGCATCACGTAGCTCCGCTACCTCTTCGGAATCAATAACATCTTCGAAGATGTAGAAGCCGTGCGTTTCGAAGTCGCGCAAAATCTCAGGATGGAGCTGACCATCGGCATCGTAACGAACCGGCCCACGGCATCCGAACGACGCGGCGGCGCGGGCTCTATCGGCTACGTAGCCCGCCATCGACGCCGCGTGTTCAGCCCTCGATTGATCAGTAAGCGCCATTGCAATCTCCAGCGTTGGGGATAGGGCCAAGTGCCAGGAATGGGGTCAGGACCAAGTGCCAGGTCCAATCGAACTTGATTGTAAAGGAGAAGCACGTGGCAAAACTAACTGGACCTGGCACTTGGTCCTGACCCCATACCTACAAGGGATCCCCACCCAACACCGCCGGGGTTTCACAGTAAGTCGACAGGATGTACCGCTGGTGCTCACCGATACGCTCAGTAATCGCTTCCGCGACTGCCGGGATCTGCCCGTTCATCGCAAAAAACTTCAACATGCCCTGGTTCTGCTTTGTGAGCGGCATGATTTCGGTAGGTGGCGGTAGCACCGCCATACTCATGGTTGCCCAGTAGACATCCGCGGCAGTGACCTCTTCGCCCACCAGATAGCGTGAGCCCCGCAGCTCCTGAGCTGCGAGGCGCTGGTCAATCAGCTTTAGTACCGCGGCAATCTTGCCCGGCCCTTCAGCACTCGCATCGTCGCTGTAGCCATACTTTTGACCCAGCGGGGAGTCATTCAGAATTCGCATATTCCAGACAAAACCGTCCTCGCCAAGCACCGCCTCACACAATCCGATCACATCGATGCGCTGCTCGAAGTCATCGGGAATCAGTTTAGGCGCGCCTGGCGCACCGATACGTTCAGCAAGCCCCAGCTGCTCTATCCACACGTTTCTCGGCCGCTCTTCGCCGTGCAGCATCGTCGGCAAGCTGGTCTGACTGGTCAGCTCATAGAGCCTGGCCTGCCGGTCCTCTCCGGTTGCTTTGTCCACACCCATCATTGGGTGCAGCACCCGGATGAGCGGTATGCCTTTCACATAGCAGATGTTCTTAAGCGCCTCGGCATACATCGCTGGAATACCGGGGATGAACGTGACCCGGGTGCCCGTTTTCATCGCCGCGGCGGCTTCCAGAGTGATGAACTCGGGGCCGGAGGGTTGCGTATCGCTCATCGAAGATCCTTATTTGGAAAGGGGACAGGACCAAGTGCCAGGTCCAATCTAGGCAAGGGGACAGGACCAAGTGCCAGGTCCGATTATCTTTGTCACCGGCGCATCTCGCTCGAATCAAAATGGATTGGACCTGGCACTTGGTCCTGTCCCCAACGTTAAGTTAGGTGCTCAACATTACCCGGCTCGGCCAGAGGCATAGCTTTTTCCAGGTCCATAACAGCGTCAATGTTCGCCAGTAAGTCTTCGTACGTTGCGCCAGCACCAAGCGAAACACCTTTGTTCGCAAACGTATCAGAGCGCAGATAGTGGCCGTTGAGCGCGTGCATCACGATACCTGTCGGCGCGTCTTCACTCGCCAGATAGAGTGCGGCCGGTGTGACGAGTTGTGGATGCGAGGCCGGGCGCGGATTGTCAGCATCGATACCCAGTTCGGTGACAAGCTCGGTCATACGAGTGTCTGCACCGGGAGAGAGGCAGTTGACCTTGATGCCATGGCTGCGCCCCTCAAGGGCGAGCACGTTCATCAAGCCCAGCAAACCCATTTTGGCAGCACCATAGGCGCTCTGGCCAAATTGGCCGAAGATGCCGGAGACCGAAGTGGTCAATACGATGCGACCATAATTCTGCTCATACATGATGGGCCACGCGGCATGGCTGACGTAGGAAGACCCGAGTAGGTGCACCTGCACAACTTCTGTGAAGTCTTCGATACTGGTGTTTTTAAACGTTCTGTTTCTGAGAATGCCCGCGTTGTTCACCACGATGTCGACTGTGCCGAATTCCGCAACGGCTTGATCAACGATGGCTTTCGCCTGGACCGGATCACTCACCGAGCCGTAGTTTGGTACAGCGATACCGCCGGCCGCTTTGATCTCATCGACCACGGCATCGGCCATTGCGCTGCCGCCCTCACCCCGCACGTTCGATCCAAGATCGTTGACCAGAACTTGAGCTCCACGTCTGGCGAACTCGAGGGCATGCGCGCGGCCAATCCCACCGCCGGCGCCAGTAACGATAACCACCTTGTCCTTGAATTCACCCATTGCGGATCAGCCCCGCCATCGTGCCTTCATCGCGCCACGCCTGCGTGATTCGAAAGTAAGGCCGTGACCCTTTGCCATAGGGACCATTCTGGATACTCTTGGGATTCGGCTGACCTTCGTTGTTGTAGTAACCGGGCGTACACGCAGCGAGAAAATCCTCGTTGTATCGTGACACCGCGATAATCTCGTCGACCCAGGCGTCCTCAGCTTCCTTGCTCACTTCCACCGTGTTGATGCCTTCCGCGAAACACCGGCCAAGAATGTAACCAAGGTGATTAGCGGTCTCATCCATCGAGTGCGGAAAGTTGGTGGTAAAGCCGGATTGCGAGTTACTCATGATGAAAAGGTTCGGGAACCCATGGGTGTGGATGCCATGCATCGTGCGCATGCCGTCTGCCCACTTGGCACTCAGCGTCTGTCCATTTCTGCCAACAGGATCGTAGCCGGCCCGGCGGGTAAACTCCGTGCCCACCTCAAATCCGGTTGCGAATATGATGCAGTCGACTTCATATTCCTGGCCGTTCGCGACAACACCATTTTCGGTGATTGCTTCCACCCCCAAACCATCCGTGTCAACCAGCGTTACGTTCGGCAGATTGAAGGTCTGTAGGTAGGCATCGTGAAAACAAGGTCGTTTGCAGAACTGACGGTAGTACGGCTTGAGTGCTTCGGCGGTTTCCGGATCATCCACAATCGCCTCGGCACGCGCGCGTATCTGCTCCATCTTCTGAAAGTCGGCCAGCTCCATGAGCTTGGGCACCTCATCCCAGTTCGTATCCGTACCGCGATAGTTGGCCATCGAGATCAGGTTGCGGATGATTTCCGTCCAACCATCGTTGACCAGGTCTTCTTCGACCACTCCGCCTGAACACAGGGTATTGAAGTTCTCCATGCGCTCGCGCTGCCAACCGGGCTCGAGGCTCGCCGCCCACTCCGGGTCGGTCGGCCGGTTCGCTCGCACGTCAATAGAGGAAGGCGTGCGTTGAAACACATGCAAACTCTTCGCGCTGGCGCCCACGTGGGGCACACATTGCACGGCCGTGGCGCCCGTTCCGATGATGGCGACTCGCTTGTCGGCGAGCCCTTGCAGATTGCCTTTGGAATCGCCGCCCGTATAGGCATAGTCCCAGCGGCTGGTATGAAAGGTGTGACCTTTGTAGTCGTTGATGCCTTTGATACCGGGGAGCTTTGGCCTGTTCAACGGACCATTGGACATGACGACAAAACGGCTGCGCATGGCATCACCGCGATTGGTGCGCACGATCCATCGAGACGCAGCTTCATCCCACTCAAGCCCCGTCACTTCAGTCTGCAAACACGATCGGTCGTAGAGATCGAACTTGGTCGCGATGTTGTGGCAGTGCTCAAGAATTTCCGGCGCGTGCGTGTACTTTTCTTTCGGTATGTAGCCGAGCTCTTCCAGCAACGGCAGATAAATGTATGACTCCGTATCGCAGGCTGCTCCGGGATAGCGATTCCAGTACCACGTGCCACCGAAATCACCGCCTTTCTCAATGATGCGGAGTTTGTTGATACCGAGTTGGCTGAATCGGGCTCCCGTAATCAGCCCACCGAACCCACCACCGATGATCGCCACATCGATCTCGTCCGTCAGCGGGGCACGATCAATGTGGTCAACCACGTGGGGATCATCAATGTAGTGGCTGAAGTCACCAGTGACCTCCTGATACTGCGCACTGCCGTCCTGGCGCATGCGCTTGTCGCGCTCGGCTTCGTACTTCGCCCGAAGTTCGTCCGGGTCAAAGCCGAGGTTTTCTGAGCCGCTGCTGTGCTGCGCCATTTTTCTCTCCAAGCGTTCTGCTTGGGGTACTTTGCCATAGGCTACTTTCTAGGCCACGGGTAACTGAATACTTAGCAAGAAATTGGGGTATCTAGCGAGATGACAAACTGAACCGCCCCGGGTTCTCCGGAGACTCTTTAGTTCAGATCAGGCTGCCACAGCCGACCCGTGTTGCTCATAGTATTCCGCTTCCAGTTCGGCTGGCGGAACGTCTCCGATAGACTCCATGATTCGGCGATTATTGAACCAGTCGACCCAGGTTAACGTGGCCAGTTCGACAGCCTCAATGCTGCGCCACGGCCCTTGTTGGCGGATAAGCTCAGTCTTGTACAACCCATTGACCGTCTCAGCCAGCGCGTTGTCGTACGAGTCACCCACACTGCCAACCGAAGGATCAATGCCGGCATCCGACAACCGATCGGCATAACGGATCGCCACATATTGAACGCCACGATCGCTGTGGTGAACCAGCTGCCGGTCACCGATCTCACGGTCGTACAGTGCCTGTTCAAGCGCATCCAGTGCGATGTCAGCACGCGACGAGTTGGAGACACGCCAGCCG
>CAYGQC010000193.1:0-6743 GCA_964351875.1 uncultured Pseudomonadales bacterium
GATCAACACGGCACAGTGGGACGAGGCTAACGACATGGTGGGTTATGAACCCGAAGCCCTGCGGCACTATATCGAGCACCCGGGCACCTACTTCGTCAGTTGTCATGAAGTCACCGAGTCGAACCGAACCCTCATGGGCATCGCCTCGGCTCGGCTTGAGCTAAAACCCTATGCGCGGGAGCGCTGGCTTTACGTTGACGAGGTTGATGTTTGCGTGGATCAGCGCAGGCGCGGCGCCGGTAAGGCCATCATGAACAAACTGCTCGCCATCGCCGACAGCGAAGAGTGCGAAGAACTCTGGCTCGGCACTGAAGTCGATAACCTGCCTGCGAATGCACTGTATCGATCGCTGGCTCCGGACGATGTGGAGCAGGTGATCGGTTACACGTTTGAAATGGATGACTGACGCGATACCCTCCGAGAATGCCGGGCACCTCTGACGCAGAAATCCGCTCGTGGTGCGTGCGGAGCTGAAAGCCCCATCAAGCCCCATCGCTCCTGAGTCAGACCGCTCAAAGCCATGCCACAGGGGCTACGTTGCGGCTCAGTGGCTAGCTTTTGGCGCTATCCACAGTGTTGGTGATTCCGTGCGGCACATGTCCCGCCGCCACCTCGCTCGCCGCTCGTTCGACGTGCTGACGCTGATCATCGAAAAACACGTCTGCGCCAAAGGATTTCAGGAAGCTGGTCTTGTCCAAGCCTCCGAGAAAGAGGCTCTCATCCAGCCGGATGTCCCAGGCGCGGAGCGTTCGAATAACCCGCTCATGAGCGGGCGCGCCCCGGGCGGTTACGAGCGCAGTACGGATCGGCAGTTTGGTGTCCGCCAACTCTTGCTGAAGCGCATGCAATGCCGCCAGAAAGCCTTTGAACGGCCCGCCTTCCAGCGGTTTCGACGCTGAATTGGCTTCACTGGCGGCGAACGCGGCCAGACCGTCTCGCTGGTAGATCTGTTCTGCCTCGTCGGAAAAGAGCACCGAATCGCCATCAAAGGCGAGGCGCAGCTCGTCCTGCTTCGCCGGCGACTCTGGCAGGCTGCGGGCCCGGCTCAGCAGCGTCGCAGCAGCAACCCCATTAAGCAGCGCCTGGGCGACATCATCGCCGTCAGTGGATAAAAACAGGTCACTCTTGAACGCACGGACATAGCGATACGGACTTCGGCCACCACAGAAGGCCGCTCGCGTGATCGTCAGCCCGTGACCCTTGATGGCGTTGAAAACCCGCAGGCCTGTGTCCGCAGAGTTGCGCGACAAAAGAATAACCTCAACTCGAGGATATTCCAGTATCTTATTGATATTAAGCAGCTTTACAACTAGAGGGAAGCCTTCTCCGGGTTCGAGGAGCTGATCTTCATTGTCGATCTGGTAACGCCGGTAAGCCTCTAACCCTTCCTGCTCGTAGACCTCGTTGCTCGCGCTGAGATCGAACAATGCCCGGGACGAAATGGCGACCGTTAGCAGCGGTTTGACAGGTGCGTCACTCACGCATCCAGATCCGGAATCAGTTCGCTCTCAAGCCTGGCAATCATGTCTTTCAGCTTGAGTTTGCGTTTTTTCAATCGCTGTATCCGCATGGTGTCGGGATGCGCGGTTGCGATCAGATGCCCGATCACCTCATCGAGATCACGATGCTCGACGCGCAAATTCTGCAGCCAGACGACAATCTCGCCGGTTTCCAAAGTCTTCGTCCACTCCGATTCACGAATGCCGCCAGCTAAGGCGGTCTTACCTTGACCTGCAGCTCTGCAGGAAGTCCGCGCAGTGTACTCGATGCGCTACCGGAGGTGGAAAAACGGCTGGCTGTGGCACCAATCACAGCATCGGCTTAGCGCGCCCCATAAACTCAGCGCATGACCCAAGACTCCCACCCTGACAGCAGTAACGATGAGTTGGAGCGCCGGACCCAACCCCGTTGGGAAGCCAGCTCGCTGACCGCCTGCGTTCGTGTACGAGGCCGGCTGGGGCGTCAAAAAGCTGACGTTGTGGACTTCAGCCGTTACGGTCTCGCGCTGGTGACAGCCGCACCTCTGCCGCGCGACAAACCTCTATTCCTGCAGCTTCGCCTTGAGGAGTTGAACATACAGAACGTGGTCGCGGTCATGCACAACTGCTGCACCACCGACGACGGTTATCGCTGCGGATTACGCTTTCGGACAACGTCGGAGTTGCAGTTCGATCGCGAGCTCATCGAGTCTCAGCTACGTCGACTCGAGCATCGGTTGAGTGGCGGCGAGGCCGTGGATACGCGCACTGGAGAAGTGCCCGTCACGCTGCAACCCATCCAGACTCTGACGACATCTATTGATCCGGGCGCGTTGCTGCCCTGAGCACTCGACCGCACACAATGCGGCTCCTGGCCAACGACAACCGAACTCAACAACATTCCTTCCCAGGGATCGCCTGGTATCAGCTGCGAATCAGGGATCGAGCCTCATCTTCCAAGGCGAGGAAGCGACGCACCCAGTTGTCGAGCAGTAGAAAATCTTCATCGCCGATCTGAAACGCCGCGGCGATTTCTTTCAGCAGGCACTCTTCCTCAATCTCGAACGCGCCATCGGAGTAACTCAGTCGAAGCAGATTCAGCATCGCCACCAGCCGTGAGCTGCGCGAGTTGAATATCGCATCGATGCCATCGAGCTCGTGGTATTCGGGTTCTAGACCAGAACCCAGATCCATTTCCCGCTTGAACTCGTCGATCATGAGCTCTTCATGGGGATCCAGAATTCCGTCGGAAACAACAACGTTATGCGCAAGGCCCAACAGGGTCGTTCGCTGTCGCGACGAGAGGGAGCCGAGCCACATCAGGCGTTACCGACGTTGATCATTGAAGTTGGCCAGCTAAGCCTGAAGTCGCTCAGAGGCCACGATCAGCGCTGCTGAGGTTTCCGCCGCAGTGGCTTCAGAAGCCGTCTTGTACTCGCGCCAAACATGATCGCCGAGGGAGAACACCATGATGATGACGCACAGCCAGCCGAGGCCGATAAAGCCTTTCATCACCAGGTTTTGCTCAAAGAAGTCTTCGATCAGATGCCACATTGACTTGCCCGCTCATATTGGTCGCGATTGCGCGATTAACGTTATTGCTGTTGCGCCGGTCACGACTCGGGGCCGTGATCAATCCAGAGCGCCTGGTTCCAGGCGCGCGCCTATCCGCGAAGTTTAAATCATCCTGAGCGAATCACCCAGCATCGGCAGCACGCTGATTGGACCTGGGACCGCCTCCACCCGGCTGCGCGATTACCCAGGCAGAGTTGCCAGCGTCCTCCGCAACCACTAGAGTCTCTGGCATGGCATACGTCAACACAACTCAATTGCAGTCGGACAACATCGCGGTTCGCGCCGAAAACATCGCGCTTTCGTCGAACAGCGGATATTGGCTGGGTTTCTGGTTTGCATTTAGCAAGCCCTGACGCTGCCTGAAAATAATTTCCGGGGCAGCAATACTGCCCCTCGACGTAAACCCCGAGCGGCAGTGCCCTCGGGGTTTTTGCGTATTGGAGCAGACAAATCGGGCGAACCCGAGATAAGACGACAGCGCGGGCGTACGCGGACAAACGAGCGTACAACAAAGGAAGAAACCGTCTCCACCGAGCGAGACGCAAGCAGGAGCAGTTGAACATGCCATTGGACAATCTGAACATTGCCGGCCTCGACAAGCTGGATACACCCGCGCAGATCAAGAAAGAGCTACCGATCTCGGACGCCGCGGCGGCAAGCGTTGCGGCAGGACGCGCGCAGGTGAATGCGATATTGAACGGCACGGATCCCCGGCTGTTGGTCGTGATCGGTCCATGCTCGATTCACGATCTGGATGCCGCACGCGAATATGCGGGCAGACTGCGCGCGCTTCAGGATGAAGTGTCCGACTCACTCCTGCTGGTGATGCGGGCTTACTTCGAGAAGCCTCGAACCACCGTCGGCTGGAAAGGCCTGGTTAACGATCCGGACCTGAACGACTCGTTCCAGATTGGCAAAGGCATACGGCTTGCGCGCTCGTTGCTGATCGAGCTGGCAGAGCTCGGCTTGCCGCTGTCGACGGAAGCACTGGATCCGATCACTCCGCAATACCTTCAAGACCTCATTAGCTGGTCAGCCATCGGCGCGCGTACAACCGAGAGTCAGACGCACCGGGAAATGGCGTCCGGGCTGTCCTGCGCGGTCGGTTTCAAGAACGGCACCGATGGCGGCCTCGATGTGGCAACCAACGCGCTGCAAAGCGTCGCCAATCCCCACCGTTTCCTGGGTATCAACCACGATGGCGAAGTTTCAGTGATACACACTCGTGGCAACCCGAACGCTCACATTGTTCTTAGAGGAGGCAATCGCGGACCTAACTTTGACGCTGCGAGCGTGAGCGCCTGCGAGGACGCCCTCAACGCCGCTGGCTCGAGCGGCAACATCATGATCGACTGCTCGCACGCAAACTCAGACAAAGACTATCGTCGCCAGGTGGCAGTCGCGCGCGACGTCGCCGAGCAAATCGAACAAGGAAATCGCACGATCAACGGTTTGATGATCGAGAGCCATTTGCACGCGGGTAATCAGAAACTTGTCCCGGGTGGTATTGGCCTCGCCTACGGTGTTTCCATTACCGATGGATGCATTGACTGGAAGACAAGCGAGGATCTATTGCGCGAGCTGCACGAGCGCCTGGGCAGCATTCTGCGCGATCGTACGAGCCCCAGCGCAGCGTAGTACGCAGCTTGGAAGAGCCCGACTACGACCAACCAGGCGGGCACCCGTGCGAGTCTGAACTGCGCGGCTGTACTGACAATACTACTGGTAAAACTACTGGTAGTACGCGTTCTCGGTGACCGTATGGTCGGTGACATCGCGAACGCCCGCGAGCTCAGGCAGGCGCTCCAGCAGAGTTTGCTCAACGCTCTGTTTGAGCGTTATATCCACCGCAGCGCAGCCCTGGCAACCGCCGCCAAACTGAAGAATCGCGTGGCCCTCAGCATCGATCTCGACCAGGGAGACGACTCCACCGTGGGACGCCAGACCGGGGTTGATTTCGTTGTAGAGCACGTAGTTCAGGCGATCGGCTAACGGCGAGTTCTCATCGACATTTGGCGTTCTCGCGTTGGGCGCTTTGATCGTTAGCTGACCACCCATGCGATCCTCTGAGAAATCCACTTTGGCTTCTTCCAGGAACGGCAAGCTCGGCGAATCGATCCAGGCATTAAAACCCTCGTAGGCAACGCTGATGTCTTCTTCCTGCTGCTCGCCAGGCCGGCAGTAAGCGATGCACGTCTCCGCATTCGGCGTACCGGGCTGCGCAACGAACACTCGAATCGCAACGCCCTCTTCGCCCTGCTTGGCCAGCAGTTCAGCCAGGTAAACCTGAGCTGATTCGGTCATCTCGATCACGTGTACTCTCCTTGGTAGCTCTGCAGCCTGTTTTGACTCGGGCGAAAAATGATGGCCGGCATGGTAAGTGACAGGCAAATCCTATCTCGCACGCCGCTACTTTCTTACCTTGCTCGGCTAAACCCGACTAAATTACTCAGGTATTGTACTGCAGTCCCAGGAAGACGCTAGTGTGTGCTGCCATTGCGGCCTGACTAAGCTCAAAATCCCGCGTGGTTCGCGATCTACTCACGATTTACCCATCGTGGGTTCAGGGTCGACATCTTGAAGCCCAGTCATGCTTTTCGCCCTGATCTTCAATTGAGTTCAGACAACCCGCCCCTACAATGGCCACCCCTGACGTCGGTCCTGTCCGCAGGCCGGACAAATCCTCCACCACAACTTTCGGATATGCCAGCCTATGTCGACCTCTTCGAACCGGATAGCCGAGCTGGAAAGCCTGCTCGATAAGCGCATCGTGATCATCGACGGCGCGACCGGAACGATGCTGCAAGGCAAGAAGCTCACGGATGCGGATTTCCATCACGGCGAGTTTGCGGACCACGCGAGGCCTCTGAAAGGCAACTTCGACATGCTGTCGCTCACCCAGCCTGAGGTGCTGGCGTCGGTACACGATGCCTACCTCGAGGCGGGCGCTGACATCATCAAAACCAATACGTTCGCCGCGACCAGCATTGCCCAGGCGGATTATGGCCTGTCGGATCGGGCGGCAGAGATGAGCGAAGCGGCTGCGCGCATCGCGCGGCAATGCGCCGATCGCTACAGCGAGCCAGGCTCACCACGCTTTGTTGCCGGCTCGATTGGGCCGACTAACCGCACGGCCAGCGTGTCGCCGGACGTGAACGATCCCGGCTTTCGCAACGTCAGCTTCGACGAGCTGAAGGACGCCTACATCGAGCAGGCAGAGGCACTGTTGCGCGGCGGTGCTGATCTGCTGCTGGTCGAAACCATTTTCGATACGTTGAACGCCAAAGCCGCGATCTACGCGATCCTGGACATCGCCGAACGACGTGGCGAACGAGTCCCGACCATCCTGTCGGGCACGATCACCGACGCCAGCGGCCGAACCCTGTCTGGACAAACCACCGAGGCATTCTGGGCCTCCGTTGCGCACGCCAGGCCACTCGCTGTTGGCCTTAACTGCGCTCTTGGTCCAGCGCAAATGCGCCCCTACGTTGAGATCCTGTCCCGAGTCGCCGACACCCGCATCAGCCTGCACCCCAATGCCGGCCTGCCAAATGCATTCGGAGGCTACGACGAATCGCCTGAACAGGTCGCTGAGGTGATCGGCGATTTTGCCGACGCCGGCTGGCTTAATCTCGTAGGCGGATGCTGCGGCACGGGCCCTGAACACATCGCCGCCATCGCAGATCGCGT
>CAYGQC010000194.1:0-6564 GCA_964351875.1 uncultured Pseudomonadales bacterium
TTGGGGGCTGCGGGCATGGGTGGGGTGGTTGCTTGGTTGGTTGGGGCGGCCATGCTTCTTTTGGTGGCGCCCCGGGAGGAACTCGTGGCAGCCGTTGACTCGTTACGCGCATTTGTCGCGGACCCGAGTAGCGACGTCGAGCGGCTGCAACACGTTTCCTCGATCGCTTTCGACCTGCTGATCGCTCCGCTGGACGAGTCACTCGATGGTGCGAGCGAACTGCTGCTGGTGCCAGACGGCGAGTTGTACCTGACTCCGTTTGCGGCCTTGTTTGACGCTCGTAACAATCGCTATCTCGCCTCGACCATTCAGTTGAAACAATTAGCCAGCCTGTCTCAATTCGCGTCTGAGGAAGCGCCCAGAGCGCCCAGAGCGCTCAGGTTTGCGGGTTTTGCCTACGCATCGAGCGAGGGCGTACCTGGATTGCGCGATCAGGTACTCGCGGCATTGCCGTTTGCGGAACAGGAAGTGCAGGCTGCTGCTGCGCGCTTCCCGGAGTCCTCAAGGGTGTTTCTCGACGACCGCGCGACGCCCTCTGCCATGACCTCAGTATCAGCGGACATCGTTCACGTGGCGTCCCATGCGGTGTTGGATCCAAGTGACCCCGCCGCCAGTTTTATGGCTCTCGCGCCTGCGCCTGGTGCCGAGAGCGGCCGTTTGACGATCGCGGATATCGCGGCCGCCCGGCAGTTGTCCGCATCGCTGGTCGTATTATCGGCCTGTGATACGGCCCTGGGGCCGGTTTTCGGCGGTGAAGGGATTATCTCGCTGGCGCGGGCTTTTGCCTCGGCAGGCGTCGAGAGTTCTATCGCGTCACTGTGGGCGGTGGCGGATCGCTCGTCGGCTCAATTGATGTCTCGGTTCTATCTCTACCTGAGCCGTGGCGAGTCGCGTTCGCAATCGTTGGTGCTGGCGCAGCGCGATTTGCTCGCGCTTGATGAGAGTTGGTTCGACACGGTTGCCCGTCTTACCGGAGTCGCACCAGATTATCGGCATCCGTACTACTGGAGTGCTTTTGTTCTGACGGATAGCGGCTTGCTGGCGCGCTGAGAGGGCTGTGCTGGTGAGCGCTGGTCACAAAGGCTAAAGGCCTGCGCAGGTGCCGGTTGCCAGAGTTGCCCAGGTTCAGGGCGTTGGTGTTGTTACGCTGAACCGGTAAGGCCCGAACGTTTGGCTGCCCGCGCCCCGGCAACTTGCCTGCCATGAAAAATCGCCCGCGCCGATTTGTGCTCGAACCTCGTCGACGAGATCCACCTGGCCGCTCGAGAATACGTCACTGGTCCAGATGCTGGCGCCGGATTCATCGCGCAAGGTTACTCGGCAGCCAAGCGCGTCTGCGCTTCGAGGCAGCACAAACCCCTCGGGGGTGCTGGTCAGTTCAGCATCGTTTGCCGGCACGACGACGATTCCAGCGCCCCTAACCGTGTCATCTACCGGCGGAGTGCCAAGGAGCACCATCGCACCAATACCGGCGGTGACGAGAATGGCGGCCGCCATTGCCCACCGTGGTGTTCGCTCGGGCGCCACAGGTGCCGGCACGTGCAGCGTTTCGAGCGTATTTTGTCGCTCGGGAGAAGGCTCGCTGGCGAATGCGCGTGCCGCTGCAAGGATCGAGCTGTCGTGCGCCTTGGAGGGGTCGGGCATATCGGCGCCGAGTCGGCGCCGGAGCGCTTCGTCTTCCGGCGTATCTGGTTCGTCGTGCTCACTCACTGGCTGCAAATCCTGCCTTCAGCTTTTTTAGCGCGTATTTCTTGCGGCTCAAGACGGTGTCCCTGGCCGCCCCGGTGATCGCGATCATATCGGCGATTGAGACGCCGCTCGACCATAGCGAAATCACCTCTCGCTGTTCCACAGGCAACGAACCCAGAGCAGTTGAGACTTGTTTGCGCTGTTCGGAGTGCGCCAGCAACGCCTCCGGAGACGCGGCCTCGCTCGCTGCTTCGTGTCGGTCTTCAAACACCATCGTCTTGGCTCCGTGGCGCTTTACGTGCTCATCCAGATAGCGATTTCGGGCCATTGTCATCAGTAGCGGTCGGAGTCCCTGTGCCGGATCGAGCTTGCCGTTCCTGGCCAGCTCGATGACGCGCAGCCAGCAATGCTGCGAGATGTCTTCGGCAATCGCCTGGGCGCCGCTCAGATTGACGAGAAAACCGATCAGAGCCTGGCGATGCGCGGCAAACAGCGCCTCGAACGCCGAGTAGTCGCGCTTGTCCTGAAAAAGCTCAATGAGTTCAGCGTCGTCTGTCATCAATACGAGTCAGTCGGGAAAAGTGGTCTAGCCGGCGCAGGATATCAGCTATCAGTGATTGCGCCGTCAGTCGGAACTCCCGAGATGCATGAGGATGAAGGCAAACTCCTCGGCCAGCTCGCGCAGAGCTTCGAAGCGGCCTGATTTTCCCTGATGGCCAGCGCCCATGTTGGTTTTGAGCAGTAACAGGTTGTCATCCGTCTTCATATGGCGAAGCTTGGCGACCCATTTGGCAGGCTCCCAATAGGTTACCCGAGGATCGTTCAACCCTGCCGTCACCAGCATCGGCGGATAGTCCTGCGCTGAAACCTGATCGTACGGTGAGTACGATTGGATCAGCTCATAGGCGTCTTTGCTCTCAATCGGGTTACCCCATTCCGGCCACTCCAGCGGCGTCAGCGGCAGCGAGTCATCCAGGATCGTGTTGAGCACATCCACGAACGGCACGTGGGCAGCAACTGCGCCGAACAACTCGGGCGCCTGGTTGGCCACCGCGCCCATGAGCTCGCCGCCGGCGCTACCCCCGGCGATGGCAATGCGACCTTTGCTCGTGAACTTCTCGTCGATCAGAAATCTTGCGACGTCGACAAAATCGTTAAACGTGTTGGTTCGCTTCTCAAGCTTGCCGTCTGTGTACCAATGCCGCCCGAGATCGTCACCACCACGGATGTGGGCGATGGCGTAGACGAAGCCGCGATTCAGCAGCGACAGTCGAGTCGACGAGAAATCCGGCGGAATCGATATGCCGTATGCGCCATACCCGTAGAGGTACAGCGGCGCGCTGCCATCGAGTTTGGTATCGGACTTGTAGACGAGCGAAACGGGAACAGATACGCCGTCACGAGCCGTAGCCTGAGCGCGGGTCGTTCGATAGGCGCTGGCGTCGTAGCCGCTCGGAATCTCCTGGACTTTGCGAGACGCGAGGGCGCGTGTGCTCAGGTCATAGTCGAACACGGTGGCGGGAGTGACCATGGACTCATAGCTGAGGCGCAGAGTATCGGTGTCGAACTCGGCATTGACCCCCAGACCCGCGGAATAGCTTGCTTCCGGCCAGCGAATCATGTGGTCGTCTACACCGGCCTTGCTGTCACCGGGATATGGCATCAGCCGGATCTGATCGAGCCCGTCGATGCGCATGCTGACGGCGAGGAACGATTCGAAGCAAGCCAGTGACGTCAGATACTGATCAATGCTGCCTTCGACGATGGTCGTCCAGTTCTCACTGGCCAACTGGTCTGACGCGACGCTCGCCAGACGGAAATTGGCGTGCGTGTCGTTGGTGCGCAGATAGAAGCGGTCGCCGCGGTGATCCAGCTCCACTTCCCGATTGGTGACTCGCTCGGCGACCTGCTCAAAACCGTTCTCAGGAGCGCTCAAATCCAGTACCCGAACATCGCCAGTGACATGGTCGCTGCTGCCGACGATCAGGTAACGATCACTCGACGTCTTGTCGATACCCAGGAAGAAGCCTGTGTCCTGTTCCGTGAACAGAGGCTCCGAGAGCCCGGATCCGATTTGGTACTCGAAGAGCTGAAATGGCCGCCATTCTTTGGCGAGCTTGACGAGATAGAGCGACTCGTCTGTGGCGCTCCACTCGAGGGTGCTCGACAAGTTATCGGTGGTGTCGGGTAGCAGAGTGCCTGTTCGCAGATCTTTAATAGCCAGTGTGTAGCGCTCGCCGCCGCTGGTGTCGGTGAGATACGCGAGCAGATTGCCCGACGGACTGACGCTGAGTTCGCCAAGAGAGAAAAAGTCGTGCCCCGCGGCAAGGGTGTTTTCATCCAACAGCGTTTGCCAGGCATCGCTTTGCGGATCCGCCGAGCGCTCCCAGATCCGGTACTGCGCGCCTTCTTCGAAGCGCCAGCGATACCAGTAGCCATCCTTTTTGTAGGGCACGGACGCGTCGTTCTGCGGTTGCCGCGCCTTCAACTCCTCAAACAGCTCTTCGATGATTCCCTGTTCACTCGCCATGACGGCATTGAAGTAGTCGTTCTCGGCGTTGACGTACGCCAGCACGTCCTTGTCATCGATGGTTGGGTAGCTTTCATCCTTCAACCAGTGATACGGATCGCTGAGCGTGAGTCCGTGGTACTCGGCGCTGTAGTCGCGACGTTCTGCGACGGGCGGGGTGAGGCCTGGTGTGCGGGCCATATTGGCTTCCTTGCGATCCGTTGTGTTTGTTACGCCTGGAGTGACGCTGCAACTTGATATTAGGGTGGCGATCGCGAACAGGGCGCAGGTCACCGTGGTGGTTCTCATGGTCGAGGGCCGTGCATTTGAGAAGTCTGATGACGCCTGTTGCTGCATAGCTCGGCGAGGACGCGCTGTATCTACGCAATCCCGGCACTCCATAGTGTTTGTCAGAGCGCGGCAGGATTGTTCACCTGAGGCCAAAACACAACAGCGTCGGGCATCTTCATCCCTGCCAGTTTGCTTGCCGCGATCACACGCGCAATTATGGCCGCTTGTGAAACCGGCCAGCAGGCCAAGGGGAGAGGTATGGCCAATGTTAGTCCGGTCGACCAAAGTGAACTGGCAAGCCTCGCGCCGGCGCTTGCGGGCATAGAAGCATTCATGGGGTTTGTCCCAAACAGCACACTCACCATGGCGCACATGCCGCAGCTTATGCTGGGATTCTCAATGTTCTCCAGCGCGGTTTTCGGCGCGGATCTGAAAGCGCTGACTCAGCAGCTCGCGCCGATCATTCCGGAGCCCGATGGTGCGGATCAGAATCTGCCGCCGGCTCTGGTGCAGCTCATCGCCCTGTCGTCTTCGGTTTCCGCAGGCTGCCGATATTGCCAGGCGCACACGGGTCACAACGCCGTCAAGTTCGGAGTGAGCCAGGAGAAGCTCGATTCGCTCCTAAGCTATCGTGAATCTGAGCATTTCAGCGACGTGGAGCGCGCGGTGTTGGATCTGTCATTTGCGGCGGGCGAAGTACCAAACGGCAGTACGCCCGAACACTTTGAGAGCCTTCGACAACACTTCAACGACCGTCAGATCGTTCAGATCGTCGGTGTGATTTCCCTGTTTGGCTTTCTGAACCGCTGGAACGACACGATGGCGACGACGCTCGAGTCAGCGCCCCTGGATTTTTCGGACAACCTCGCCGGTCTGGGTTGGTCTGTCGGCAAGCACGCGTAACCATGTGCGGCCGCCTGAACGTAACCGACGATCCTTTGTCCGCGCTCCTGATGGAGCTCGTGGGAATGCCGCACCCTGGCCCGTTCGATCAGAACATCGCGCCAACGGCCACGGTGACGGTAATTAGGCTGGGGGAGGATGGCGTGCCCGAGCTGGCTCCGATGCGTTGGTGGTTGACCCCGCATTGGGCTAAGGAGCCGACGACTCGTTACTCTATGTTCAACGCGAAGTCCGAGACACTCCACTCGAGCCCTGCGTTTCGAACTGCCTTCGACAAGCGTCGGTGCGTCGTGCCCGTCAGTGGTTTCTACGAATGGGCGCGCAGCGCGGGCAGCAAATTGCCTTATTACATTCATCCGAGCGAACACGGTGGGCTACTGCTGGCCGGCGTCTGGGATCGCTGGCAATCAAAGATCGACAATCAGGTGATCGAGAGCTTCACCATTGTGACCACGGCCGCAACCCAGGCGATGACGCTGGTGCATCATCGTCAGCCGGTGATGCTGTCGCTGGGCGAAGCTCAGCTCTGGCTGGACAACAATGCGTCAAAACAGGAGCTGCAAGCGCTCTTTGACCCTCACTTACCGATGGCCTTGGAGGCTTTGCCTGTGTCGAGTTATGTCAGCAATGCCCGCAACAAAGGTGGGCGTTGCATCGACCCGGTCGCCTCTCCCGTGGCGCTTCACTGATGCTGCTGGGTGATGGTGATTGGAAAGGGCGGGGATCACTGGTTGCGGAAGGCCAGGCGCTGGGTGCTGCGCTGGTGGCAGATCTGCGCGTCGTCAGCGATCACGACGGTGTGACGATCACCGGCGATCTCTGCATCGGTGAGGGCGATCGGCTTGCGTTGTCGGGCCGTGTTGCCGCGGATGAGCAGGGTTTGTACGAAGTGCAGTTTTCCTACGGCGGCGCGAGCCTTTCCGGTTTTGGCAAGTTCGACAGCGTGCCTCATCTCGTGAGCGCTACCAGCGATGATGGACACTTGCTGTCTGTTGCATTGTTTCGTACTGAGAACGCGGTGGGTTGCCGCGGTTTTCTGCATCGAGGTTCGATGATGCTGACCTGGGAGGTGGCGTTGACTGCGCAGCGCTCCGCACCGACGGGACGACCAGCAGGGAGTAACGTCGTGACGCTGCGTAGGCGATAGCCGGAGCTTTAAAGAGTCGTGACGC
>CAYGQC010000195.1:0-6551 GCA_964351875.1 uncultured Pseudomonadales bacterium
CCGAATTCTTGCCGATGAGTTAACCGGCCACCTCAAAGCGCCCAGGTTTCTCCGAGTGAGGATGATCAAGAAGCGCCAGCTCACTGGCTTTGTCTTGAACGACGGAGTGACGAGCCAAACTCGCGATCATATTGAGGGCGGCTATCACCGGATCCTCGAACTGATGAGTGACAGCCTCGAGAACCGGCCATTTCTGTTGGGTGACGTGCCTTCAATCGCTGACTTCGGATTGATGGGGCCGATGCTACGACACTTCGGTCAGGATCCGACACCCGCGGAAATCATGCGCGATACGGCTCCGCGAGTGTTTGAATGGTTAGGCAGGATGTGGAACGCGAGAGCCGCGGAGCAGAGCGGTGGCTTTGTCTCCGCAGTGCCGAGTGATTTAGCCGCGTTGCTGCAGGAAGTTTGTGAGACACACCTCGGTCAGCTCGAAGCGAATGCCGAGGCCTATGAGAAAGGCGCGAAGACGTTTTCCATGACGATTCAAGGCTGCAACTATTCTCGACTTCCGGTTTCGCGCTATCGCGTCTATTGCCTCGAAATGCTGCGAGAGAGATTCGCGGCGTTAGGGTCTGCTGACCAGAACCAAGTGCGGGAGCAATTGCCGTATGACCACGCTTCAGTCCTTTGGGCAGACGGAGCGGGTGTGTCATCGGGCTACGATTCACACCGCGACGCTCCGTTCAACAAGGCTATAAACGTGTTTGAAAACGGCGTGCCTGCTTAGGCTGGCTGGCTCGTGCCGGGAACTCTGCGCCTAGCTGCCCTTGGCCATAGCAGGCACTCCGTCTTCGAGTTGCACCCAATCCTGTTTGCTATCGCACCAGGCTTGGAATTGCGGCTTAAAAGTGGAGGTGTCATCCAGCGTGCCCGTTTTTAGGATTTTGATGCCGGGCATTGAGTCGAGGGCCGAATATATTGGCGAACCGCAGTTGCCGCAGAAATGACGCTCTACGGCGTTGCCACTGTCTGTATCACCGTCCATGTAGAGCTTCGGCTCGCCTTTCGTGAAGCGAAATTCAGCGGCGGGCACGACGGCGAGCGTTGAGTAGGCGGAGCCCGCCTGGCGCTGGCAGTTCTTGCAGTGGCAGATGCCTGCCGTTGACGGCGCGTTGTCGATTTCGTAAGTGACAGCGCCGCAAAGACATTGGCCGGTTAGAGACATACTTTCTCTCCATCTAGTTGAGCAAACAGGATAACGGAACTTAAGCTTCGTTAGGGTCTCATCGGCTCGGAGTGTACAAGGCGAGGGCATCCACCTACTTGCCGAAGTTGGTCGCTCACAACTGACCGTCACAACGCACAAGGTCAGGATGCCTTCCAATGGCAGACTGGCCAATAGCATACCGTTGGGAACCTTCCCAGTTTTGGCGGCCCTTATTGGCACGTTTAACTGCGCAGCACTGGCACCAGTTAGTCTATTCGTCGAAAACACGGTAGCTTTACCCGCTCGGATCATTTCGATCTGCCTTGGGAGGGGCGTGTGGCTAACAAGCAACAGTTTCTGTTTGTGCGGCATGGTGAGACGGTTGGCAACCTTGAGCAGATAGCTCATGGGCGCTCCGAATCGCCGCTGAATGATCGTGGCATCGCTCAGGCGAAATCCACAGCCGAAATGCTGAAGGGTTGGCAAACGCAGTACCACAGAATCTACGCGAGCCCCTTGTCGCGTGCTCGACACACCGCAGAGCAGATCGCCGATGCGTTGGATCTGCCGATCGATACCCACGACGATCTGGTCGAAGGCTTTCTCGGTGATTGGGAAGGTGTGACGTACGCTGAACTTGGTGAGTTTGGTTTTGCCCAGCGCTCGATCGCCGATGATGACTTTCGCGGTCACAACGGCGAATCGCCGAGACAGCTTGCGGACAGGATGGCGACCGTTCTGGAAGACGTTCGAGCGCGCCATCCGGATGAGAACATCATCTTTGTCAGCCACGGCGCGGCGATTGCGCATCTGTTGGCGCGCCTTATGGATACGGCGCCTGCGTTCGGTCATCAGTATCTGATGCACAACTCCGCGGTGACTGAGATTACGTTTGCAGCGGATTCTGTGAAGCCAGAACTGTCTGTGCTCAACTTTCACGATCACCTGCCAGAAGAACTGCGCGGAACGATTGGCCGTAAGCAAAATGCTCAGGAGGTTCGCAAGCCTGAGGTCGCCATGCTAAGCGGAAGCGATGAGCTCACGACCGAATGGCTTCGGCAGGCGCTGGCACCTGCGCTCGGCGATGCCGTTCTCTCTGGCTTCGAGCTGACGGTGATCGGAGTCGGCGAGGGCTTTATGGGCCAGCTTGCTCGAGTTCAGCTCGACTACACCGGTGCACATCCATCCGCACCCTCGAGTCTTATCGCCAAGTTCGCCGCGGCGCGGGCCGATACTCGCGAGATGGCGCGGGATCAGAACCTGTATCGACGCGAGATCGGCTTCTACCGTGATATCGGGCAGGACGTCGGAATTCGGGTGCCGATTTGTTACTACAGCGATTTTGACGAGAAGAGCCAGCAGTTTGTGATGCTCTTGGAAGACATGGCCCCCGGGGTGGTCAGTGACCAGGTGGCTGGTACCAGCCGTGAGACGTCCCGCATGGTGATCGAGAACTTTGCCAAGCTGCATGCAAAATGGTGGAACGATAATCGCCTCGATGACTATGACTGGGCAAAGTGGCTGATTAACGAAACGCCCATGGAAGATGGCCTTGCGCTGCTGCAAGAGAACATGGCGCGAGTTGAGGCCGATGGCAGTTTTGATGCTTACCCGGAGATGAAGCGGTTGATGCCACTGTTGCCGCCGCTGTTTCGCATGGACCCTGCGCCGCCGTACCCGTTCTCCCTGGCCCACGGAGACCTTCGTTCAGACAACATTGTTCGGGCAGGGCCCGATGGCGGTGAGTTCTGCGTGCTGGATTGGCAGCTGGCGGGCAAGGGTGATCCGATAAACGACATCGCTCGCTGGATGGCGCAGAGCATCTCAATCGCGGATCGCAAAGAAACGGAGCAGGAGCTACTCAAGCTCTACCACGACAAACTTATCGAGCACGGCGTCACGGGGTATAGCTACAAGGCGTTCATCAATGCCTACAAGACCAACCTGGTTGTCATCCTCGTGATGTTCTCCATGAGCATTGAGAGTGTGGATCGCTCATCGGAGCGAGCGCAGGCGTTGTTCCACAAGTTCTATTCCCGTCTGGATTCAGCGCTTGTTGATTGGGAGATTGAGAAGCTACTGAAGGTTCTGCCGTTGATGCTTCCCTTCATCAAGTTGTCGAGCTGGCTGAAGGGTTTGTTTAGATAGCAGCGACCGTGTGCTTGCGCGAGTCCTGTGAAGTTGGGCTCGGTTGAGCTGGCGACTAATCTACGGGATCTGCAGTTGCTCGATCGCAAACGGCGGCATCACCGCGATTACCGGCCATGCTTGTCTGATGCTGACATCGAACTCTACCGGACCGCTGCCGAAATCGATGTGTGCGTTGTCTTCTGTCCGGATAGGGAAGCCTAGGCATTGGCTACCGCCCTCACGCTCCACCAGGCAGCGCTTGTTCCAGGGAATCTCCAGATCGGACTCGTTCTTGCGTTCGTAGAACACGATGTGATCTCGCATCGGCTGGAAGCGTCGACTCGCGGCCCAGCGCAACGCTGCGATGGTGCCTCGTTCCGGGGTCAACAGTGGCGCTAGCGTTCGGTTGTCGTTGTGGGGCGTTAGTGGATGTACTTCGAAGTCTGAGTCGATAACACCGGTAACGGGTACCCAGACGTTGCTGGCGAACAAGCTTCCGAGATTGATGTCGAGCGCATCGCAATAGCTGATCAATGCGTCAACCGTGAGCCGACGAAGGCCTTTCTCAAGGCGATGAATCTGGGCCGGGCTCGTATTCATACGACGCGCGAGCTCGGCAGCGGTGATCTGTTTGGCTTTTCTCAGGATCCGCAGTTTTTCGGGTTCGAAGCTGCTCATTACCAAATTGGTCACAAATGGCGAGAAGTTGCCAAAATGGTAACTTAATGTGAGTGCTTTGCAATGCATTCCGGTAAATGTTGCGAAATTGTTGCGAAGCATTCTCGATGTGGATAGTTTGCGCGGCGGAGAGTTATCTGCGCCGTTTCACGTTTGTGGCTGCGCAGGTCAATTTATCAATGAGGAGGGGAGCCTGATGGCTGGATTCAAGAAATCACCGTCCATCGCTAAGGGAAGCACCACTGCGTTGCTGTCTATGGCGCTGGCGGCAACCTGCGCAATGCAGAGCCCGATCGCGATAGCCGACGACCAAGGTCTCGGCGTCGAAGAGATTGTCGTAACCGCGCGAAAGCGATCGGAGTCCATTCAGGACGTTCCGGTTTCTGTGACCGCGATTGGCAAAGAGCTCAAGCAATCCAACGTTCGTCGTCTTGAGGACGTGCAGAACTTCGCACCGAACATCTACATCCGCCGAACGCCTGGCATCGCCAGCGGCGCGGCCATCAGTATCCGCGGCGTGTCCTCGTCCGAGTCGGACAAGAGCTTCGACCCTGCCATTGGCGTGATGATGGACGGTATGTTCCTCGGTACCTCGAGTGGCGTGCTCTTGCAGAACTTCGACATCGAGCGAATCGAAGTACTTCGTGGTCCTCAGGGCACCCTGTTCGGTAAGAACACGACCGGCGGTCTGATCAACGTGATCCGCGGTCCAGTGACTATGGAATTCGGTGCTGACGTCAACGTAACTCTTGGTGAAAATGGTCGTGAAGACCTCAAGGCGGTCGTAAACCTGCCGATCATCTCAGAGCAACTCGGTATCAAACTGTTCGGCGCGAGCATCCAGAGCGATGGTTTCACCTACAACACAACACTGCGCGATGATGTGGGTGGTGACGACATCACGAATTTTGGATTCACCACGTTGTGGGAACCTACTGAAAATTTTGATCTGAAATTTCACTACGAGAAGTTTAAGGATCAAAGCGATCAGGGCGCGTATTCAAACTTGAATCAGCCGGGTGAGCTAGCTTGTACGCTCGAAGGCATATTCGGCGTTATTGGATGCGCAAGCAGCTCGAACGATGGCCCCGACAGGAACTCTGCGAATGGCCGCAATGATAGCGACAACGACTACGACACGTTCATTCTGACCGCGAACTATGACTTCGAGAGCTTCCTGCTCACCTACATCGCTACCAGTCGAGAAATGGATGAGAACAACATGCAGCACTTCGATGGCGCGCCGGTTGATCTGCTTCGTATGCGTTTCTTCAACGACTGGGAGCAGCAGAGCCACGAGCTTCGCGTAACCTCACAGTTCTCTGATCGCGTTGAGTTTGTTGCTGGCCTCTACTACTGGGACGTGGATTACACCCAGAGATGGGACGTGACAGATCTGTTCTACCAACTGTCGCGCATCGGCGGAATTCCGCAAACGCTCACGGCGACGTCTTCAAGCAGTAACGGGCAGTCGCAGCAGACGAAGTCCAAAGCGCTGTTCTTCTCGGGCGACTACCACATCAATGAGGCGTGGACTGTTACAGCTGGATTCCGGTGGACAGAGGAAGAGAAAGACTTTGTTGGTGGCAACGGCGGTGTTTACTACGATCCCGCGGCGGGCGATCCGATCCCAGCGCTGCTCGACCCTCAGCCTTACAACGATAAATGGACGGAAGTTACCCCATCTTTTGGCGTTCGATTCCAGCCCACCGATGACCTGATGTTCTTCGGTTCGTACAGCGAAGGCTTTAAGAGTGGCGGCTTCTTTGGCCGACAGGCGAACTACAATCTGTCGCCAACGTACGATCCGGAGTTTGTCGAAAACTGGGAATTGGGCATGAAGAGCACGCTTATGGACGGTCGGTTGATCTTCAACACGGCTGTTTTCCTCAGTGAGTACAAAGACAAGCAGGAATCAATCCTCGTACCTGTCGATCTAACCAACGTAGCGACGGTCGTGCGAAACGCATCCGTGCTTGAGATGTTCGGCGTTGAGCTGGAAGCACAGTTCCAAATCACGCCGGCGTGGTTCGTGCGAGCGACGTACGGCTACATCGATGCTGAGTACGATAACTACCTGGCGGACATCAACGGCGATGGCATCATTACCGATAACTCTGGACTTGAGTCTCGTAACACGCCGGAGAATACTCTTGGTCTGACGACCACCTACACGATTCCCGTTGGTCCAGGTGATCTTCAGGGCATGTTGTCCTATCGCTTCCGCGATGAGGTCGAGATGATTGCGAACAACGATCCTCTGGGTTCTCTGGACTCGCTAGACGACTTGAGTGCGACGGTTAGCTATTCGTGGGCCGATGAGAAATATCGGGTCACTGCCTTTGGTCGTAACATTACCGATGAGCGCGAGCGTAAAGTTGGCCGTATCGGTGGTTTGACGACACGAGCCTGGTACAACGAAGGCGCCACGTATGGCGTTGAGTTCCAAGCCTCTTTTCGCTAGCGAATAGCTAACCTGGCGTGGCTCTCCAGCTGGAGCGCCACGCTCTCAAAAACCGGGAAGGGTGAGTGCCTTTCCCGGTTTTTTCGTTTCAGACCTCGAACCCCAGATGAGCTGGTTTGATCGCTTTGC
>CAYGQC010000196.1:0-6512 GCA_964351875.1 uncultured Pseudomonadales bacterium
GTTCAGGCAGCGTCAGCCCGAGCCGCTGGCCGGATTTAATCTGTGCGCGTCCCTTGCCGATGAAATGCCGCCGATGGATGAGGTTATCGATCGTTTGCAGGACACGCGGCTCTGGCCTTCGGAAGCCGCTTCAGCCTGAACTCGGCTGGTGAGCCAGCCATGCCAGAGCGATCGGTGGCGCGCATAGCACCGGGATATTCAGCGATTTCTCCAAGGCGGGTGAAGCCGCAGCCATAGATCCCTGCGCTAAAATCACACAACCAACCCCCTTGGCCTCTGTCACTCGGGCAAGGACGCAGCGCTCGATAGCAGCCGCGTAATCCTCGAGCGCTCCGGTTTCGAAGTGCGGCCACGCGTTCTCACAGTGAATGGTTAACACGTCGGCGTTGCTGCCTTGTTCGGCCAGACATTCGTTCAAAAGATCCAGGCTGGGCTTTGCCGTGCTGTCCAGGCAGTAGGCGAGGGCAATGCAGCCGCGCACGTCGGCAGCCCTTTTCATCAGTGCCCGATCTGCCCGAACAACGTTGTTGCTGTGAACGGCGTCGAAGATCGGGCCAAGGGTGGAACAGGTGCATACGATCAAATCGAACTCGTCGAGATTGTTGGCGATGAAGGACGTGATGTCGGTGCGCAACGAAGGATCATCAAGGCCACACTCGCGTGCCCGTGCCAGCCAACCGCTTTCAACGTGGTGGTCGCAGCGTAGCGTCTTGCGATAGACCGTTGCCTCGTCTTCGTAGGCAACCTGCTGGCTGGCAGCGGTATGGACGAGTAGAACGCGGTTCATGGTTATGGCCGGATGGGGTTGTGATCTCGTAGGATGAAGCCTGATGGAGAAGTCGTCGAGGGGCGAAGCAATGGCGTACATGCTGGAACATCTCACCGTGATCGATGCGGCCTCTTTTCTGGCGGGGCCAGGAGCCGCCACTGTGATGGCGGACTACGGCGCCAACGTCATCAAGATCGAGCCGCCCCAGGGTGACGGCTATCGCACGTTAGTAGGGCGTTATCCGGTGCCCTATCACTGGCTGCTCACCTCTCGCAACAAGCGCAGCGTCGGCTTGGATCTGCGCAGCGACGCGGGTCAAAAGGTTGTCCATAAGCTTATCGAGTCCGCCGATGTGCTCGTCGTTAACTTTCTTGATGACCAGCTGAAAGGCTTTGGTTTGGACTATGACTCGGTTCGAGCGATCAATCCCAGAATCATCTTTGCGCAAATGACGGGGTACGGCAGCGAGGGGCCGGATGCGCATCGCAAAGCCTTCGATGTCACCGGCTGGTGGGCGCGCACCGGACTTATGGAGTTTGTTCGTGATCCCGGACAGACGCCGATCGCGATGGCCCCCGGTCAAGGTGATCACGCGAGTGCAATGAGCGTGTTTGGCGCCATCATGGCAGGGCTTTACCGACGCGAGAAAACAGGCGATGGCTGCCGTGTGTCGACCTCCCTTGTCGCTAACGGTGTCTGGGCCAACGGCATGGCTCTGCAGGGTGTTGTCGCCGGCACAAATGCCGGTGAGTACCGGCAGGAACACGGTTGGGGTAACCCTTTTACCTACACCTACGAGTCTTCGGACAAGCGCTTTGTGGTTCTTGCTGTCATCAACATCAGCAAAGAGTGGCCGGGGCTTCTGCGAGCGTTGGGCCTTGAAGACTGGGCGGAGGATGAGCGCTTTACAGATGCTCGCTCGATATTGCGCAACCGAGATGCCGTCCGAGAGGGTTTTGCGAACGCGATTGGCTCTCAACCCCTCGATGTCACCATGGCGGCAATGGATGAACACGGCGTGACATTCTCCTATGTTCAACCGATGGCCGAAGTACTCACCGATCCGCAAATGCTCGCCAATGAGGTGATCATTCGGACTGGCGATGATGTTGGTGACTACGATCTTACGGTTGGCAGCCCGATTCAGATCGAGGGCGAAGCCAAAAAGCCGCCAAGCCGGGCGCCAGACATCGGCGCACAATCCAGGGAAGTGTTGGCCGAGTTCGGCTTTGCCGATGATGCCATCGAAGCTCTGATTACGGAGGGCGTTGTCGTTGCGGCTGGCAGCGAACAGCCGATCTAGCCTACGGCTCGCCAAGCTACGGCCCCTCAGAATCCTGTTGTCGTTTTCAACTGTCGAGAGTCACCTGTGATCAAGAAGTCGTCATTGTTTGTGCTAGCGATACTGGTTGTCGCCTGCGCGCTGCCCGAATCGGTCGTCGCGCAAGCGCCGGAGCGAGACCAGTCAGCGGCTGCGCCTCGAGCTGAGGCCGCAGACGACAAGGGAACGGTCGCGAACAGGAGTGCTATTGCTGCCTATCGCGGCATGCCTGCTGCGCCTGCGTGGACGCAGCAACGAGACATCGATCTTGTGTACACCGGCCAGCCTGAGATCGAAGGCAGGGGAACAGCCGCGAACCCCTATGTCGTAAGTTGTGGTGGCAGTGACGTTCGACTGGGTAGCGATGGCACGCTACGTTTGTCTGGTAGCTATGTGGTGCTGATCGATTGCCAGTTTCCCAACGGCCGAGTTCGTATCGACGGTGATCACATCGCCGTCGACAACGTTCACACCTCGAACATCAACAAGAATGGTTTTGTCATTCGCGGCAAAGACATACATATCAGCAATTCTTCGGCACGTGACCATTGGCACCACGAGCAGGATCGGCACGGTTTCTTTGTCACCTGTGGCTCGGAAATGGTTGTCATCCGAGACGTCGAAACCGGTGGCAACAGCGGCGATGGTTTTCAGGCGGCGCACGGCTGCCGTAACCCACAGAAACCTCGAGTGCGCGATATCTTCGTCGGCGGGATGACCTGCACAGGCAATCGGGAGAATTGCCTGGATCTGAAGTATGTCGATGGCGCCGTGTTAACCGGCATGCGCTCCACTGGGCACGGCCCGAGCGGCGAAGGCTTCGAATCAGGTAGCGATGGCAGTGCAGTGATTTTCGGTTCCGACGGCGATTCGCTGAATGCGTGGCTGATCGACTCCGTCACGGATGACCCTATTGGAATCCGCGTCGAAGACGGTAACGGCGCGGTGGTACTCGGCAATCGATTCAACGGGCCGGTAGCCATTGCGCTGCAGAAGCACGGCGAGCCGCTGGATATCCGCAACAACGTGATCGCATCCAGGCTGTTCATTGGCCGGGCTCAACGCCCACAGAACTTCTGCATACAGGCCAGCGGCAACGTTCGGCCGGACGGCAGCTCAGCGAGTGATGGCATCAACGGCAACATGCTGAGGCAGGCCAAGTGTCTACGTCAGAGTCGTGACACTGATATCACAGATCTCGAACAGCGCTTTCTCAAGCGCTTCGGCTTTCCCCTCGATGGGTCGAACAACGCGGTGGACGCCGCCGGTTAGTTTGCCGATGGTGTGATGCGCACGATTCTGCCGGATTCGCTGTCGGTAAGAACGTAGATCGTGCCGTCCGGGGCGACGCGAACGTCGCGGACGCGTTCACCCAGGTCCGCAAACATGGAGTGCTCTCCGATGACCTCGTCCCCGTCCATTTCCAGGCGTTTAACGTCACCATCGACAAGCGCCGCAACCAGCAGGTTGCCGCGCCACTCGGGGAAGGCCTGGCCAGTGACTAACGCGAGGCCGGCGGGCGCTATTGACGGCACCCAGGTCCACAGTGGTCTGACAACGCCTGGAGCGCTCTCGAATGGCGAGACGTAACCGCCGTTGTAATCCAGGCCATGGGTCGTAAGCGGCCAGCCGTAGTTCTTGCCAGCAATCACTCGATTCAGTTCGTCGCCACCCAGTGGGCCGTGCTCGTGCATGAAGATCGTGCCATCAGCACGGACCGCGATGCCCTGGGCATTGCGATGGCCGTAGCTGTAGATTTCCGGCGCGGCTTTGCTGTCGGTCAGAAGAGGGTTGTCGTTCGGGATGGATCCGTCAGCATTGATACGGATGATGCTGCCCAGGGCATTCGCCGTGTTCTGGGCTTCTTCGCGGTAGTCAAAACCATCCCCGGTGGTCATCAGCAGCGTGCCGTCGGCTAGCCACGCCATCCGGCCGCCGTAGTGAACGGGTGTGTCTTTGGTTTTAGCGATGGTATAGATCACTTCAACGTCGTTGAGAGTGCCGTTTTCATACCGGCCCCGCACGATGCGGGTTGCGTTGGCGTCGGGCGTGCCGTGGGCAAACGACAAGTAGATCAGTCGGTTGTTGGCGAAGTCCGGATGGGGGAGCACATCGAAAAGGCCACCCTGGCTTTTGCGGTACACAGGCGGTACGCCGGTTATCGGCTCGCTTACGTTGCCGCTTTGTATCGAGCGCAGGCTGCCACCCAACTCGGTGACAAGCAGTTCGTCGTTCGGTAGAAATGCCACGCTCCAAGGCATGTCCAAGCCGTCGGCGATGATCGTTTCTTCAAAGCCAGCACTGATTGCCGGTTGGCAAATGATGAGCGTGAGGGCAAGAGCTGCTAGCCGGCGAATGCCTGCGAATCGGGTGGTAGAGCGCGTACGGCTGCTAGGGAGCGCGGCGCGGATGGGGCATGCGGGCATAACACTTCTCGCTGGAGTCGTTGGCGACGGTAGGCGTGGATTATGCACACTCTGAAGGCCGAAGTGCTTGTGAGGAGGTTCCTGGCAGCGCATTGCTCAGGGACATGGCCCCGGCGTCGCGATGAATGGCATTATTGGCGTTCAGCCCGCAGACCGCCGGGCACGAGGAAACACCATGAGAACGCTTTGGGCTTTCGTTTGCGCGCTGCTGGCGACACACATCATCGGCACCACTGCGAGCGCAGCACCGCATTTGAGTTGGCTCGCCAGCCAAGGCATGGACATCACCATGACGGTGCGCCTCGACGCCTACATGCAAGCAGTCACGGGAATGCTGATGAGCTATCTGCCGCTGGCTGGGGTCGCGCTGCTGGTGGGGTTTGCCGTCGCCAGCTTCATCGTTGCGCGCGTGCCTAGCATCACCACGTTGGGTTACGCGTTGGCGGGCTTCACGGCAATGATTGTGCTGATGCTGATACTGAACGCCGTATTTGAGATTGCGGCAATCCCAAGTACCCGCACTGTCGGCGGCTTGCTCGCCCAGGGTGCGGCCGGCGCTATCGGCGGCTTGCTGTTCAAACTGATGAAGACCAAGCCGCAATCGAGCTGATTTTTCGACACGATTCACTGGCGATCAAGGAGTAACTATGGCGACCGCACCGACGCCGGATCAGCAACGAACGTTTGCTGAGCGCGCACCCGATGGTTCGATTTTCATGTTGAACCTGCTCAAGTTTCGAGACACCGCCGAGTACGCGGATGGCCGAGACACCGACCTCACTGGAGCCCAGGCCTACGCCCTGTACGGCGCTGAAGTCGGCAAGCTCATCTCCCAGCTTGGTGGTCGAGTCGTGTGGGGTGGTGCTGCGAACACACTGGTGATCGGCGATGGTGAGTTGCAATGGGACCAGGTGGCGATCGTCGAATACCCCTCCATAGCATCATTCGCCGGGATGACGGCGAGCGCTGCCTACCAGGAGATTCATGTGCATCGAGACGCGGGTCTCGAACATCAACTCCTGATTAACTGTCTGTCAGCTGAGCAGGCGCAAGCAATGGTAGGTACGCAGGCATGAGGTATGTGAGTACAACGCCCCGTGTCATCAGTTCGATATTGCTAGTGCTGACCGCCGTCGTGGCAGCGGGTTGCGCGACGACGGGTTCGGAATCGGCCGACGAGCTCGCACATCGTGCTCTTATCGTAGACACCCATATCGACGTGCCCTACAGGCTTTATCGAAAGTTTGAGGACGTCAGCGTCGCAACCGAATCTGGTGATTTTGATTATCCTCGAGCGGCCAGCGGTGGGCTGGATGCGTTGTTTATGTCGATCTACGTTCCGGCCGGCCGGGATGCCGCTGGAGAAGCCGCCAAGGTTGCGGATGAGCTGATTGATCTCGTCGAGGGCCTGGTTGAGTCTTCCCCGGACAAGTTTGGCCTGGCCTGGTGCGCAGACGATGTCGACCGGCTCAAGGCGGCAGGCCGCATCGCATTTCCTCTCGGTATGGAGAATGGCGGCCCGGTCGCAGGTAGCGTTGATGAGCTGAAACGTTACTTTGATCGCGGCATCCGCTACATCACGCTCGCGCACTCGAAATCCAATCACATTTCCGATTCGTCCTATGACGTCAACGAGCGCTGGCAGGGCCTGTCGCCGTTTGGCAAGGAACTCATCGGCCACATGAACCGTCTCGGAGTCATGGTCGATATCTCCCACCTCTCGGACAAAGCGGCCTGGCAGGTGCTCGAACTGTCGGCGGTGCCGGTCATTGCCTCGCATTCGAGCCTGCGACACTTCACACCCGGCTGGCAGCGCAATATGCCGGATGAGATGGTGACGGCGCTGGCAAACAATGGCGGGGTGATACAGATTAACTACGGCTCCTCGTTTCTGACGAAGGCCGCCCGAGACTGGGGCAACAAGGCGAGCGCGCAGGCGCTTATCTATCAGACGCGGCTCGGTATCACCGAATCATCAGACCCGCGCATGCTGGAT
>CAYGQC010000197.1:0-6507 GCA_964351875.1 uncultured Pseudomonadales bacterium
TCCGCAACACTGCGCGTCATCGGGCCTATGTGATCCAGAGTCTCGGCAAGCGGAAACACTCCGGCCCTCGATACTCGCCCATAGGTTGGTTTTAGACCGACAAGGCCACAAGCCGCACTGGGAAAACGAATGCTGCCTCCAGTATCGGAGCCAAGCGCAGCAAACACGAGACCTGAAGAAACCGCGACGCCGGAACCGGAAGACGAGACGCCCGACCAATACTCGCGATGCCAGGGGTTTACCGGCGACGGTATCTGCGGATGATGCCGCCCGTAGGCACCCTCCGTAAGCTGGGTCTTACCAACAACCACCGCGCCAGCTGCAACAAGACGATCAACCACGGTGGCGGAAGTCGAGGCCATGTTGTCTGAGTAGGCGGTCGTCCCTGCGGCGGTAACCGTACCGGCGAGGTCGATAATGTCTTTAATCGCGATGGGCACGCCATGCAGCGGGCCTCGAATAGCGCCCCGCCCTCGCTCCTCGTCTAGCCGATGAGCACAAGCTAGCGCGTCATCAGACAGAACCTGGGCAAAAGCATGCAACTCCGGCTCGTAGCGCTCGATTCGAGCAAGGCAGGCAGCGGTGAGAACCTCGCTTCCGGCATCGCCTGATCGAATAGCCGCTGCGGCATCCACGAGCGTCAGTTGGTGCAGGTCATTCATCGTCGACCGCCGACTAGAGCTAGTACTGGCTTAAGTAAGATCGAAGACTTTCCCTGGGTTGAGCAGGCCTTTGGGGTCTAGTGCCGCCTTGAGCGACCGCATGAGCGCAATCTCTGTCTGCGTTCGAGAGATGGACAGATAAGGCTTCTTCTCAAGACCAACGCCGTGTTCCGCAGACACGGAGCCGCCGATCGCAGCGAGCGGCTCGTAGATACATCGCTCCACCCGAGCCCTTATGGTTTTGTCGTAGCCGCCGGGCACCACAACAAAGTGCAGGTTGCCATCACCCATGTGGCCGAACGTGTAGTTCGTAACGCCCTGGGGAAACTCAGCCGACAACCTGCCATTCACTTCGTGGACATAAGCTTTCATACCCGAGATAGGCAAGCTCACATCAAAGGTTATGGTTGGGCCACTCGTCATGCACTGCGCAACATCATCGCGCATTGCCCACAACTCCAAACGTTGGCCTTCCGATTGCGCGATGACCGCATCGCTCACGAGGTCTGCCTCGTATGCATCACCAAGGGCCGCTTCGACGACAGCGTCCGCCGAGCCCATCGCTTCAATGAGCACATAGTAAGGAGAGTCTTGAGCGAGCGGCGGCTGTTGTTTAGCCGGCTCAGTGGTCACCACGCGATAGAAGTTGTTCCACATAACCTCGAACGCCGACAACGTGCCGCCCAGCGCTGCATCCATGTGTTTGAGCAGCAACGGCAGCTTGTCGAATTCGTCCACAGCCACGAAAAACGTCGGCATCGTCTTGGGCAGCTCGCGCAGCCTGAGCACAGCTTTTGTCACAATCCCCAGCGTGCCTTCTGTGCCGATGAAGAGCTGTTTGAGATCGTAGCCGGCGTTGTTCTTGATCATGCGATTCATCGACGATACGACTGTGCCGTCCGCGAGCACCGCCTCGAGGCCGAGAATCATGTCGCGAGCCATGCCGTAGCGAATCACTCGATTGCCGCCGGCATTCGTCGCAATGTTGCCGCCGATCGTACAGCTGCCGCGCCCGCCTAGGTCGAGCGGGAAAACCAGGCCCTGCTCTTCTGCCGCTTCCTGAACAACCTGCAGAATCGTGCCGCTGCCGACTACCATGGTCCGGTCGAGCGCGTTTACTTCTTCAATCTGGTTCAGTCGCTCCAGAGAGATCACAACATCATCCGGGCTTGCGACCGCGCTCTCGACCAACCCGGTCAAACCACCATGAGCGACTACGCCCTGATCAAAGTCGTGGCAGATACGCATCGCCCTAGCGACGCCTTCGGTATCGTGAGGCCGCACAATCGCCTTGGCCACGATCGGTGCTTTACGCCAGATGCCGGACGCACGAGCCGTCACGTCTTCGCCGGTGAGAACGTCTTTGGCGGCAAACGCTGACTGCAATGCAGCGACCACATCGTCATCAGAGCGAGATGCTTCGGCCATGGTGAAACCTCCTGCGGATATCGGCTCCCAGCATACGACGAAGGCGATGAGGCCGGAAGGCTTGTAGACTCGTCGATCGCAAACCTGCGTTCACTTACATCAACTATCTAAGGCATCGTTTCAACGTGAGCACGCTAAAACCAATCAGCAATGGCAGCAGCAGCGATCCAAAGCGATTCGACAAGGCCTACTACGATCGTTTCTATCGAAATCCGGCCACCCGCGCCGTGACCGCGCCGCAAGTGAAGCGCCAGGCTGCGTTTATCGCCAGCTACCTTCGCTATCTGGAAATGCCCGTAAAACGCATCGTTGATCTTGGCTGTGGCCTGGGGCGTTTGCTCAACGCGCTACAGAAAGAGTTTCCACGCGCGTCCTGCACCGGGGTAGAAGTAAGCGAATACCTGTGCAAGAAACACGGCTGGATCAATAGCAGCGTTGCGGATTTTCGACCCGCAGCGGAGTTCGATCTAGTCGTCTGCAACGACGTGCTGAGCTATCTATCCAATGCCGACTGCGACTCGGCCATCAAGAACATCGCAGACATCAGTCGCGGGGCCGCTTTCATCGCAGCCCCGACACTCGAGGACTGGGATCAGTGTGATCCGGACCGGACCGACGCGGAGCAGATATTGCGAAGCACCAAGTGGTATCGGCAGCGACTGCACAAGCACTTTGTCTCCGTAGGAGGTGGCTTGCTACTGTCCAAACCGGTCGATACAAATGTGTGGGCGTTGGATCGCATCGGGAGCTAAAGGCAATGCAACTACTCAACAACGATCTTGCATCCTCTCTCCAATACGTCTCTCTGCCCCTCGAGTTGATTGGGCTAACGCTTGCGACGATCGAAGTTCGCTTCCCGGCACTGACATCTCGCATCAACTCCTACTTGGAAAGCCAGGTTCAGATGTGGGGAGTGGCGAAAACACAAATCAAGGAAGACCACCCTCTCATCTACAAGCTCCATGGCGGTGATTCGCTGTTACATATTCCAATGCCAGCGTTGATCTACCACACGCTAACTGTACTGGTCGCCGTGATCGCCATTGCGGCTACACTGCTTCTCTCGGCTCGAGCCATGCATCACTTCAATCTTATCGATCAGATCCAACTCGATTCGGTTGGCAGTCTCTACGACGCCTTTTTCTTCTGGATATACCTACCAGTCAGCGGCGTCGCAATGATCGCCTTGGGCGTTACGCTCGTCGCTGTGAAGTTTGTGGCCAATCGCGCAGTCGGAACGCTCGGAATAATCATCGCGAGCGTAGGCGTTCTGGGCGAGGGGTATCAGCTGCTGGTTCAGATCAACACTTGATTCGCCAGCGAGTCGCTACTACTCGCATCTCACGACATCTCGGGTAACACGGCATCCAGATAGTCAGCACTCGCCAGCTCAATCTGCGAGAGTTGGTCCAGCTCCGCAGACTTCTCTGGGTACGCTGCTTTTAGCGTTTGCCAGGCGTTAGCGCCCTGCCGTTCCGCGTTGGCCTGAATCGTCATCTGCTCAACGGGATTGAACGGCTCGAACGCCGCGTAGTACGTCGCTTTGGCTTTCGGGATTATCTCTGCAACAAGGCCGCGATGCTCATCGGACGGGGGAAACAAAGCCTCTACGCGATCGGCAATCTCATCTTCGCTAGCCGCGCACCGAAGTAGCCCCTCTCGATGACTTGGCACCTCATCCGCCCACTGGCGATAGCGATCCGCCGCAGTGCGCTCTAACTGAGAGAGTAGATAAGGGTATGCCTCAGGGGGCACGCCGCCCAGATGTTCGGCCAGCAACTCACCAAACCGAGGGATGTCGATCGTTTTCATAGCGCGCTCCGCAGGACACAGGCGGAAAACGTTACTCAAGTCGTCGCGACAATGAAAGTCGCAGTCATTCTGAGCCAGAGCTAGCAATAGCTGCGACTCATCGATGACGTTCCATTCAGAACGCCACCAAAGGGCTAGAGTGACTTGAGGTTGTCGTCCGATCGACGGTCGATCATCTTCACGTACGGATCAATCGCCGCTCGGTCTGGCTTCTCCTCAACGACAAAGCTGAACTGATGCTCACCACTCGTTAGCCGGTGCTTTTCCAGCACCAGTGGTGGCGGTAGATCGTCGGTGCCGTAGTCGCTGTCGAGCTCCCCAAAGACAGCAATATCTAGCGTGATATCTGCCTCCATCGGCGTTTCCTGCCCTTCGCCATCGGATTCCACCTGAGCAACAGCCACGGTCATATCCACATCAAACCTGCCGTCCTCGCGCGTCTCAAAAGATGCTTCTGTCACCTTCAGATCGAACAGTGTGATCTTCTCGAACATATCCGTGATGAGCCGGTCATGCTCTGGCCCCGCGACTGCCCTAAACTCCGCAACCAGATCGAGCGCTGTCGGATACGGGCCGCCATCTTTGAAAGCATATTTGTCGATGAAGGTAGCGAGCGCCTGGTTCACCTTGTCCTCACCAATGGCATCCGCGAGTGCGAACATCACCACACTCCCCTTTCGGTAATGGATGTATGGCTGGTTCTCGACGAGCGCGAGCGGCATCTCTTCGATCAACTCGCCACCTCGAGAAGACAGGTATCGATCAAGCTCATAGCGCATGAACCTGCGCATTTTCTGTGCGCCATAGCGCTCCTGCATGACCATCAGCGCCGAGTACTGCGCCAACGTCTCAACTATCATGGTGCCGCCCTGCACATTGGCACCAATCACCTGATGCGCCCACCACTGGTGCGCGAGTTCATGGGCGGTGACATAGAAAACATAATCAATGTCCTCTTCATCCGACAGGTCTGCCGTAAAGCCGATGGCCTCAGAAAAGGGAATCGTATTCGGAAACGCCTGCGCAAACGATTCGTAGCGGGGAAATTCCTGGATTCGGAACTGTCGATACTGATACGGCGAGAAGGCTTTGGTGAAGTAATCCAGTGAGCGTTTCGTGCCATCGATCATACGATCGACATTCGTGCTGTGCGCGGCGTGGTAGTACACCTCGATCGCCACATCATTCCAGGTGTCGCGAGCGACTTCATAGCGTGCTGATTGGAATGAGAAGAAGGCCAGGATGGGCTCATCCATTTCGTATTCGAAGTAGTGCCTGCCGTCTTCCTGCCAATCGCGCTTCAGATAGCCGGGCGAGATGGCAGTCTGACCAGCCACGGTACTGAGTACGACACGGAAGTCCGTTCGACGATTCACGCCGAACTGAGCAACCCGCAAACCCTTAGGGTCATCAACCTTCAGGGCTCGCTCTATCGGGCCGAGGTCATACTGCCGGCGTGTGTTGTTGTCCTGCAGCTCTCGGCCAGCGTCATAACCCGCAATCGGCATGATTTCGGTGTTGTTCACGAAGGTGCCGTTGTGGACGATTCGCGTGCTTGAACCGGAAGCGACGAATCCGGGATTCGTCCAGGAAAGGTCCCAGCTCACATCGCGAAACTCGCCTGGCGCCATGGGTGGTGACATCGCGTAGCGATAGAAGCCGTCTCGCTCCACACCCTCAATGAGCTCGCCGCCCTCGATGCTGACGGAGTTGACCGTCAACTCGGGAACAATCGACACGATCACCTCGCTGATTGGTTCAGCCCAGGAGTTCTCCATCACAGCGTTAGCACGAGACTCGATCCGGCGCTCTTCCGGAAACAGCTCAACAACCGCATCGACCGAGATCATCTGCGGCTGCAGCGCGTCTTCGTATTTCTTATAGGCTTTCTCGTAGTTGGCCTGTCGCTCTTCACGCTGATCCGAGGTCACATACTCGTTGAGTATGTTTGTGTTGTAGTAAATCCAACCGCCAAGCGCGATGAACGCTCCGAGGGTCAACGCTCCCATCCCGGCAACGACCGGAGTAAAGCGCTCGCGAGCAATCTTCAGCCGATCCGGCCAACTCGCTCGAATGCCACGCTGCATAAACAGATGCGCGCCGATGAGAAGCAGAATCGCGAACAGTCCCCAGTAAGCGCCAATCGTAAACAGAGGCTCGAGAAAATGGCCGAACTGATTCATGTCAGTGTGCGGCGCATTCGGTGTTCCCAGCGAATACAAAGGATGTTCGAAGCCAAATCCGGATAGCACCTGAAGGGCCAGAAAGAGAACGATGAAAAGCAGCATGCCAATGAATTTATTCGGCGATAGCACCTGTAGAAATACGGCCACCGCAGCCAGCACGTACATGTCCCAGCCGAGATTGCCGAACACACCAACCAGGTAAACCATCGGCTCGATGGCGGTGTAGCCATTCACGATCTGCATAAACACTGCCGTCGCCGTGGCGATTGCCAAAAGCGAGATGACAACGAGCACAAGCGCGAGCCACTTAGCGGTAATCACGATTCCGCTGGCGAACGGTGAGGAGTCCAACAGCTCGCTGACTCGGACGTCACGCTCACGATGCACAAGATCACCGCTGTAGAACGCTAGAATGATAA
>CAYGQC010000198.1:0-734 GCA_964351875.1 uncultured Pseudomonadales bacterium
GGGCCGGGCTCGTTGCCGCGCTCGACTGCGGACTGAGGTGCGATCAGTTCGGCGAATGAGGTATCCGAAGGCCGATTGACGATGAGACCCAGAGCGCCGTCGTCGTTGTGCTGGCAGACGAAGATAATGCTGCCGCCGAAGTAGCTGCCCACCTGGCTCGGCATCGCCAGCAGAAATTTTGCAGGTATGAATTGGCTTTCTGAGTTGTGCACGTATTACCCGCTAGATGCCGAGACTGTTGCCGCGTCGCTCAAAGCGCCACGTTCGGATGATCTCGAGCACTTCGTAGCTTTTGCTCATCGCCACAGTGAAGGGTGGATACGGGGCGCCTTGCCGGACAATTCGCAGGGCTGCTTCATCAAGTACTGGTTTGCCGCTGGATTCGAGAATGCGAACTTCCTGCAGGCTGCCGTCCGCTCGAATGACCACGAGCATGCGCAGGTTGCCGTAGACGTCGGCGAGGCCTCTCTGATTACCGACCCGCTCTACCTTTTTGCGCCAGCTGTCGAGGTATGAAGCCTCATCGGCTGTTTTGGTGGAAACGCTGGTCAGTCTCTTGATGCGCGGCCCTTTGGCGCGGTTGTCCGCATCCAGCGCAACGCGAGCCTCGAGGCTTGCGATCTCGCGGGCGAGCTCTTCGATCGTCCGGTTCTGCGTATCCAGAGCCGCGAGCTGCTCCTGGGTTTCCTGATCGCTTTGCGTGCTGGTCAGATCGTCGGCGGCGCTCACCGTGC
>CAYGQC010000198.1:744-6505 GCA_964351875.1 uncultured Pseudomonadales bacterium
TGCTGACGAGCGACGAACTCGATTCCTCAATCGCTTCCTGGGTAACCAGCGGGTCGGCCACCAGTGGATTGCTGGCGTTGTCTGCCAGGCTTGAGTCGTCTTCAGCCGTGGTCTCGACCACCTCTGATTCGTCGCCGCTGCCAGCTTGGTTCGATTGCGCGAGGAAGTCCGCATCCTCAGGCGCCACCGCGTCGCTGTACTGGGCTAGCGTGACTTCTATGGTCGGTGAGTCGCCGCTTGAGGTATCAAACGAGAAGCCAAGGCCGAGGATGAGCGCGGCGTGCAGGGCGATCGCGAGAAAAACGGTGAAGCTCAACCGGTCTCTTGGCGCGATATCGGGGGTCGGATCGGCAAGTTCGCTCATGGTTTGCTTGGTTCGGGTTCTCTGTGTCCACGCATCGAGTGGTGTGCAAAATCTGCCAACCGCTAGCCTGGTAAGCGGCCTGCAACCTCATCCATCAGCATAGCCGCGATGTCGAGCGAATACTGCGCATCGAGTTCCCGTATGCAGGTAGGGCAGGTGACGTTTACCTCGGTGAGGTAGTCACCAATCACGTCTATGCCCACCCATAGCAGGCCTCGTTTGGACAGCTCAGGACCGAGCTGCTCTGCGATAAATCGGTCCCGCTCGGTCAATTCGCGGCCGACGCCTGTGCCACCAGCCGCCAGGTTGCCGCGCGCCTCACCGGCCTTGGGTATGCGAGCCAGCGCATAGGGCAACGGTTTGCCATCAATCAGGAGGATGCGTTTGTCGCCGTCTTTGATCTCGGGCAGATATAGCTGGCCCATGATGGGCTCAACGCCGCCTTCGGTGAGCGTTTCCAGAATGACGCCCAGGTTCGGGTCGCCGGCCATGACGCGAAACACGCTAGAGCCGCCCATGCCGTCAAGTTTCTTGAATACTGTGTTGCCCTGGGTTGCATGAAAGTCGCGCAACTCCTGCTCATCTGCGGAGACGATCAATGGAGGGCAGCACTGGGGGAATGCCGTCGCGAAAAATTTCTCGTTGCAGTCGCGCAGGCTCGCGGGCTTGTTGACCACCAATGTGCCACCTTCCTCGACGCGTTCGAGCAAGTAAGTGGTGTAGATGTAGTTCATGTCGAAAGGGGGATCCTTGCGCATGAAGATGACGTCCATCTCCGCCATTGGACGTCGCTCGGGATCGCCGAGTTCATACCAATGCTCGCCGGCAACCCCCGCGTCCAGCTTGTCGACGAAGGGCTCCGTCAGGCGCAGACTCGACATGGTCGCCTGAACTTCTCCACCCGAGAGGGAAATGTCAGCTTGCTGGACGTAAAACGGTTGCCAACCCCGGCGCTGGGCAGCCCGGATCATGGCCAAAGTGCTGTCCTTCTTGAGGGACAGCGAGTCTATTGGGTCCATCACGAAAGCGATGTGCACCATGGTTCTGCAAGCTCCGATGATGTGGCCGTTTGCCGGCACGAAAGAGCCGCGAGGGTACCGAGATGCCTACGGTGCAGCAACAGCAGTGCGACGTGGCTCGCGTTCCGCTTGCTACTAGCTGGTTGCCTCGCGGGCAATCGTGATACAACGCTCGCGCTTGGAACAAACGTCGGTCACGCAGAAAGGAAAGTTGAATGGATGCTGAGCTGCAGGGCGTAAAGGTGCTTGTCATTGATGACAGCAAAACAATTCGCCGAAGCGCCGAAACGCTGCTCACTCGGGAGGGGTGTGATGTCATCACCGCCACCGATGGTTTCGATGCGCTCGCCAAGATCGCGGATTCGCGTCCCGAGATCATCTTCGTCGATATCATGATGCCGAGGCTGGATGGCTATCAAACCTGCGCCTTGATCAAGAACAACACCGAGTTTAAAGCCACACCGGTCGTCATGCTGTCCAGTAAAGACGGCCTCTTCGACAAAGCTAAAGGCCGAATCGTCGGCTCGGACCAATACATCACCAAGCCGTTCTCTAAAGAAGAACTACTCGGCACCATCCGCACACTCGTTCACTAAGCTCAATACGACCATGGCACGGATTCTAGTCGTTGATGATTCTCCTACCGAAGCCCACCAACTGGTGCAGGCTCTGGCCCGTCATGGGCATCAGGTGCTGACCGCGAATTCTGGAAGCGACGGCATCGAGGTTGCGGAAGTCGAACTCCCGGACGTCATCCTCATGGATGTGGTGATGCCCGGCGTCAATGGTTTCCAGGCAACCCGGCAATTGACGCGCACCAACAGTACCGCACACATTCCGGTGATAATCGTTTCGTCCAAGAATCAGGCAGCGGATAGAGTCTGGGGCGAACGCCAGGGTGCTCGCGCCTACCTGACGAAACCAGTCGATGACAAAAACCTCATGCGAGCGGTCAACGACGTTCTAGCGAGCGACGTATGAACGCCACCATCGAGCTGCTACATGAGATTCGCACGGATACGTTCCGTAACGCAGCGCCGATGCCGCTGCGTCAGACCACTAAGGCCGAATGGCAGGGTCTGGGGTTTCAGATCGGCGGCATGCGCTGTGTGTCTACCATCGGCGAGGTGAGTGAGATTCTGGATATGCCTCGGGTTGCGCAGCTTCCCGGCGTGCAGAGCTGGGTTCTGGGTATAGCGAACGTACGCGGGACGTTGTTACCGATTATTGATGTGCATAGCTTTCTCGGTCTTACACCGACGCTGCCCAGCAGCATGTGGCGTGTCTTGCTGGTTGAAACGGGCGACGTTGCAGCGGGGCTCGTGGTCGAGCAATCGTTGGGCCTGCAGCACTTCGCCGCTGAGAGCTTTGAAGCGTTGGAGCCAGAAGGACTACCGGATCTCAATGCTTTTTTGCGAGGCGCCTACAGGCACGGCGGGCGCGTCTACTATCAAATTGAATTGGCCGCGATTCTTCGTGACGCCAGATTTTTCGCAGTTGCGGACAAGTAGGGTCCGCGAGTTGATTACCAGGGATAAGTTGTTATGAACTCGGAAAAGTTTTCTCCGCTGCTAGTGGTATTGATGGCGCTGCTGGTCGGCACCATGGCCGCCATGGCGTATTTCATTTTCGCTGAGAACCTGAGCCTGCTTGGCAACAAGAGCCTGATGCTGGCGGTGGTGGGCATGGTGATCACCGGCCTCATTGCGGTGGTGATGGTGCGAGACACGCGTGCTCGCCTGCGTGAGCAAGCGGAGCAAAACGAACGCAATCAGGCGGCGATTCTGCAGCTACTCGATGAGCTGGCGGATCTGGCCGAAGGCGATCTGACGGTACATGCATCGGTTACTGAGAACTTTACGGGCGCCATTGCCGACTCGATCAATTTCGCCATCGACCAGATGCGCGGGTTGGCCACGGACATTAACCGCTTGTCGGAACAGGTAGCGGTTGCTGCCACGGACACCCAGGCAACCGCGTCGGAGCTGACGTCTGCAGCGGAAAGCCAGGCCAAGGAAATCAACGCTGCCACGACGGCCATCAACGAAATGGCAACGTCGATCGACGAAGTGTCTGCGAACGCAACAGAGAGTGCGTCGGTTGCAGAACGCGCGGTCGACCTGGCTAACAACGGCTCTCAGGTTGTGCACGACACGATCGGCGGCATGGATGGTATTCGCGGTCAGATTCAGGAGACGGCCAAGCGAATCAAGCGCCTTGGCGAGTCGAGCCAGGAAATCGGCGACATCGTGTCCCTGATCAACGACATCGCAGATCAAACGAACATCCTGTCTTTGAACGCCGCCATTCAGGCGTCCATGGCGGGTGATGCCGGCCGCGGCTTTGCTGTTGTCGCCGATGAAGTTCAACGCCTGGCCGAGCGATCGAGTGCGGCGACCAAGCAGATTGCCGCCCTGGTGAAAACGATTCAGACCGACACAAACGAGGCGGTTATCTCGATGGAGCAAACCACCGTGGAAGTGGTGAGCGGAGCCAAGCGTGCCCAGGATGCCGGTGTGGCGCTGGAAGAGATCGAGGGCGTATCTACTTCGCTGGCGGCGCTGATCCAGAACATTTCCAACGCGGCTCGCCAGCAGGCGCAGACTGCCGGTCAGGTGTCGAGCACGATGAAGGTCATTCAGGGTATCACCGCGCAAACGCTGGACAGCACAGACCGGACCGCGCACTCCATTGGCTCGCTCGCTGGCATGGCTAATGAAATGCGCGATTCGGTCAAAGGCTTTAAGCTTCCTGAGTAGGATCGGTGTCGCAAACAACCACAAGGAAGGGCATGTCGACGCCACGAGAACATTTCGCCCTCGACTGGATTCGGAGCGATCTTCTCCAGACTCTGGAGGAAGCGCGCGCGTCGCTGGAAATCTATGCCGAGAATGACGATGCGACGCGAATGCGTATGTGCCTCACGGCGCTGCATCAGTTGCACGGCACATTGCTCATGCTCGAGCTCGATGGTGTTACCTGCCTTGCTGATCATCTCGAACAGCTCGCCCAGCGACTGACAACCGATTCGGTTAGTCCAGCGAGCGAAGCCGAGCAGCTTCTTATGCAGGGCATTCTGGAAATGCCCGGCTACCTCGACGATTTGCACAAAGGCGGCCGCGATTCGCGTACGCCCATGCTGCCGCTGATCAATAACATTCGCAGCCTGATTGATCTGGAAACGCTCGACATGCCGGCGGGCAGCGTCAATCTGCATCGCCAGGCACCATCCGAGTCGATCGACCGTTTCGGCGAGATCGACGGCATCGGCAAAGTTAAGCGGATTAGAGCGGCCTACCAGCAAGTACTACTGTCTATTCTCAAGGGCGAAGACAAGCCGTCCGCGGTCGTGACGATGCAGAAAGTTGCGGCCAGCCTTGAGCGCGTGTGTGTTGATACGCCGCTGGCTTCTCTATGGCAGGCATTTGGCTTGTTCATCAACTCGCTTGAGGGTGAGTCTGGAAACCTTGGCAACGATGTTGTCAAACTGCTGCGCCGCGTTGATGCGGAGATTCGCTCACTCGCGGCCGATGGCGCGGAGCTGCTCAAAAAACCGGTACCTGTGGATCTGGTGCGCTCGTTGTTGGCAGCCGCTCGTGAGCGCGATCACTCGAGTGCGTTGGCCGATGGCCTGCAGGAAGCCATTGATTCGCAGCCCGGCAGCGAGAGCTTGCGCTATTCCGGCCAGGAAGCACTCGCCAGCGCAGCGTCTGCGTTGCGAGGTGAGCTTGCGAATATCAAAGATCAGCTCGATCTCTTTGTACGGTCAGATAACCGATCCAATTCGGCGCTACTGGAGATTGCCGCGCCGCTGAAACAGATTTCCAGCACGCTATCGCTGCTTGGCTTCGAAGGCTCTCGGGCGCTTGTTGTCGAGCAACTGGACAGCTTGAACCTGGGTTCCGACGGCCAGGGAGTCGATGATGACTGCCTGACCGGGCTCGCGACCGTGCTCGTGCAGGTAGATGAAAACCTGGCGGTGCATGCGGATCAGAATGCGAGTGCTGGCAACAGCGTCGATCAGGTTGTCGCGGACGCGCATCGACGCGTACTAACAGAAACCCGCGCAGGTCTTGATCAGGTGAAGCAGGCGCTCGTCGCCTACGTCTCCAGTGAATGGAATACATCGGATCTGCAGCAAGCACCGTCGGAGCTCATGGAGCTACGTAAGGCGCTGGCCATGTTGTCGCTTCGGCGTCCGGCCGATCTCCTGGAAAACTGTGCGGCTTACGTTCAGCGTCATCTGCTGGTCGGCAACGTCCCGAGCTGGGAAGAGCTCGATCAGTTTGCGGATGCCGTCAGTGGCGTGGATTACTCCCTACAACGCTTGGGCGATGAGTCCAGCGGTCAGCAAGAGAACATTCTGGGTCAGGTCGAG
>CAYGQC010000199.1:0-6484 GCA_964351875.1 uncultured Pseudomonadales bacterium
GATCAATACGAACCATCTCGTATGCACCCAACAGCGCATCCCCGAGCTTGGCCGTTCGAACATAGTCGAGCGGAGAATCTGGCGTTAACGACAGTAGTTCAGTCGGCACCTGTTCGTCGTACGGTCGATACACCTCTACGCCTACTGGCCTTGGGTAACGCCGGCTCATCGAGAAGCCCACCAGCTCGCAACCTTCGAAAGAACCCCGCCGGATTCCGCTGAGCTACCGCCGCGCTGATCAAACCAGCAGCGTGTAAGCCAGGGCGAAATCTCATCGTAGATTGCCCAGCCATCGATCGATGCAGAATCCTGTTCAGCAAGAATCGACTGAAGCTCTTCCAGGTATTGATCGTAGTGGCTATGGGCAAAACGCCGTGCTGGCTCCGACAACTGCGCAGCGCCCAACTCCCCACCACAGATACTGACGAAGGCGTCCGCAGGCGAGATATCGCGCATCTTCAGGCGAGTAGCCTGAGAGCCAGCGGATTCGAGAAAGCTGCGCGACACCTCGTTGAGCGAAACACACCAGGCGAGGAAAAGTGCCGGCGGCAATGCCGCACGGTCGAAGCCGACATCACCCGGGTTGTGCCGAGCGATGTCATCGACAATGGAGTCTTCAGCAATCAAGACAGAGCCTGATCCAGATCAGCCAGCAGGTCAGCTTCGGTTTCTATGCCAACGGACAGACGCACGAGAGTGTCGCCAATACCGAGGGCGTCCCTGGTTTCTGCCGGCAGACTGGCGTGCGTCATGAGCGCTGGATGCTCGACTAACGATTCAGCGCCGCCCAGGCTCTCAGCCAGGGTAAAGATGCGAACGCTCTCGAGAAACTTCCGCGTCTCGTCTAGCCCACCTTTAAGGTAGGCAGACACCATGCCGCCGTAGCCACTCATCTGACGCGTAGCCAGCTCATGCTGAGGATGGCTGGCAAGCCCTGGGTACAGAACTCGATCGATCGCCGGGTGAGCCTCCAGGAATCTGGCGACCGCAAAAGCGTTGCGCTCATGGGCTTGCATACGCACTGCCAGCGTTTTAACGCTACGCAAACACAGGTAGCTGTCGAACGTGCTTTGAATGCCGCCGAGCGCATTCGCGTAGAACGCCAACTGTTCGCCCAGGTCATCATCGTCGGTGACGATCGCTCCACCGACCAGATCGCTGTGGCCGGCGATGTACTTGGTGGTGGAGTGCATGACGATATCCGCACCGAGCTCCAGCGGCCGCTGGAAGTAGGGGCTCATGAACGTGTTGTCGACGGCAAGAAGAGCGCCGGCTGCGCGAGTGCGTTCGGCAACGGCGGTGATATCGATGAGTTTGAGAAGAGGATTCGTCGGTGACTCGATCCAAACCAGCCGGGTATTCGGACGCAGGTGCTCGTCGAGCGCCGAGGGGTCGGACAGGTCGACATAGCTGAACTCCATGCCGTACCGGGCGAACAGTTTGTTGAATTGGCGCTGCGTGCCGCCATACAGATCATCGCAGCAGATAACGTGATCACCCGCACTCAAGAGCTGCATGATGGTCGCTGTTGCTACTGATCCTGAGGCTGTCGCGAAACCAAACCTGCCGCTCTCAAGCGATGCGATACAGGCTTCAAACGCGGCTCGAGTGGGATTGCCCGATCGAGAGTATTCAAAGCCAAGATGCTCGCCCGGTGTCGGTTGGGCGAACGTCGAGGTCATGAAGATCGGCGTCGTAACGGCGCCGGTCACCGGCTCTATGGTCTGCCCCGCATGAATAGCACGGGTTTCAAAGCCTTCATCGGAGGACTGCATGTCTAGCTCCAGTTCTCGAAGTTTCTAGCGATGGTCGCCGCGTAATTCGGCAACTCGTGCTCGCAGGTTAGCTGCACTAACGTCCGCGGCAGCAACAGCGTCTCCAGCAACGACATCAATTCGGCTCCAGAAGCGCTTGGGCTTGCTGAACAGGCCACCGTCGCGGGAAAAGAAACTTCCCCAAAGGCCTTTCAAGGCCATCGGCACAACCGGCACCGGTGTCGCGGTGACGATACGCTCTATGCCCGCTTTGAATTCGTCAATCTCGCCGTCGTGGCTCAACTTGCCTTCCGGGAAGATGCACATGAGATCACCCTGCTCCAGGCCGTGAGCAATCTCTGCCATAGCCGTCTCGTACGCAGCCGCATCTTCTTTGGGCGAGATAATGGGCACAGCCCCGCCGGTGCGGAACACAAAATTCAGAACCGGGATATCGAAAATCGGCTTGAACATGATAAAGCGAATAGGCCGGGAAACAGCGCCCGCCAAAAGCAGGGCATCCACATAGGAAACATGATTGCAGACAAGTACAGCGCCGCCCCTGGCGGGGATGCTGTCCAGGCTTTCATGGCGAACGCGGTACATGCCATGGCTGATGATCCAGATGAGGAAGCGCATGGCGAATTCCGGCACCTGATGAAAGATGAACACCGACACCGCGACGTTCATCAGCGCAACGATCAGGAGGAACTCAGGGATGCTGAAATCCAGTCCGCTCAGGAAAACAATCGCCGCCAGCGACGAGATGACCATCAGCACCGAGTTCAGCACGTTATTGACGGCAATGATTCGCGCCCGTTCAGACTCGGCTGTGCGCGACTGGATGAGCGCATACAGGGGGACGATAAACAGGCCACCCGAAACCCCGATCAGCATGACGTCGATAAGCACGCGAGGTGACCCATCGAGCGCCAGGAATTCCAGCCAGTTGCGCAGACCGGAATTTGCCTCTGCGATCGGCAACGCCGAGACAGCGAAGTAGAAATCAATGCCTGCAATACTAAGTAGCGCTGCGCCGATGGGCACCAGACCGATTTCAATGCGGCCAGCGGCTAGGCGCTCGCAGGCGAGCGAGCCAACTGCGATGGCGACGGTGAATGCGCAAAGCACCAGCGTGCCCACGGACGTATCGCCAGCCAGATGGATGCGCGCCGTGTTGGGAATCTGCGCAAGAATCGCCGATCCCATGAACCAGAACCAGGAGATGCCCAGAATCGACAGCAACACCGTTCGATTGTCCCTGGCCATGCTGATCAACCGCCAGGTCGAGCGCAACGGATTCAAGTCCACAACGAGATCTGGCGCTGTTACCGGGACAGCAGGGATCAGCCTCGCTGCTGCGTAGCCTGCGACGGCTATGGCCAACACCAGCGCGGACAACAGGTAACTTACCTCATCAAGGTCCGCCACGATCCCGCCGATGACGGTGCCGAGCAGTATGGCGACAAACGTTCCCATCTCGATCTGGCCATTGCCGCCAATCAGCTCGGAGGGCTTCAGAAGCTGTGGCAGAATCGAGTACTTGAGGGGTCCGAAGAACGTTGACTGGGTGCCGAGCAGAAACAGCACGACAAGCATCATCACAACGTTCTCATTGATCACAGCCCAGGCACCGAGAAGCGCAACAAGGACCTCGGCGATCTTGATTCGGCGAATCAACTGCGACTTCTCGTACTTGTCCGCAAGCTGCCCAGCTAACGCGGAGAACAAAAAGAACGGCAAGATAAACAATCCCATCGCGAGATTAATGACCAGGTTCGTGTGCTCGGCAGAAATCAGGCTTCCGTAAACCAGCAGAAACGACAGCGTCGAACGAAAGACATTGTCATTCAGAGCGCCGCCGAACTGAGTGACAAACAACGCACCGAATCGACGCTCTGACAGAAGGCGGAATTGGCCACTCATGCTGGCACCTCACCTTCGACGATAACTCGGTGCATGAGTCGGAGATGACCGCGGTAATCGTTCAGCGCGTAGTGCTGCAGACACCGATTGTCCCAGATCGCGAGCGTGCCCTGATTCCACTGCAATCGCGCCTGATTCGCATCCTCGATGATCACGCTCTGCAAATACTCGATGAGTGGCTGGCTCTCAGCGCGCGTCATACCCTCGAAGCTCGCGCTGTGAATGGTCGACACGAAAAGCGCCAGGCGGCCGGTGAGGGGATGGCGCCGCAAGACCGGATGAGAGGCTGATGTGACAGCATCGAACTGCTTGGTAGTGGAATGCTGACCAACGCTACTGAACTCGCCTTCATCGGAATGTACGAGGGACGAGGTGTTGTTCACGCGAAGCTGCTCGAGAACCGCATGTAGTTTCGGCGACAGGGATTCAGCCGCCAGGTAGGTGTTAGCGAACAGCGTATCGCCGCCGGACACAGGCACCTCAAGCGCATGCAGCAGCGTATAGGCGGGTGGGCGCGGCAGATACGAGCTGTCTGTGTGCCAGGCACCACCGAAGTTATGCGCCTCATCTGGTTCCTTACGCACTTCACACACGAACGGAGTTCCGGGTAGCGGTTCCGTAAAAGGATACGCTGCCGGTGGTCCAAGGATGCTAGCGAACGTCGTCAGCGACTGAGGATCGAGGCTCTGACCTTCGAACGCAACGATCTGGTAACGCGCGATCAGGGCTTCCAGCGTCTCTTTTGTCATTGCGACCAGTTCCGCGCTCTCGACGCCCGAGATTCGGACACCCATATGATCGCTCAGCGGCGTGAGCTGCCAGTGGCTCAGCAGGTCAACCGTCATGCGAGGGTGACTCGCTGCAACAGTCGGTGCACCGGGCCAAAGTCACCAATTGGTTTGTGTAGCACCAGGCGGTTATCCCAGACCGCGATCGTATTGACCTGCCACTTCAGTCGCACAACAAACTCATCGCGCACAAGGTGCCGAAACAGAAACTCAAGCAGGTGTTGGCTCTCGTTCGCGCTGAGTTGATCGATCCTGGTGGTGAACAACGGGTTCACAAACAGCGCCCGCCGGCCGCTGACAGGATGTTCGCGCACAACCGGATGCGATGCTGGCGGATTCGCCGCAACCACAGAAGCCAGGCGCTCCGCGCCGCCGGGTTCTGCCAGGCTATCCCGGAAGCCATAGCGAAAGTCGTGTACCGCGGTTAGCTCCGCCAGCATTGTCTGCATCGGACTCGACAACGCGTCATAAGCCGCGGCCGCACTTGCCCACAGCGTGTCGCCCCCTACTGCCGGAATGATCTGGGCTCGAACCGTGGTGATAGAAGGCGGCGCGCTCGAGAACGTCATATCCGAGTGCCACTGCTCGATCTTGTACGTCTCACCCGGCCGGTTCTCCAGGAGCTGAACGTCCGGATCGTCGGGCTCGCAGGGATACGCGCCGTGGTTCACAACCTGCCCCAACCCGCGAGCAAAGTCACCAAACGAGGAAGCATCGCCAGTAGCGTTCGGAAGGAACAGAACGCCGTGTTCAAACAATGCCTGCTTCAGCGCATCGAGATTGCCAGGATCGGCCACAAGCTGCGCGAACGACGCGAACGAGACGATACCTCCGATCGATCCGGCGGCTCGTGTCACTTCAAATAATTGCGTCTCGCTCACCACGCCAGTACCGTCACGGAAACAGGCTGTTAGTGTAGCGATTGGGCGGGTTCCATGGCGATTGAAAACGACACGACTATGGCAACCTCGATAGACGCTGCCGAAACCGAAGGCGTCATCCAGTTTGCCTACGGTCTCACGCCCTGGGACGAGGCCGAACGCCCGACATCGCGCGCGCTGACCACCTTGTTCGCCTGGCGCAGAGTTATCCACGAGCTCGGATTAATTGGCGCTCGGGCAGATCGCTACGATGGCTACGGCTACGGCAATCTGTCGATCCGGCAAGCTAGCGGCTTTCTGATCAGCGCCAGCCAGACGAGCGGCAGCGTTGAGGTGTCGGCGGACGACTTTGTCGCCATCTCTTCCTGGCAGTTTGAACGCTTCTGGGTGGAGGCCGTGGGTAGTCAACCACCATCCTCGGAAACACTCACCCACGCCATGATCTACGAGGCAGACCCTTCGGTAAGCTGCGTTCTACACGCTCACTCACCCCAGATATGGCAACGGCTGCTTGAGCTGCCTTGCACCGCCCCTGAGACAAGCTACGGCAGCCCCGCCATGGCGGACGAAGTACGATCACTCATGGCCAATCACACCGAGCGGCCGTTCGCGTTCACGACGAGGGGCCATGAGGACGGCGTGTTCGTCTGCGGCCCGGATCTGCAAGAAGCGGCCGAGACGCTCATCAGAATTTATGTTCAAGCGTTGGAGAGAGAGTAAGCATGCTTAGCGAAGCCGTGGTCTGGCAGGATCAGAAACTGTCTCTGCTCGATCAGCGCCTGCTTCCCCATGAGCAGGCTTACTGTGCGATCGAAACCCTCGACGACGCGATCGAGAACATCAAACGCCTTTCCGTACGCGGGGCTCCGGCGATCGGCATCGCCGCCGCCTATGCGCTGTGCGTCAGCGCCAGTAATTATCAGGAACACGACGATTTCAGAGATCGGCTGAACGCCGATTTCGAGCGGTTAGTCGCAGCGCGGCCGACGGCCGTGAATTTGCGCTGGGCAGCGAGCAAGGTTAGAGGCGCTGGCCTCGCCGTCGATCGCTCTGAAGCGTTGGAAAAAATGATCCGCGAAGCCGAAGCCATACACGCGGAGGATCGAGCGGCCTGCCGGCGTATCGGCGAAGCCGG
>CAYGQC010000200.1:0-6252 GCA_964351875.1 uncultured Pseudomonadales bacterium
GCTTGGGGGTGGTCCCAACACCACCCGGCGCCATCCCTGGCCGGCCACCCGGAGTCATTCCCGGCATACCGCCGGGCCTCATGCCGGGGGTCATTCCTGGCATGCCGCCCTGCCGAGCTCCGGGAGTAGCTCCCACACGTGACGTATCAACACCCTGCGCCTGTCGGCCAGCGGGTCCACCCGAGACAGCGCCCGGAGTCGCTTTCGGCAGCGGTGGCGCACCCGGAGCGGCCGCCTGTCCGGGATGCGCAGCCATGAGTGCCATAACGGTTGCTGACGCTAACGCGAGGTTTGCCCCCGCCGTGCGCTTGCGATCGCCACGTCGATTACCGGTCGTCTTGATATCCGTTTTCGTTCGTTGTGCCATGTCGGCCTCCTTCTAGAAAATTCACTCTCAGCCGCGGGTAGCGCCTGCACCTCGATTCAACTCAACGGTGAGGTCGTAGAACTGATCCGTTCGAAAGACGGTCAGGATCACTTCTTTGCCAGCATTCGCATCGATCGCCTGGCGAAACCCGCGTTTGCCCTGGATGCTTTCGCCGTTGACGGCCACGATGATGTCGCCCTCCCAAAGCTCAGCGAAATAGGCTGGCGTGTCGCCGATGACCGCGCGAATGACGCGAGCCGAGCGGGTGCCGATGACCGGCCACAGGTCTCGCGGCAGCGGATCGGTAAAGACGCCCAGGACCATGTCGTGGGGCTTCACCTTCTTCCAGTACGTCACCATGTACGCGTAGTGGTCGACGGTGTCGGCGACCAGTGCGGTCGCCCAATGCTTCGAACGCATGGTGGTGTTCATATCGAACGCGGAGAAGCCGCTACCGGCCATCCGCGAAGAGCCGCCACCGCTTTGCCGGCCGCTTTCGGTCGCTGAGCCTTCCGTGGCACTGACACTGCCGCTGGCGCTGGCACCTCCAGCACCCACGCCCGCTGACGCGCTGGCGCTGTTCTCGTTGTAGTTGCTGTTGCTCGACGACGAGCCGAAAAAGTTGTTGCTGCTCTGGCCAGCAAAACCGGAGCGGCTACCGCCATCGGAATTAACGCTAGTCGCGCCCTCACTGGCGACATAGCGCCGGCCTTGCAGCTCCTGTCTGGAGAACGAGTAGTCACGCTGTACGATCACCAGCCCCGCATTTAGGGCGATCGCCGCATCCACCGGATCACCCAGAGGGTCCGCGTCAGGGTTGTGGCCGCTGAGCGCCACGTTCCAGCGGCAACCCGCCAGATCAGCAGGCGCGAGCATCTTTTCGTCGCACACTTTGTCGCCAGTTTCCCGAGAATTGACGGCCGAGTAGCCGATCATCACCCAGCCTTCTTCACGCATCTCGAGGATCTTCTGATCCATGTTGTCCGTGTCGATAACCTCCGGCAGGTAACCGGCCGCGATCCGAGTCGGCGGCGCTATTTCCGGGAAGACGCCGGTTGGATGCTCGAGGAACGACTCGTCCGTCTCGACCAGTTCGATGTAGTTCTTGTCGTAGGCGCCCGGATTCAGAAACCAGGCACCCGGCGCGACGCAGCCAGACAGGCCGACGCTTGCCAGAAGCACCGACAATAGAATCGAGATCGGTCGGGCCTGAGCCGACGGGTTGGCTTTAGAGCCGTCACAAACAGTCATAGTTCTCACTCCCTGGGCCGCTCTGCTACAGGCTTCTTTGAGCCGATGCGAAGCGGATTTGTTGCACTCACAGGGGTAAGCGACAAAGACCGTCAAATTCCGTCACGAAATCCGAAAAAACTTGCAATCTATTGAATTCAAAAGCGTTACAGGACACTTAAGCGGCTTGTGCCAACCGGACTGCCTGAAAGATACTGAGGGAAGTAGCGCACTGCGCGCAGCAACCCAGAGTCAGACCGATACCCGGAGCATCTCGAGCTTGGCCAGACCAGACGCCGACATCACATCGTTGCTGAATCGCTGGCAGGCCGGACAGGCTGATGCGTTAACCGATGCCCTGCCTCTGCTCTACGACGAGCTGGCACGCAACGCCCGCGGCCTGCACGCCTCGGAGCAGGCGGGCCACACCCTGCAACCCACGGCGCTCGTCAACGAAGCGCTGATTAAGCTCATGGGCACACAGATTAGTTGGCAGGATCGCTGTCACTTCCTCGCCGTGATGACCAGGGCCATGCGCCAGGTGCTGATCGACCATGCGCGAGGTAAGAAGCGCGACAAACGCGGCGGCGATTTACAGCGCACAACCCTCGTGACAAACCTGACCGGCCCGAACATGGCAACGGATGTTCTGGACCTCGACAGCGCTTTAGAGGCTCTGGCGAAGATGGACGCACGCAAGGCCGAGATCGTAGCGATGGTCTACTTCGGCGGCATGCGCTACGACGAGATCGCGACGAGCCTCGAGATCTCGGAGGCTACTGTCACGCGCGACCTGCGCTTCGCAAGGGCTTGGCTGAAGCAGCAACTGTCAGATGATTCCGATGCTACGCATACCGCGGTGCGCACTGAGGCTCAATGAAGACGAACCCGGTGCGCTGACCGCGACGAGCAGCTAGCGTACTTGAACGGCGGTGTTACCCCAGGGCGTGATGGGCTCATCAGATGCATCACCCGCAAAGGCTTCCGGCAGCTCTTCGACCATGTGGTAGGTGGCTGCAAGACGGCCAAAACCCACGAAGAACGCGCAGATCATGCCCAGCTCGACAATCTGCGGCTCGCTGTAGTGCTTGCGCAGCTCATCAAACACCGCGTCATCAACCGAGAGGTGATCACTCGCCATCAGCTCGCCATAGCGAACCGCTGCCTTCTCGGCGTCCGTCAGGTTGTCCGCCTCCTGCGGCCGCTCCAGCGAACAAACCAGGTCTTCCGTGACGCCATCGTTTATCGCATCGGTGTAGCGAATCGCCATGCAGCTGCGGCACTGATTGAAAAACGCGACGCGTAGTCGGACCAGCTCAACCAGTTTCTCCGGCAGCGTCCGGTGCACTTTCAACGCGCCCGCAAACTGCATCATGCCAAGTGCGATATCCGGTGTGTGCGCGAAAAACCTCGACAGGCCCTGCTCAAGGTCGGTGGCCTCTTCGGGTTTAATCGCCGCACGTAAGCGCGGATCCCACTGCTCCACTGGCACTTTGCTGACTCGGCTCATACCGCTCTCCCGTTAATCACAAATAGAAAACAATCAATTGCCGGACACCACATTCCGTCTGGCATCACAACGAGGTCGAGGCGAAACGATACACCGCCAGCATCGCCATAATCGAGATCAGCAAAAACGTGCCTTGGGCGCCAATCAGTCTGGGATAGTTCGCGCCCTCGTAGTTGGCTAGGCCCCAAGCGTGCAGAAGCCGCACCGTGACCAACGCGCAGCCGAAAACGTGAATGACCGCGTCGCCGACCCCGCCCACCTCGAGCAGATACAACAACACAACGGCCAGCGGCACGTTCTCGATGAAGTTTGCCTGCACGCGCATGGTTGCGTCCGCTTTCCACCCAGGATAGCGCTGAGGGTTGACCCGGACTCGAAGCACCAGATTCGCCAGCAACACGGCAAGCAGCGCCAGAAGCCCAGCGTACAGCGCGGTAATCGGCATCATGAGATCAGCCCCGCTGCGACAGCAACCAGTCCGGCAACGCACAGCGTCACGCCAATCCAACCGTATTGATCTATCCAGAACAGCCCGAATGCCCGAGACGTGCCCGCTTCGGCTGCCGGAACATCACTCTCCCACAAGCGTCGTATCTGCCTGGGCAGCCTCGCCACCCAGACAATCTGGCTGCCTAGCCACAGGGCCCCAAGCCCCGTTGCGATTAAGATTTCCACGTTTGCGCATCTCCCCAGATTGTCCGCACTCTGCAAAAACTAACCCAGCGCGACGGCTTCGTCACTTCGCGATGATGGCTACCTCGCCTACACTCGGACCTCGCATCGACACCGAGACACAGTAATGGCCCAGGATTCGACCACTACCGGCAACGATCTGGCATCACAACCCGCGCCCGAAGACAGCGTAGGCCTCTTCGAAGGGCTCATGAGTACGCGGGCGATTCGCCGCTACACCGATGAGCCCATTCCGGAGCGCGCGCTGCGCGACATCTTGTTTGCCGCCACGCGAGCACCGAGCGGCTCTAATCGGCAGCCGTTTCGGTTTGTAGTGCTCGCTGACGGGGCGCGCGCACAAAAAGCCAAGAAACTGATCGGCGACACGGCCATCGATTTCTGGGCGAAGAAGAAAGCCAACGATCAATACGACAAAGGCAGCGGCGCAGATCCAAACTCACCGAAGTCGCGCATGGCCCGAACCATGCAGCACTACGTCGACAACTTTCACCGCGTGCCGGTTCTGATACTGCCGTGCATGGTGCGCTATCGAGAACCCTCACCCATGGAAGGCGCCTCGATGTATCCGGCCGTACAGAATCTTCTGCTCGGCGCTCGGGCGCTTGGTTACGGCGGCGTGATCACCGGTTTTCACGGAAGCGTAGAAGCCGAGATAAAAGAACTGCTGAACATTCCCGAGGATGTCTTCATCAGTTGCACGGTGACGCTGGGTAAGCCTGAAGGACAACACGGCAGTGTGCGCCGGCGCCCGATGGATGAACTGGTGTTTGGTGACCGCTGGGGGGAAGCGCCGGGGTGGGCGATCGATCCTCCGGGCACGCGCTTTACGAGTGCGGGGCCACCGAAGTCGGTGCCCGTGGTCTGATTCACGTGTGACAGTCGGGATCTGATCCGACTGTCAGCATCCGTCATTTTGCAAAGCGGCCGTTCGAACGCGTTGGACGCGATTGACTGTTAACGACCCATTGCAGACCATTCGCTTACCGCTAAGCTAGTCGTGTTTATTTCTGGGAGGGTGGATTTTGGATTGGGAAGCATTTGGAGCAATCGGAGAAATTCTGGGCGCTTTGGCAGTAATCGCATCGCTGTTCTACGTCGCTTATCAAGTGAGACAAAACACTGAGCAAAACAAACTCAACAATATTGCAATTCAATCTGCGAGTGGCGAAGCCATCAATATTGCTCTTAACGATGCAAGACTGAAACTCGCAGGCGATTCGGAGCTGGCGAATATCTATATGAGGGGATTGGAAAATCCCAGTTCTCTTACTGAAGAGGAACTGTTCAGATTTCGGCTCTTTATGGGGATCGGTGTTTCAAATGGTCAACTGAGCTTTGAATCCGAAAAGCGGGGCGTAAGCGCTCAGTGGGCTGGCGTGCAAAACACCGTGCTCAGAATGTTAGCAACGCCAGGCGGTAGCTGGTTTTGGAAAGAGTTTCGAAACGATTATCCTGAGGAATACCGAACTGAAATTGACAGTTTGATAGAGCAACACACCGGCTAGAGTTATTTCAGAGATTCCTACCAAATGCGGTGGCATGAATGATCCTGTGCCTGTTTGTGGCCGTTCTGGGACCAAAGAAGTCCCCGATTAGCAGTTCTATGCAAGACTGCTTTAGAGCTCGGTCGCTATGATCTCTAACCGAACCTGCTTGATCACATCTAGGCTTTCACAACTCAGGCCAGCAGTGCCTCGAAGGCGGTCAGCAAGGCCGCTTCCGCCGCGTTATCCGAATAGTAGTTCTCGTAGAACTGGCGACAGCGCTGGCTGAGTGCCTCGTAGTCATCATCGCTAGTGGACAACCGGGCAACCAGTTCGTCAACGCTGTGATAGTGCAGGCCGAGCGAGTGTTCGGTGATCACGCTATCCGGGTCGAAGGACGACAGCGTCGGAAGGCCCGTAGACCAGGCTTCGAGAAACGTGCGCGGAAACCCTTCCTGGATAGACGTCGACAGCAGGTAGGTCGCACTGCGATACAGCTCGCGCAGTTCGTCGAGGTTCTTTCGGCCGTGCCACGTGACGTTCTCAAGCGCCCTCGCCTGCCCTTCGATAGCGGCGTCGTAGTCCCCGCTCGCGTTCGCTGCACCCACCAGATGAAACGCGACATCGGGCAAGCGACTCGCCGCTTCTACTAACCACTCCGCGCGTTTGACGGGATCGATTCGGCCAACCCACAGCACGGACGTTTGATCGTTCGTCCGCGCCGACACGCCCAGATCCACTGAGGGCGTACGCAAAACGTTCGCATCGATTCCATGGTGCTTGCTCGCCAGTTGCCGCTGCGCATCGGTCTGGGCGAAGTAGTAATCGAAACGTGGCAGAGCGCCGCGATAGAGCGCACGCTCGAGTCCGGAGTAGACGAGTTGATGCTGACCGTCACAATCCGAATCGCTGCCAATCAGAAAAGCCGACTTAGCGCCGCTCGCTCGAGCCGCCGCGACGGTCAGCAG
>CAYGQC010000201.1:0-6240 GCA_964351875.1 uncultured Pseudomonadales bacterium
ACTGCCACCCGAAGTGGTGGAGCGCAATTTCGGTCGAGAGCAGATCAAGGCGGAGCGTCGAGCGGCAGCGCCGGACGACCGTGCTGCTATCACGAGCTTCATCAAAGGTGAGTTTTCTGGTTGGAGCGGGAAGACTGTTTTCGCGCTGGATAACGGCCAGGTCTGGCAGCAACGCATAGGGGGTCGATACCGCTACAGCGCGAGCGAACCGGCTGTGAGCATCTCTAAAGAGAGATTTGGATATTACATGGAGATACACGCCACTGGCCGTAGAGTTGGCGTGAGAAGACTTAACTAAAACATTGTCATAAAAGACTAATTCCGAGAGTTTGCCGTCAACATGGGCTAAATATTTGCGCTCAAGTACTGCTCCGGCTAGCGGGGTCAAAATTGTGCGCTGATACTCAGAAGGAAAAATATGAACATATTATGGAGGTATCGGTGGTTTCGTACGTCTAAGTAGTATCGCGGTCGAATCGCGGCAAACTTGGAGAACCACTAAAATGAATTTCGATTGCTACAAAGACAGTAGTATTCGCCGCGTAAGTCGGCGCTCTCGGCAATCGCGGACCAAGCTAGCTTGTAGCTCGCTGGTATTCGCTCTTTGCCTTTCTAACCAGCTCGTCGTTGCTCAGGATCAAAGCGATGTTCTAACGGAGGAAGTAGTCGTTACTGGTTCTAGGTTGACCCAGCCAAACCTGACGGGCCCGACGAACGTCAATGTGCTCTCCCGAGAGGTCATCGATCTTTCAGGCGCAGTCAACATCTCTGAATTGATACGTACTGTGCCGGCCGCTGGTGTCTCGACGCTTACGTCGACGAATTCGAATTTCACCGTCAATTCTTCAGGTATCAATACTGTTGAGTTGAGAAACCTTGGCGAAGATCGCACGCTTGTGCTTGTAAACGGCCGTCGATTCGTTTCAGGGCGGCCTGGTACCAACCAAGTCGATCTCAATTCTATTCCTACAGCCTTCATTGAACGGGTCGACGTCGTGACCGGCGGCGCCTCAGCCGTGTATGGCTCCGATGCTTTGGCGGGTGTCGTCAACATCATTCTCAAGGACGACTTCGAGGGTGTTCAACTTACAGGTCAATCCGGAATTTCAGGCGAGAACGATGATGAGACTCATCAGCTAAACCTAACGATAGGTGCTCCGTTTGCGGACGGTCGCGGTTCTGCGATGTTCAACCTTGGCTGGGATAAAGAGCTGGGTGTGTTCGCGAGAAATCGCGATGGTCTAGAGGTCGACGGTACGTCGACAGCCTTTTTCACTGGCAACCCAGCGGACTGGAAAACGAGTGTCATACCGACTTTTTCTTCGTTTTCCGAGAAGGGGCGAATTGGTGTCCCTGGTGGAGGCCAGTTTGTGGTCGACAACGGTGCCGTTCGAGCGTTTGATTCTGCCCAAGATGGTTTCAATCGTCAGGCTTTTAGAGCCCTCTCGGTACCTACTGAGCGTCGACAGTTCGCCGGAGTTCTAGATTTTGAGTACAACGAAAATTTGAGCTTTTTCGCCGAAGTCAATTACAGCCAGACCGACACAAACTCTTCTTTAGAGCCATTCCCTCTCAGTTCTGAAGATATATACGGTGACAATCAAGCCCAGTGCTTCGACACGACTGGCGATGGCAACAATGATAGTTGTGACTATGGTGTATCAATACTCAATCCATTTGTTCCAGAAGGCTTACGTGCGGAAGCACGAGCCGCGAACCCTGGAATATCTGATGACGAGCTGGTTCTAGGTTTCGCGCGACGAACCACCGAACTCGATCAAAGGGGCGCTTCGAATACGCGTCAAACGTTCCGTTTTGTCACGGGTATCCACGGCACGGTAGACGACTATGCTTACGAGCTATCCGTCAACTACGGACGCACTTCACAAGACCAGCGGTCTACAGGCCAGATTAATGTCTTGAACATGCGCCAAGCGCTAGATGCAATTGAGGATTCAAACGGCGATATAGTTTGCCGTGATGAGATAGCACGTATCCAGGGTTGTCTCCCGGCTAATGTGTTTGGTCTTGGTGCGCTAACTAACGGTTTAGACGAGAACACTCAGCGAAATCTCCTGAACTACCTGAAAGCTCCAGCGTCAACTTCGGCGGAGCTTGAGCAGGTTGTGGTTTCAGGCTTCCTTTCAGGAACGCTTTTCGAGATGGCAGGCGGCACCGCCCGTTTTGTTGTCGGCGGAGAATATCGTGACGAGAAGTCGAGATCTGTCGGTGATGCATTGAGCCAACAAGGACTCAACGCCGGTAACGCGATTCCTCCGACAATTGGCGGATACGACGTAATGGAACTTTTCGGTGAAGTGGAGCTGCCGCTCGTTAGCGATCAAAAGTGGGCGAAGTCACTAGATTTGTCATTGGCGGTTAGGTACTCTGATTATTCGACCGTTGGTACGACTGGCGCTTTTGCAGCTGGTCTGATGTATCGCCCGTCAGATGACTATCTTGTTCGCGGACAGTACTCGAAGGCGGTTAGAGCACCTAACGTTGCAGAACTATTTCAGCCGCTTTCGGAATCTTTTGAAGGTGTAACTGATCCATGTGCAGGCGTGACCATCGACGCAGTATCTGGATCCGCAGCCTTTTTCAATGTTACGCAGAACCAGAACGACCCAGCGGCGGTTCTTTCGAGTGGGGTGAACGCAAGTACAGTGGGATCTCAGCTCGCGACTACTTGTTTGCAAGATCCGACTATTGCCTCTCGGGTAGCTGCTACAGGTGGCTTGGCTCTCACTCAACCAGAACTTCAGGGGGTTGGGGGTTTCAATGGCGGAGCATCTACAGGTGGTTTCAGCCTCGCAGAGGAAAGTGCTGATACGTTCACAGTTGGATTTGTTTGGGACCCCTCTTTCGCAGAATGGGCGGATCCTCTCACTCTAAGCGTCGATTGGTATCGAATCGAAATCGAGGACGGAATCGGTTCAATCAGTCGAACTCAATCAGCGACTGGCTGCTACAACGCTGCAGGCTATTCGGCAAGTAGTTCATTCTGTCAAGGAATTGTCAGATTTGATTCGGGACCGTCGATTGGAGCCATCCGATTTGCAAATGAATTCACACAAAACCTTTCTGAGATCGAAGTTGAAGGGATCGACTTGCAACTGAGCTATCGGTTCGACTTCGAACGATTCGGTATGTTGGATTTGCTCGTAACTTACGGTTACCTAATCACTGAAGAATCGGTTCCTTTCCCTGGGGCGGATCTTGATGATTCCACGGGTGAAGTTGGTTCACCTGAGCACGAAGCAGTAGTGAGTCTCGTCTACGGAGTCGGACCTGCAAGTATTGCTCTTACGACTCAGATCATCGGATCATCGGAGTTCGACAATGACCCGAATGGGTTCTTTGCGGGTGAGAAGATCCCAACACAATATTTCACAGATCTTCAAGCTCGATGGAGGCTTTCTGAAAATTCTGAGGTTCTCTTTGGTGTAGATAACCTGCTTGATGAATACACCAAGATTGGCTTCTCTACGTTCCTCGCAGCCAACACCAACCTAAATGCGACGGGTTGGAGTACGGCTCCTGATATCTACGACGGACTTGGACGTCGATTCTACGCAGGGTTCAAGTTCGAATTTTGATCCAGCTGGTTTGGTATTGATTGCGTTGCTTGTGCATAGTGAAAAGCGTGTGTAATCGACGCTATTGCAACTAGTTTGGGACTGAACCCAAAGGGGCTGCTTCGGCAGCCCCTTTTTTTGGGCTCTTTTGCTGAAGATGGCTTCGCGAACGAAAACAACGAGCTCTCAGATTTGAACCTCGGTGGCAGCGCCAGACGACTTTCTCCATCGAGCAGCGATCAGGAAAATCTTTCGAGAGCGCCGATCTACTAGTCTCGGTATGCAAACCCCGCCCTGTACCTCAGCCTCACGAAGCACTGTAATGTCTCGCTACTGGGGAGAGTGGATTGACTAGCTTGCTTGATCGGCGCCGTATTGGCTTTGTGCTGTTTGCCGTACTGTTTGTGCTCGCTGCCATCGGCGCAACGCGGGTGACCGTCACCAACGATGCAGCAGAAGCGATGCTGCCTCAGGATTCCCAAAGCCGCGCCAGGTATGCGGAATTTCTCGAGCGTTTCCCTTCGGACAACGGTGCGCTGCTCGTCTTTATCGACCTGCTGTGCAGCGATGCCGGCTGGCAGTTGATGCTGGATGTTGAAGATGCTCTCGACGGTCATCCCATCATCGACCGTACCATTGGTCTCGCGTCCCGCTCTTCGCGCTACATCGTGGAGAGTGATGGGCTGGTCGACTTGTCACGGTTTCGCGAAGCCGAGTTTGCCTCCGCTCAGGATCGCTGTGAGGCAGCAAGAGCCTATCAGCCGTTCAAGCGACTGCTGGTAAGCGCCGACGGTCAAGCCAGTGCGGTGTTTCTGATCTCCGAGGGCGACCTCGATGCCACTACGTTCTCGGCCGCGCTGACGAAGGTCATGGAGCCATTTCAGCAGCGCGCTCGCGACCTCGGCGGGCAACTCGTTGTGACCGGCGAGCCGATCATGAGCGCCGAACTGTCTCGCGTCGTCGCTTCCGATTCAGTTTTCATTGGCGCGTTACTACTACTGATGCTGGTGCTTGTCTTTGCCATCACCCGATCGTGGGTGACGACAGTCGCGAATCTTGGCCTCACGCTGTTTGTGCTGGCTTGCGCATACGGCTTTATGGGTTGGACAAACCTGTCGCTGACGCCCGCGACTTCGCTTGTCGTTTTCCTGCTTGTGCCTCTTTCGACCGCATTTGTGGTCCATGCGCACGGCTACGCGGTTCGCAACGCACCGCTCAATGGCACGCCCGCAGAGGCCAGGTTGCCATTCGCCATGGCTGGCGCGACGACGGCTGTGGGCTTTGCCTGCACGGCTCTGACTCCGGCTCCTGACGTTCAGGCACTTGCGCTCATGGGGGTTGTCGGCATCGCGGCGGGCACATTTGGCATTTTCGCTTTTGTCTTTCCGCTGCTCTGCCGAATCGATCAGCCGAGTTTTCGCAGTGCTCAGGGGGTTCCGCGCTGGACTATCGTGAATCCTTTTGTCGGCTTTGCTCTTCTGGCACTGCTGATTATCCAAACCGGTGTGGGGTTGTCGCGTCTCGAAATTGAGTACACGCCCTCCGACTACCTGCCGCTTTCGAACCCTGTTCGTGCGGATTTCGAAACCGTCGGCGAGCACTTCGGGCGCATGAACATGCCGCTCGTAATCTACGCGGACAGCGTCGAAACGCCGGAACCCTGGCTTGCGCTAAAACCGCTGATCGACGATCTCTATGAGAAGTACGATGGTCGGTTTCAGGCGTCCTGGTTCTATGATCACCTGTCCGAGGTGACGCTGGCGCTCACGGCTCCGGAACCGGGTGACGCTGACGGAGCGGAGGGTGGATTCGAGTCAGCGCTGGCGTTCCCGGACAGCTCTGACCTGTTCGCTCAGCTCCTGCTCTGGTTCGATCCCGAGGATCTTGAGGTCTTCATGGATGATGAGCGCAGCCGTTACGTTGTGCTGCTTCAGCTACCTTACCTGGGCTCCGGCGACTATTACGAGATGAAAACCATCGTCGATGATTACCTGCAGGCTAGTGGCCTTGAAGGTGGCTTTGTCGGCCGCGTAAGCAGCTTTTTCGAGACCGGTCACCGCATTGGTGGCGACAACCTTAAGGGGTTGGCCGTTGGCGCTGTCGTCGTTTTCTTCCTCCTCTTGCTGCTGTTTCGCTCCTGGGCTATGGCAACGATTGGTATTTTCATCAACGCCGTGCCAGTCCTTGCGAGCCTCGCATTTCTCGGTGTCATGGGCGTCACCATCGACATGGGCAGTTCCATGGTGACCGCGATGGCGTTCGGGATTGTGCTGGATGACTCAACGCACCTGCTTGTGCGGATTCAGCAGCTCATGAAAGCGGGGTATGACGCTGGCACGGCGTCTGTCAGGGCTACGCGCGAGCTCATAGCGCCGATTCTCACGACAACTCTTGTCGTTTGTGCGGGTTTTATGGTGCTGTTTGCGGCGGAGATGGTGCCGTTTACGGACTTTGCGACGGTCATACTAATGACGATGCTCACGGCCCTGGCCGCCGACGTGGTCATTCTGCCGGCGCTGGTTCGAGTGTTGCTACAGGACCGGTTGGTTAAGGATGACTAACAGACCCTGAGTTTTCACGCTCGTGTAACCTTTGGCATCGTCGTACATGACGATGCTCACGGCCCTGGCCGCCGACGTGGTCATTCTGCCGGCGCTGGTTC
>CAYGQC010000202.1:0-6214 GCA_964351875.1 uncultured Pseudomonadales bacterium
CGCCATGCGCGTGTGCCCTGACGGCACCGTCTACGCCGTGAATTTTTCCGACCAGAACATTTACCGCGTCAGCGGCGCAGGCAAGGTGACGCAGCTAACGCAGTCCGACAACAACGAGCGGTTCGCCGACCTGGCCGTCAACAATAGTGCCGGTTGGCTCATCGCGGTACGTGAGTCGCACGCGCCAGCGGGCGGCGAACCGACAAACGATCTTGTCAGGGTTGATCTGACAACCGGCGTTTGTCAGAGCGTTGCCAGCGGCGCTGACTTCTTCGCTTGTCCACGACTCAACTCCGGCTGCAGCAGGCTCGCCTATGTGAGCTGGGACCACCCGAACATGCCCTGGGATGGCAGCCAGTTACTGCTCGCCAACTTGCGCGAAGACGGCTCACTGACGGACACGACGGTTCTCGCAGGAGGCGCGAACGAATCGATATGCGAGCCGTCCTGGCGATCTGACGGCGCGTTGTTTTTCAACAGCGATCGCTCGGGATACTGGAACCTCTGGCGCTTCGATGACTCAGGCATCGACAGCGTTCTGCCCGACAACGCCGAGTACGCCCTGCCCCCGTGGCAGTTCGACACTCGCACCGTGTGTCACCTGGACGAGCGCTACAGCGCTGCTCAACGCATCCTCGATGGCAGCAGCGAGCTGGTGATCATCGATACGCAAGCTGGCCTCTACACACCGCTGCACGGCGATTTCAGCAGCTACACGAGCCTGTGTCGTCAATCGGGCCAGGGTGAGATCCTCGCCCTTTGCGGACGAGCGGACAACGCACCCTGTCTTGCCTCCTTCAAAGCCTCTGGCGCCGTCAGCGAGCTTTTCTGTCCCAGTCCGACAACTCTATCTGTCGACGCCATCTCTCTGGCGCAGCCGATTCGCTTCCCGGCGCGAGACGGCGCTATCGCGCACGCGTTTTACTACGCCCCCACATCGGTCAAGTTTCGCGGCAACGACGGCGAGTTACCGCCGCTGATGGTGCTGTCGCACGGAGGGCCAACCGCAAGCGCATCGACGGGGTTAAACAATCGAATCCAGTACTTCACCTCCCGCGGCTGGGCGGTCGTTGACGTCAACTACGGCGGCAGCACGGGCTACGGTAGAGACTACCGGCTACGCCTGCGGGACAATTGGGGCATCGTCGATGTCGCAGATTGCGAAGATGCTGCGCGCCACCTGATCGCTGCCGGCAAGGCGGATGCCCATCGAGTGGCTATTCGTGGCGGCAGCGCAGGTGGCTACACCACACTCGCCGCGCTTTGCTTCACCAGCACATTCAGGGCCGGAGCAAGCTATTACGGCATAGGAGACCTGCGCGCACTGGAAGCCGACACCCACAAGTTTGAAGCGCGCTATACCGACGGGCTCATCAACAACGAACATGACGCGCGCTCACCCATCCGGCACGTCGAGCGGCTCAACTGCCCTGTCATTTTCTTCCAGGGAAGCGAAGATCGCGTCGTGCCGCCGAACCAGTCGCGCGCGATGGTCAATAGCCTGCTCGACAAAGGCATCGACGTTGCTTACCTGCTCTTCGAGGGCGAAGGCCACGGCTTTCGCGACGCCGTCAACATCAAACGCTCACTAGAAGCGGAGTATCAATTCCTCGCGGAAGTCTTCGAGTTCTCACCCGCAGACGACCTGCCAGCGGTGCCTCGAGCACAGAGACAGGAGAGATCCTGATGCGCGTAGCCGTGCTACAGGGAGGCGACTCCGCCGAGGCTGAGGTTTCCCGCTCATCCGCGCGCGAGGTCGCGCTCGCACTGAACCACAGTGGTCACGACGCGTTCTGTCTCGAACTGGATGGGCAATTGACGCAGGAATTGCTGGCGGCGAAACCGGATGTCGTCTTCCCCGCGCTGCATGGCCCACCGGGCGAGGACGGTACCGTGCAGGGTTATCTCGAAATGCTCGGCTTTGCCTACGTTGGCAGCGACGTCGGCGCGAGCGCTTTCGCGATGCACAAGGCCGCAGCGAAACTGCTCTTTGCCGAGGCTGGACTTCCGGTCGCTCGAGGCCTCAGCGTTTCCGAAGGCGATAACATCGACGATGCGGTAAGCGCGATTACAACGAGTCTTGGCAGGCGCGTAGTCATGAAGCCCCAGGCGTCTGGTTCTGCCCTGGGCGTTACGTTGCTGCCGAATGGTGGCGACCTGCGCAGCGCGTTAGTTGACGCGCTCGGCCATGGGGAAGTGCTGGTCGAGCCCTTCATTGCGGGCCGCGAAATCACCTGCGGCGTACTGGATCTGCACGGCGAAACCGCGGTTGCGCATCCTGTGATCGAAATCATTACTGACGACAACGAGTGGTATGACTTTACCAATCGCTACGCACCAGGAAAAAGCAAACACCTGCTACCGGCACCGCTAGCCGCGGACTTGCTCGAGCGCATCGCTGAGATTGCGCTGCGCGCGCACCACTGCCTCGGCCTGCGAGATCTGTCGAGAGCCGACTTCATCGTCAACGACAAAGACGAGATCGTATTGCTCGAAGTGAACTCGCTGCCCGGAATGACGCCCACATCGCTCTACCCGGACGGCGCTGCAGCGCTCGGTTACGATTTTCCCGGGCTCATCAGTGCGCTCGTCGATAGTGCTTTGCGACGATCAATCGCCGCGAGAAACACTGGTTAAGTGACACCCTCGCCGGCGCTCAATCGATCGGAGCAAACGGTTTCTATGCTACCGGCGGCAGGTACTGAGCCGTTTCGTCAGCCGCAGCGGCAGCAGGACCTTCAGAACCCGATGCCGGAGCATCGACAGGCGCGCCGTCATCAGCATTATCTGTAGTGTCCGCCGCGTCGTCTGCGTCCACATCCGCGTCCGCGTTGACGGGCGCTGAATAGCCAGCGACATCGTCAGCCAGTTGCTCCAGCGGCGATACCAGCAGGAACGGCAGCGCCTTGCGAACGAGATTGGCCGCGCTCGCATCGTCGAACGACTGGCGGGCCGAGTCGATCAACGTCTTCTGTTCGTTCGCGAGAAGATCGAGAGTCGCGCTAATGTTGCTGTCTCGCGCCACGATACTCTCGAGAGGCGATGCCGCGCCCTTGAACAGACGATCCACGGTTACCTTTTTGGTCACTGACAGATCGAGAGAGAATTCTGCCAATTGAGACGTATCAAAATTCAGCGCCTCAAGCTTCTGTAGAGCGCCTCTGCCGTCTCCGGACAGGAAGCTCGATGCGGCGTCGACAAGACCATCAAGCAACGCATCAATCGCCGCCTTCTCGTCGTCGGACAACTCACCCGAGATCTCGATCGACAACGCCCGTTCGCTGCTACTTGAGCGTGACGATTCGCGCACCGAACCGCCGTCCGCGAGTTCGCCTCGCAAGCGATAGCCAGAGCTGACGTCCAGCGCAGTAAAGTCCAGCTTTATTGTGTCGCCGTCTTTGGTTGTAAGTGACAGAGACAGGTTAGATTCAACGCTCCGCTCGCCTACCCGGCCACGTAACCGCGCAAAATCCTCCGCCGTGTAGCGCGATATCGGGAAGTCAGAAATCTGATCAGAGCTGTCACCGTCTGCCCCTGGATCCACGACCGGCGGCGTGCTCCCGCCCGGAACCGTCGGATCTGGATCGGCGCTGTCATCGACCGGCGGCGCATCAGCACCAACCGGGTTTGTTGGAACGCCGCCTGGTGTGGGCGTGACGCTAGGCACAACGGGCTGTTGCAGAAATATGGGGCTGCCGAGCTGGAGATACACCGGCACGACGATCACCGGTGTCGCTAGCGCATAGGCGCCGATCCCGCCAAACGCACCGACGCTACCGGCAAAGCCACCGGTGAAGTCGCCACCGACGGGCCCAACGGGGCTTGTCTGGCTGCCGAGAGCACTGGTTGGATTCTTCGTGACATGCCCCGACTCTGAGGCGCCAGCTTGGCCTGCCTGCGTAGTTGGCACTCCAGCGCTGCCCTGAGCGGGTGCGAAGCCTCCACTGAGGGCCGCCACTGGCATGCCGAAGCTCGGTACAAACGCGATAAACGCCGCCGGTACCGCAGCATAGCCAACCTGCCCGCCTGCCTGGGCAACCGCTGGCGTGGAATTGAGTGCCGACGTTGGGTTGGAAGTCGTGTGGCCACCGGCCTCGACGCTGGGTGCACTGGTCGCTGCGGCTCCGCTCGACACAGCCGCGTACGGATTGTATTGAGCCGGCAGATACCCGGGCTGAAGACTGACCATGATCGCTGTCCTTGCTGATCTATCCAGGCTCCCCCCAAAAGGAGGGTGCGGCGAGGAAGCCTTCGAAACAGCTCCCTGATCAGTTTGTCGGCCGGCGGCCGGACATCTTTAGGCATCGAGCGCTCGAATCGAGGAACCGCATTCGGGCGTGGTTCAGGCGTGCCACGTAAATGCGCCTGATGGCGCATCGCGATAGCTAGAAAATGCGCCCCGTACGCCAGGAGCGCGCAATGCGCCCGAGGACGCATTGACTGTGGGATAGCAGGTTAGATGTCGTAACCGCGCTCATTGTGCATAGCCACATCCAGACCCTCGACTTCCTGGTCTTCATCGACCCGGTTGCCGACAAGCACGTCTGTGATCTTGAGCAGGATGAAGGTCACAACGCCGGTGTAAACCAGGGTCGCCAACGCACCGATAGCCTGGGTACCAAGCTGACCGGTAATGCTGATCGATTCCTGACCGCTGAAGACGCCGAGAGAATCGCTGGCGAATACGGCCGTCAGCATGATGCCCAGCAGACCGCCAATACCGTGCACGGGAAAGACATCGAGACTGTCATCGATTTTAAGCGTGCGCTTCATGTAATTGGTTGCCATAAAGCAGATGAGACCGGCCGATATGCCGATCACCAGCGCGCCCATCGGACCCACATAGCCCGACGCCGGAGTAATCGTACCGAGGCCTGCAACCATGCCGGTGACCGCTCCGAGAGCACTTGGCTTGCCGAAACGAACCCACTCAGCACCCATCCAGACCAGCGTACCGGCGGCGGCGCTGATATGGGTGACCAGCATTGCCATGGCTGCATCGCCTCCGGCAGACAGTGCACTGCCTCCGTTAAATCCGAACCAGCCTATCCAGAGCATGCCGGCACCAGCAACCGTAAGCGTCATGTTGTGGGGCATCATGGGTTGGCTTGGAAAGCCTCGCCGATTGCCGAGCACCATAGCCGCGACTACGGCCGCGGTACCCGCGGTGATGTGCACGACGGCGCCACCGGCAAAGTCCATGAAGCCCATGTCAGACAGCCATCCGCCGCCCCAGACCCAGTGGCAAATCGGTGCGTAGACCAACAGCACCCACGCAGCGGAGAACAGCAAAACGGCTGAGAAGCGCATCCGTTCCGCAAAGCCACCCACGATGAGTGCCGGGGTGATAATCGCAAACGTCATCTGAAACAGCGCAAACGAGGTCTCGGGAAGATCACCGGACATGCTGCTTTCGGTAACACCCATGAACAGAGCAGCTTCGAAACCGCCGATGAAGTTGTTGCCTTCGCTGAACGCGAGCGAGTAGCCAACCAGCAACCAGAGAACTGAAACCATGGCGGTGATGCTGAAACACTGCATCAGCACGCTGAGGACATTCTTGCTGCGAACCAGGCCACCGTAGAAAAGGGACAGACCGGGAATGGTCATGAAGAGAACCAGCGCCGTCGCTGTGAGAACCCAGGCCGTATTACCTTCGTTCAACGTGTCCGCGGAGACGCTCGCCGAGGCAAACAGGACAATAGTGGACAGGCCGGCAAGCAGCGCTCCCCGGTTAGCAATCTTGATCATCGTGCCCCTCTCGTAGAATTCGTGACGGTTTGCCGCCAATTTCTTGTTGTAGCTACCCAGGTTGTCGCGAGCGATCCGATCAATGACCCGGTCGCAACCGCGCAGGCTTCAAATTGAACAGAAATCTGAACCTCAACCTCAACCCTAATTAATCTGCAATATCCGCACCACTTCCGTGCAGCCGTACAAATCCGGTGCAACCGCTGTCACCGCGCGCAAGCTCCAAGCTTCTCGACGTTGGAGATTCCCCGCGGTTTATGGGCTGTACTCGTGCCGACGGGCTGCCGGGGAAACCGACCCATAAGCCCGGCACCCGAAAATTCGCTATAGGGCCCTCACTAAGTCTCGCACTAATTTGGGGCCTTGGTAGATAAACGACGTGTAGATCTCCAACAAAACAGAAACTTAGTCTAACATCGCCTGGCCCTGGGCAACCGAGCCAATGCCTCCAACACCGATGATC
>CAYGQC010000203.1:0-2289 GCA_964351875.1 uncultured Pseudomonadales bacterium
GTGTGCGTGAGCGCTGTCCCTTTGCGGTCGTGGGCGAGGCAACTGCTGATGCGCATCTTTCGGTCACGGATTCGTTGCTCGAAGAGCAGCCGGTTGACCTGCCGATGTCAGTGCTGTTCGGCAAGGCGCCCAAAATGTCGCGCAGTTTCGAGCGGCAGCCCATCAAACAGCCGGATCTGGATTTGTCTGGCATCGATCTCGAAGAAGCCGTCGATCGCGTGCTGCGTTTTCCGGCCGTTGCCAACAAGAGTTTCCTGGTCACCATTGGCGATCGCAGTATCACCGGCTGCGTTGCCGGCGAGCAGATGGTCGGCCCCTATCAGGTTCCCGTGGGGGACTTTGCTTTGACGCTCGCGACTGTCGAATCAACCGCGGGGGAGGTGTTTGCGATGGGTGAGCGTTCGCCGCTTGCACTCATCAATCCGGCGGCGTCGGCGCGAATGGCGGTTGCTGAAGCGCTCACCAATATCGTTGGCGCTGGCGTCTCGCGCGAACGCGTTGTGCTGTCGGCCAACTGGATGGCCGCGGCGGGAGAAAACGAAGACGAGCAGGCGTTGTTCGACGGCGTCCAGGCCGTCGGCATGGAATTCTGTCCCGCGTTGGGAATCGCGATTCCAGTTGGCAAAGACAGTCTGTCTATGCGCTCTGCCTGGCAGAGCGACGGTGAGTCCTTTGAAGTGCGCTCGCCGATGACGCTGATTGCTTCCGCGTTTGCGCCGGTTGAGGACGTGCGTTGTGCTGTTACGCCTCAATTGATCAGCAGTAAGACATTCGGCGAGATGACGATGCTGGTGCTCGTCGATATTGGGCGCTACCGCGACCGCTTGGGTGGCAGCGTTCTGGCTCAGGCGTATGGCCAACTCGGTAACGAATGTCCTGATATCGATGACCCGATCGGCTTCCGGCTATTCCTGGATGGTGTTGAGAGGCTGATCAGGGAGGGCCGGGTGATAGCCTGCCACGATCGCTCCGACGGTGGGTTGTTTGTCACCGTTGCTGAGATGATGTTTGCCTCTCGCGTGGGCGTACTGCTCGACCTTCAGGACGAAGACATCATTGACCAGCTCTTCAGCGAGGAAGCCGGGCTCGTGATGCAGATCCGCTCGGCGGACTTTGACTACGTTCGAGAAGTTCTGTCTGAGGTTCTTGTCGCCTACATCGGTGAGGTCACCGAGGACGAGTATCTTGTCATCGACGCCGATGCTGAAGAGATTTTTCGGCGGTCAGGTCGAGAGCTGGAACAGCGGTGGTCTGAGCTCAGCCATCAGATGATGCGTCGGCGGGACGATCCCGAATGCGCGGATGAGTGGTTCGACGGCTTAGCCGACGATTTAGATCCCGGCTTGCGCAGTGAGCCGAGTTTTGATGTTGCGGCCGAGTCTCAGGCCTGGGCTGCTACGCCGTTTGTGAACGTTGGCGCTCAGCCGGAGATCGCAATTCTGCGCGGGCAAGGTGTGAACGGTCATGTCGAGATGGCGGCCGCGTTCGACCGGGCAGGCTTCCAGGCGGTCGACGTGCACATGAGCGATCTGGTGAACGGCACAGTGCGCCTGGCGGATTTCCCAGTGCTCGCAGCCTGCGGTGGTTTCAGCTACGGCGACGTGCTTGGTGCCGGTGGAGGCTGGGCGAAGGGCATACTGAACGATGAACGGTTGCGCGAGCAGTTCGCCAGCTATTTTGCTGGCTCCAAGCTCGCGCTAGGTATCTGTAATGGCTGCCAGATGATGGCCCAGCTCTCGCAGATCATTCCGGGTGCCGAGGCTTGGCCCACGTTCGTGCGTAATCGCAGCGAGCAATTTGAAGGCCGCACATCGCGAGTTCTGATCGAGGCCAGTGACAGTCCATGGCTGGCTGGCATGGCAGGCAGCGCGCTCAGCGTGGCGGTAGCGCATGGTGAGGGAAGGGCGGAGTTCGAGGGTCTCAGCGACCTGGAGGCTCTGTCAGCGAGCGGTCAGGTCGCGCTTCGCTACGTGGATAACCGTGGCGAAATCGCTACGCGTTACCCGGCGAACCCGAACGGAAGCCCGGAAGGCGTTGCCGGTTTAACGGCTGCCGATGGCCGTGTACTCATCATGATGCCGCACCCCGAGCGTGTGTATCGCAGCGTTCAGGGCTCGATTCGCAACCCGCAGTGGGGTGATGACTCGCCTTGGATCACGTTGTTTCGCAACGCGCGCAGGGCGTTGGGGTAGGGCTTCGATCCGCGATCCCATCAAGAACGTGTAAAGCCCCCTGTTGGAGATCGCCGCGGTCAACCTTCGGTTTCGCTCGCGATGACACAAAGAATGC
>CAYGQC010000203.1:2389-6146 GCA_964351875.1 uncultured Pseudomonadales bacterium
GCGGTCAACCTTCGGTTTCGCTCGCGATGACACAAAGAATGCCCGTCTTCGCGAGAAGGCCGAAGGCCGCCGACGCGATCTCCTTAATCCGGGTGGTGCGGGATGCCGGAGCTTGCGAGGACACCTACCCTGGAAGATCGCGGGGTACTGAATTATCAGCGCTGGTCAGCTTCTCTTTCTCGCCTGTCCACGTGTTGAATAACGCTTCGTGCGCCTTGAATGACATAGCACCGTCGCGGCGGTAGTAGTCTGAAACCCAATCTAGAAGCATTTGAAGATTGGCATCCTGCGCCTGCTTGCTAGGGTACTTGTGAGGCTCCCAGGGGCGCTCGCGGCAGTGCGTTAAACAAGCTTCTTCGCCGGGCTCAAGCCAGAGCAGTGTTGGTTCCAGGTCTGCAATCGACTCGATGAGCGTCTCGTAGCAACCCTCAATGATCCAGCCTGACAAGTCCTGCAACCGCTCGCGCAGAATCACTTCTGAGTCTTCGCTTGGGCGCGCGACACCCGGCTGGTCTGGCAGCCAATACACTTCATCGAGATCGATGGTGGTGAGTTTGCCTTCCTCTGCCATACGGCTGGCTAGCGTGGATTTGCCTGAGCCTGAGTTTCCGATAATGGCGAAACGCTTGTCGCTCAACGCCTCGCGGGCCTCACGATGTCCGCGCTATAGAGCGGAAAATTACCGACTTTGCGATCTTCGAAGTAGCGTTTGAGTGTTTCCCTGATCACCGGAAACGCCAGCTCGTCCCAGGGAATGTCGGCTTCTTCAAACAGTTCAACCTCGAGGCTCTCGATGCCCGATGAATATTCCGCTTTCGGCATGTCAGCCAGGTAAAACATGTACACCTGAGAGATGTGTGGCAGGTTGAAGAGGGTATACAGATGTCGGGTTTCGACCTCTGCGTGGGCCTCTTCCCAGGTTTCTCGCACGGCGCCAGCTTCGGTGGTTTCACCGTTCTCCATGAAGCCCGCCGGTAGCGTCCAGTAGCCAAGGCGAGGCTCAATCGCACGCTTACACAACAGCACGCGCGTGTCGATGATCGGCAGGCAGCCGGTGATGATGCGGGGGTTCTGATAGTGAATGGAGCCGCAGTCGTCGCAAACGTAGCGTTCCTTGTCATCACCTTCGGGTATTTTCCGGCTGACCGGCTGCGCGCAATCTGAGCAATAATTCATGGCTGCAGTATAAGCGTGTGCCGCCGTCAGAACGACAGCGCGTGCCTTGCTAAGGTGATCTACATTACCTGCGGCCCGCTTCTAGACAGGAAAGAAGCCAGACGCTCTGAGCATGCCGGAGTTAATCAGAGGGTCCCTAGAAGTCGGTGTCGTCAACCGGCCGCCTGCGCATGTGCATGGGAATAACCTTTGCGCTCGGCAACGATGCGTTCGCTTCTCCGACTACCGCGCCGATCACGTTCGGATGTGTCTCTGGTGCCACCATCGAGCGGTGTAGCTCCGCCAGCGATTGGCACATCATCTCCGATATACGGATACAGGCCGCCAGTGGGCTGGCGGAGCGCCGACGCACGGCATCCACCCGGAATTGCACGCCCGCGAGCCGCCGGCGCATGCCTTCGTCTGCGCTACTGTCGATCACGTTCTGCACCATAGACTGGCGCAGCGCCTCGAGGCGTTCAGGATCGTTCCGGGCCATATCCACCAGGACATCAAACTCTGGCAGGCTAGGTTGCATTGTGTAACTCTCAAATCTTCCCCAGAGACAGACTATGTGGTGTGCTCGTCTCTGGACCTATGAGGAAATCGTAAGGAAATTGTTCTGTGATCTATGAGTTTGATGGCCACCGAGTCGTTGCTGAGGGTGACGCCTGGATAGCCGAGTCGGCTGACGTGATCGGTCGAGTGCGCTTGAAGCACAATGCGAGTATCTGGTTTGGCGCAGTGCTGCGGGGCGATGTCGAAGAGATCGTCATTGGCGAGGCAAGCAACATTCAAGACGGTTCGGTGCTGCATGCGGATCCGGGAACGCCGTTGATCGTCGGCGATTACGTGACCGTTGGCCACCAGGTGATGCTGCACGGCTGCACTATTGGCGAAAACTCGCTGATCGGTATTAACGCGGTTGTGTTGAACGGCGCAAAGATCGGCAAGAACTGCCTGATCGGTGCAAATTCACTGATTCCCGAAAACAAGGAGATACCGGACAACTCGATGGTGCTGGGGTCTCCTGGAAAGATCGTGCGCCAGATTACGGATGCCCAGGCAGCCGGACTACGTGCATCAGCAGAGCACTATGTCGCGAATAGCCAGCGCTTTGCCCGCACATTGGCGGTTCAGGACGCCCTCTAAAAACCATGACCGTTTCCATTGGTACACCAGGATCCAGTTCAGCTACCCGAGTCATGCTCCTGGGCAGCGGTGAACTAGGCAAAGAGGTTGTGATTGAACTTCAGCGTTTGGGCGTGGAGGTGATTGCCGTTGATCGATACGAATCGGCTCCAGCGATGCAAGTAGCCCACCGCGCGCATGTTGTCGACATGCTCGATGGCGATGCGCTTGCGGCGGTTATCGAGCGGGAACAACCCCATCTTGTCGTGCCCGAAATCGAGGCGATTGCTACCGAGAAACTGCTTCAACTCGAAGCCAAGGGGTTGAACGTTATTCCCACGGCCCGCGCCGCCCGCCTGACGATGGATCGAGAGGGCATCCGCAGGCTCGCTGCGGAGGAGCTGGGTGTTCGTACGTCGGGGTATCGATTTGCTGCGTCCGAGGAAGATTTTGTGGCTGCCGTTGCGAAGGTTGGAACCCCCTGCGTGGTTAAACCGGTTATGAGTTCCTCGGGGAAAGGCCAGTCAACGGTTCGAGACGATGCGTCGGCTCTCGATGCATGGGCATACGCTCAACAGGGCGCGCGAGGGGGTAAAGAGGGGCAGGACAGCAAAGTCATCGTTGAGGGGTTTGTCGACTTCGACTACGAAATCACGCTGCTCACCGTGCGCCATAGTGCCGGGGTCAGCTACTGTGCGCCGATCGGCCATCGCCAGGAGGGCGGTGACTACCAGGAATCCTGGCAACCTCAGCCTATGTCCAGCGCAGCGCTCGAGGAATGCCAGCGAATCGCCGATGAGGTCACCCGGTCTCTCGGTGGCTATGGCTTGTTTGGCGTTGAGTTCTTCATCAAGGGCGATGTTGTCTACTTCAGCGAGGTGAGTCCGCGCCCCCACGATACCGGCATGGTCACGTTGATCAGCCAGAACCTGTCTGAGTTCGCGCTGCATGCACGCGCGATACTGGGGCTGCCTGTACCGCTGATTCGGCAGCATGGTCCGGCGGCGTCCGCGGTTATTGGCGTATCGGGCGACTCGAACAAGGTGCGTTTTGGCAACCTGGATGCCGCGCTGGCCGAGCCGGACACCGACATTCGCCTGTTTGGCAAGCCGGAGGTTGCGGGCGAACGGCGCATGGGCGTCGCGCTGGCGCTTGCCGATTCGGTTGAATCCGCTCGCTCGTTAGCTGGCCGGGTCGCCGCAAGCGTGAAAGTGGAGCTCTGACTGATCTCAGAGGTTCCCTCAGTGAACTGGCGTCTGCTTTGTCGGGCCAGTTTGCGCGTGCTGCTTGTCGGCGGCGAATCCGCTGTCTATCATCCGAGATATGTCCGTCAGCCCACTCAATCTCTCGATCGGCGCTTTTCCGGTTTGCGCGCCGATAACGAGCAAGGCGATCAGCACATCCGCTGAGTTCGCGCGCGCAAGTGTCGCTGCTACCTATTTGTTGTCAGTGCTCGGGGTATTCTCCCTGC
>CAYGQC010000204.1:0-6137 GCA_964351875.1 uncultured Pseudomonadales bacterium
TCGCGCTGCGCCGAGGCGAAGATCATCGGTGTTCGCCAGGCGGCAGACCGCGTGGTGCGAGCGAGCTGGCCGGTGACGATGGTTGGGCTGGATGTAACGATGAAGACGGTGATGACGCCGGCGCGAGTAGAGGAGCTGAAGCGCCGCGGTGGCGAGACCGGCGAGTTTCTGCACGCCATTTCCCGCTTCTACCAGGCGTTCTACACGAACAGCCACGGCCTGGAAGGCTTCGCGGTGCACGACTCCTCTGCAGTCGCCTATGTGCTTGCTCCTGATCTGTTTACCACCGAGTCCGGTGGTCTGCGCGTAGTGACCGAGGGCATCGCCTACGGACAGACGTTGCTCGCACCCGCGGGCAAGAGCTATCACCTGCCGGTATGGCAGGGCCTCGCGGAACAGAATGCCTGCGTGGATGTGAATGCCGAAGGCGTTCTCGATCTCTACATGAGCACACTGCTCGATGATTAAGCCGTCAGGTTCTCAGATAGCGGTTACTGGCGCGGCGTTTCTCGCTTACTTTGCAATGTCCGGCATGCTCGCGCCGATCGGGCTGATCTCGCCCGTGTTGGCCGAGCAGTTGCAGTTGCCTCTAACGGAGGTCACGGCCAGCTTCAGTTGGCTGACGGTCGGCATACTGGTTGGTTCTGGTTTGGCGCTGGTACTGCTCACGGCATTCCCCCTGCGTTGGTTGATGCTTGCGGTATATGCGTTGGCCGCGGCTGCGATCGGCAGTCTTTGGCTGGCGGATTCAACGGCGCTGATCTGGCCGGCACTCGGCGTCGTTGGGGTCAGCTTCGGTGTGGGTTTGGCCGGTGCGGCGTTGTCGATCTCTCGTGTGTATCGCGCGGAGTCTCGAGCATCCATGCTGGTCGTCACGGACGCTTGCTTCAGCGTCGCTGGAACCATCATCGCGTGGTGCGCCGTTCAGTTGATTGCAGGAGGCGCGCATTGGTCTTCTACCTACCAGATTGTCGCGGGTGTCTGCCTCATTGTTGCGGTTATCGCGGCGCTCGTGCGCTTTCCCCACCGAGCGGTGGACGATGAACCAAGCGAAATTCCTGCGCAGCTTTCTCTGCTGGAGGACGTACGTAGTTGGCCGATGGCCCTGTGGCTTTGCATCATCAGCCTGTTTCTCTACACGCTCGGGCAGTACGCGATGCTCTGGTGGTTACCGAGCTTTCTAACTGAGTATTACGGCGTTGCGGCAGAGTTGGCCGGCTCACTAGTGGGCCGCTTCTGGACGGGCATGCTCATCGCCCAGCTTTTCGTCGCCTGGTGGGTGTATCGCGTTGGCGTCGCGAATTTGGTGCTGATTGGTTCACTCACGACTGCGCTTGCGTCGCTTCCGCTTTGGCACACGGGCAATATGAGTGTGCTCCCGTGGCTAGCTCTGCTCTGGGGTTTTGCCAATCTCGGATTGCTCAAGATGGCGCTGTCCTTTGGCACGCAGACCGTGCGCGAACCATCACCGGCGGTGGTCTCCGCGTTGCTGTTTGGTGCTACCAGTGGCACCGCGCTCAGCCCCTGGTTGACGAGTCATCTGGTCGAGCTGTGGGGCATGCTGTCAGTGCTGCAATTCAGCAGCGTCTGCTACTTTTCATTGGTTCTTCTGCTTCTGGCGGCGCGGCGCCTGATGCGAGATGACGCTTCGACGTCTATCGATGGGAGCGCCGCATGATTCAGCAAGGAATTATTGTTGTTGGCAGCATCAACGTTGACTACGTGATGCGAGTGCCGTCATTGCCTCGCCCCGGCGAGACGCTATCCGGCTCAGGGTTTGATGTGCTCGGTGGTGGCAAAGGCGCGAATCAAGGTTTGGCGGCCGCGCGGCTCGGCGGGGATGTGAGCTTTGTTGGCTGTATCGGCAACGATGATGGCGGTGCCAGGTTGAAAGCCGTTCTGAAAGACGCCGGAGCAGACGTTGCCAACATTCGCAGCGTTGCCGGTGAGTCGACGGGCGCTGCATTGATTTTCGTAGACGATTCCGGTGAGAACTGTATCGGTGTGAATGCCGGCGCGAATGCGGCTCTGTCTGCCGATGACATTCAAGGCGCGGAGAGAGAATTTGCTGCAGCAGAATTTCTCCTGGTTCAACTCGAGACGCCTATTGCGACTGTTCGTGCGGCCTTGACCCTTGCGCGCCAGCAAGGTCTGACCTGTGTGCTGAACCCGGCTCCGGCAGCCGCGCTCGATGAGGAGCTTCTCGCGTTAGTCGACGTCATCACGCCGAATGAAACCGAAGCGGAAACGCTAACGGGTATCGCGGTGACCGATGAAGCCAGTGCCCAGCGCGCGGCTTCCTTGTTGCATGAGCGCGGTATTGGCACGGTGATCATCACGATGGGTTCCGCCGGCGCAATGCTGTCGGGTGGAAAACAAACCGTGCTGGTTCCAGCGCCCAGTGTCGACGTGGTGGATACCACCGCAGCGGGCGACACTTTTAACGGTGCAATGGTAGCCGCGCTTGCTCGCGGAGAATCGATGATCGAGGCCGTCGCGTTTGGCAATCGCGCTGCAGCAATCTCAGTGACGCGATTTGGCGCTCAGCCGTCCATTCCCACGCTAGCCGAACTCACCTAGTCGCCGATTTCCGTTTTCTGCTTGAACTCGCACAGATCTTCGATCAAACAGCTTCCGCAACGAGGCTTGCGCGCGACACAAACGTAGCGCCCGTGCAGCAGAATCCAGTGATGAGCGTTGACGAGGAATTCCGGCGGCGTTAAGCGAACCAATCGGTCTTCCACCTCGCGTACGTTCTTGCCTTTGGCGATGCCGGTTCGGTTCGAGACTCGAAAGATGTGAGTGTCCACGGCCATGGTGGGTTCACCAAAGGCGGTATTGAGCACAACATTCGCTGTCTTGCGGCCGACGCCCGGCAGCGCTTCGAGCGCGGCCCGATTCCTGGGAATTTCGCCGCCGTGTTCCTTGACGAGAATCTTGCAGGTCTTCAGAACGTTCTCGGCTTTGGTGTTGAACAGCCCGATGGTCTTGATATAGCTCTTCAGTTTGCGCAGGCCGAGCGCGGCGATCGCCTTGGGTGTGTTGGCGTCGCGGAACAGCGGGCCGGTAGCTTTGTTCACGCCGACGTCGGTGGCTTGGGCGGAGAGAATGACGGCGATCAACAGCTCAAAGGGCGAGTTGAAATTGAGCTCGGTAGTCGGGTTTGGATTGGCGTCCCGCAGGCGGCTGAAGATCGCGGTGCGCTTTTCAAGGTTCACGGTTGCTGCTCGTTTGTCTGTTTAGAGAAGGTTGTTGATTGCCGATTGCGCCGCTGATCGCCCGACCGAAGGCAAGCAGCAACCCGGCGATAATAAACGCGCCGGGGGGCAATGCCGCGATGAGCATTGGCGTGTCCGCTAGCACTAAGCCATCGCGGGAGAACACGCCGGCGCCGAGGCTGCCTGAGCCCAGCACTTCGCGCACGGCACCCAGCACGACCAGGGCAATCGCAAATCCCAGTGCGGTGCCGATAGCATCGAGCAGGCTGGGCCATAGTCGGTTGCGGCTGGCAAACGATTCGGCTCTAGCCAGGATCATGCAGTTGGTGACGATGATCTGAACGAACAGGGCAACCTGGAGATAAAGCTCATAGGCGAACGCCTGCATGATGAGCGTCGCGCAGGTGGTGAATGTCGCGATCACCAGCACAAACACTGGCAGCCGCGCGTAGTCCGGGATGATCCTACGAGTAGCCGATATCAGCGTGTTGGAGCCGATCAGTACCAGAGCACTGGCGAACGCTAGAGCCAGCGCATTGGCCAGAGAATTGCTGACGGCGAGTAGAGGGCACAACCCCAGCAACTGAACCCAGGCGGGATTGTTTTTCCAGGCGGCGTGGGTGAGGAAGCTCATGAGTCGGACTCCATCACCGGGCGCTGGAGACATCCCGGCTCATTCAGCGCGGACTCCAACGCTCGTCTTACTGCTCGAACGGTGATCGTTGCACCGGCAACGGCGTCGATGTTGTCGAGGGTGTCTATGCGCACGCCGTGCAGTTTGTCTGGCCAGTCGGATCGGTTGCTGTTGATGAAGTCGCCGATACCCGGCGTTTCGCTGTGTTCCGTGATACGCACACCGGTGACCGCGGCAGCGCTGATACCGACCAGCAGAGTCATGGCCCCACCGTAGCCTCGGCTGCTCACTCGCTGCACTGAAACGTTCGGGCATAGCGCGTAGGGGTTTGTCTCCAGGGCTTCGGGCACGGTTTCCCTGGCTGTCACTTCGGTGTAGGCCGTCATGCGACGCTCTCGAGCTTCGGCATCGATACGGGGTTGGGTCCACTGCCGGGTGGCAGCCAGCAACGCGCCACAGATCGCAGCCATCACGACAAAGCCGGCGAGTTTGCTCACGGTTGCGGCTCCTCTTGAGCTGCCTGTCCAGGCGCTGATGCGCGGGCTAGAGTCCGGTTCAGCCAGGGTGTTGCGCAGTTTGCGAGCAAAACGGCGAAAGCGATGCCGTCCGGGTAGGCGGCGTAGCTTCTGATCATATAGGTCAGCAACCCGACGAGTACGCCAAAGAGCCACTGGCCGCGAGCGCTGCTTGGGTGGGTCACTGGATCTGTAACGACAAAGAACGCCGCGAGCATCGTGCCGCCGCTGAACAGGTGAATCATCGGCGAGCCGAGAGAGTTCGAGCTGCCGCCGTCAAAGCCGATAAACCCGGCAATCGTCAGAGTGAGCAGCATGCCGGCCGGGACTCGCCATGCCAGGGTTCTGCGCCACGCTAAGACCAGGCCAGTCGCTGCGAAGGCGAGGGCTGCCCACTCCACACCAACGCCGCCAAACTGACCGACGCCAAAGTCGCCAGCGGCAAGCTCAGCCAGTGTTAGGCCGCGCTCGTTGGTAAGGCTCGACAGGAGTGTCGCACCAGACAAACCATCTACCGCGTTCGTCAGCGACGGCCAGGTCGCCAGTGCTGCGGGGAATGACACCAGAACAGCCGCGTACCCCACCATGGCTGGATTGAACAGGTTCTGTCCGATACCGCCGTAAGCATGTTTGCCCAGACCCAGCGCTAGTGCACAGGCGATGATGAGCACACTGACGCTGCAACCGGGGGGCAGGGCCAGAGCGATAAGCATTGCCGTGAGTATCGCGCTGCCATCGCTCAGCCGCCTGCGAAGCGTCGGGTACTCCTCGCCGGTCAGAGCGAGGCAAGCCGCTTCGGTCGCAAGGCTTGCCAGTATCGCAACGACAAGGTTTTGCAGAACCCCCCAGCCAAAGAACACAGTCAGCACCGCAGCGCCCGGCACGAGGGCCAGGCAGACCTGCCATTGGATGCCGAGGCGGGCTCGATTCACGATTCATTACTCGCTGGCTTGATCGCATTTGCGCCTCGGCGATTGGCCAGTCGGGCCAGGCGTGCTTCGCGGCGGGTCTCCTCGATGAGCGCGCGCTCATTGAGCCGGATTGTGCGGGCTTCAACTCGGGCTAGTGACAGCGCCGCGGCGCGTTGTTTGTCCCGCTCCGCTCGTAGCTGCTTTTTGCCGGCGCGAATTAGGTCTGTCATCGGAATGTCGCTTGGACAGACCGAGTCGCATAAACCGCATTCCAGACATCGATCGACCGAAAGTGCAGTCATGCGTTCGTTGTCTTGTCGCCACCAGATCAGTTCGTCAGGCAGCAGCGGCTCGGGACAGACATCGCGGCACAGACCGCAGCGAATGCAGGGAGCCTGCCTGGCTCGATCGTCCCGGCTGATGGCGTAGCTGGTTTTGCCGATGCAGGCCAGCCGATGCAGTCGCTCGCCACTGAGGTGGGCGCCCGATCGCCAGACATCGTTATCCATCGAAACCAACTCGCTGATGAGGGTGCCGATCGGGAGCCGCTGCACGTCTGAACCGACGCATACCAACCGGTCGATCACTGGCCGACCGTCATCGACTGCCTGCGCGATAGCTGCGCAGGTTGCGCCGTTCAATACGATGTAGCCGGCGTCGATTGGATTAGCTGCCTGCTCAATGTCTGCGGCGAACAGCCCTTTGAGCAGGCGGCGTTCTTCGCCGGCGGGTTCAGAGACGTGGGGGCTGCTCACGGTGATGTGTGTTTTGCCCGCGATCTCTGCGGCGAGTTCGCTCGGCGCCGCGATGAGTATGTTTTCGCAGCCACAGGCGCTCGCCGCGAGTTTCGCGCCGCGAG
>CAYGQC010000205.1:0-6031 GCA_964351875.1 uncultured Pseudomonadales bacterium
GTGTAGTACTGAATGAGCACGTAGGTTTGGGCTTCGTCGATAGCGCTTAAGATCGCGTCAAACGTCGCTTTCCCATCGGCTAGCAACTCGAGCTCGTGGCCATCGCACCAGGGCGAATTTGCGAGCGCGCTAAAGCCGCGCAGCTCAGAGATAGCCGTTGCGGTGGCGTTGCTGTGGTCAGAGGCAAAAGCCGCGAGGGGGCCCTTGTCTGTGTTCAGATCAATGTTCAGTCGCTCGCGCAGGCGTAGGCGCAACCCGATGTAGTCGTGGTAACGCACCCGTCCGAACATCCAGTAAAGCGGTACCGTGATAATCGGTAGTGCGATTAGCCCCAGAATCCACGCCGTCGCGCCTTGGGGGTTGCGGACGCGAAGCAGGGCATCAACCGCACTCAGGATGCCGGCAACAAACGCGATGAGTAGTGCCGCGTTCAGCATGAAAACACCCTGTTCGTCGATGCGTCGAGCAGCATGGACGAGCCAGCATGTGACTTGCGAAAGCTCAAGTCGCCATCATCCGTCGGCTGTGCAGGTTGCGATAGTTTCCTCGGACTCCCAGCGTTGAATCGCAACCGCCGAGATCGAGTTTTTTGGTGAGCCCTCGATAACGCGTTCGCTGTAGGCGAGGTAGACCAGTGCGTTATGTACAGGATCGCAGTAGCGCAGCACTTTCAGTGATTTGAATACTAGAGAACGCCGTTCGCGAAACACCGACTCGCCGTTCTCGAAGGGCTCTTTGATCGTCACCGGGCCTACCTGTCGACAGGCGATAGAGGCATCAGATGTGTCTTCTGCGAAGCCCAGCGCGCCGCGATAGCCGCCCTTCTGAGCGCGACTGATATAGCAGGCGACGCCCTCTACTTTCGGATCATCGAAGACGTCCAGGTTGATCTCATCGTCTGGACTGAGCAGGTTGAATTTTGTGTCGACGCTGCCGATTTCCCGCGCACTGGACCCGAAGCTTGCGAGGCCGGTGATGAGGCAGAGCATCGTCAGCGAGGTGATGTGGCGTGCACTTGAAACCGGCATGGCGTCGGAACCTCGTTGTTGCGGAGTCTCGAAAGTATGCAGCGCCGGGCACAAACAAGCTAAGGCGGCGCCAGCGAAACTGGCGGCAGGTTAGCAAGAGGGTGCGTAGCAGAGGTAAATGCCGCGGCGCATGATAGCGCCGCAGGTGGGTTTGCCAGAGCGGCGGGTGCCGCTAAGGCTCAGAGCGAGTGAGGTTTAGAACGCATAGCCCGTGGATACTGGTATCCAGTTCGAGTACTCATCGACGATATCGATCGTGCCATCAGCGCCCCGATCGTACTCGCGCCGTATGCGGCGTCCCTGGGAGTCGAACGTGCGTAGTTCGCGGACGTCAGCGGTACCGTCGGCGTCGTTGTCCGTCTCATAGCCGATATTGCGGCCAATAGAATCGAACAGGTACGTCGTGATGCTATCGGCGTTGCCGTCGCCGTTGTTGTCATTCGTCTGGCTTACTAGATTGCCGTTGCTGTCGTGCTGATATTCGGTGACCCGTTCGGGAGTGCCGTCTGCGTTACCGTCGTAGGAGTAGCGAACCAGAAGGCCGTTAGCGTTGTAAGTCCAGGTGGAGGCTTGGCGGTTAGCGCCGTTCAACAGGCTCTGGTCGGTGATGCCGTAGTCGCCGAAAGTTTGCAGCAGTTCGTATTCCGGCGTGCCGTCGAGATCGTCGTCGCGGAAACTGCGAGTGATTCTTCCGCGTGCGTCCAGGCTGCGCTCCTGGCGGCCGTCCAGGTTGCCATCAAGATCGTTGTCGATATCCCGTCCGGTCCAGCGATCGCTGCGTACTTCGCCTTCGGGGTAACTCAGCAGGTCGCGGCGATCAATCGCGCCGTCGCCGTCTGTGTCCAGCTCGTAGGTTGAGCGCAAGCCAGTCTCGTCTACCAGCCAGTATTCGACGGTGCGATTGGCAGCGCCGCCATTTTCACGCCTGATCATTCTGCCTGCCTCGTCGTACTCGATGACCTCCAGATTCGTGATCGCTCCGTTCCCATCGACTGTCTGTCGGCGGGTCATCGCACCAAACGCGTCGTAATCAGTGGTCCGGATCGAGTCGTCCGCGCCGTCGCCGTCGTTGTCCGTGGCGTAGCGAGTTTCCAGTTGTTCGACGTTGAATTGGTAGCTATTGGCTTGATCCAGCGCCCCGTCACCGTCGAAGTCGTATTCGTCGGTTGCGACTCGTCCATTGCTGGCGTAGGTCAGGTCTCGGCGGTAGTCGATGGTGCCATCCGCGTTGCTGTCGGAGGTGTAGAGCTGATAAGCCTCTATGCCGAAGTCGATACCGGTTTGCGCGGCGAGGTGGTCGAGCGCTGCTCCGATTCCAACGACGCCGCGTGCGGTCAGATCGCCGGCGGCGGTTGCGTCACGGATGATGCGAGGCAGACCCAGCCCGTTGCGGCCGTTGCCGCCGATGCGAAAGGCGTAGAGGTCGTCGTTCAGATCGATATCCGCCGGCGTTACAAGCGCCGCAACGTTCGCGTCGATAGTAATGCCGTTGTCTGGATTGGCGTCGGCATCCAGGCTCTGCAGAAGCACGGCCATATTCGTTGCTCGCTGCAGCGGCGTCGGACTGCCGTCGGACGCATACATTGCTTCGTACAGCGCATCGATGCCGCTTGGTATCGACTCGACACCGGCAACATCAAATACAGTCACTTCATTGGCACCGGGGGTGCTACCCAGTTCCACGCTACCGAGAGTAAAGGTGACGGTTTCGCCAATCTGATAGCGAAACTCGCCCGCGCTGTTAGTCACACCGCTCTCGCTGGCGGTGCTGTAGCTCACGCCACCCACCGGTGCATCGATGAATACTCCGGTTTGGTATCCGGCTCCTTTGTTGTCGTTGTCGCTGTCGCTGCAGGCAGTTAGAGCCATCGCAGCCGTCAGCAGTGCAGCGCATTTGAAGTACCCGCTGCTGGCTTGCAGGCAGGTTATGGGTGGTCGTCCTTTCTCACTCATGGTGATGTCCTCACTGTTTGCGAATCGGTATCCGTAGGCTTCGCTACGGCAACGCAGGCAGTGTTGAGGTATGAGCGCGGCTGACCCATCCCAGACTCGTGGGGTTGAAACCGGGTTGTGATTCAGATCACGGGGGAGTCATCACTAACTGTCGAGCAGTTCTGTCTTGACCAGGCTCGGTGCGTCTCAGGATTGCTTGGCGAGGTCGAGGTAGCCAAGCTGCGAGGCTCGATAGACGGCGCCAGAGCGCGAGGTGACTGCGAGCTTTCGATAGATGTTCTTCACGTGATCGGCCACCGTGTGGGGCGATATCTTCAGCAGGTCCGCGGATTCCTGATACGTGTGGCCCTGGGCCAGCACCGTCAGAATCTCCAGCTCGCGTTTGGAGAGAGAACTCTCGGAGTTTGCTGCCAATGGTGCTGAGTCGTTACTGGCGTTGTCGGCCGCTCGCCAGTGGCGCACGAGGTGCCCGGCGATCTGCGCGCTGATCGGAAAGCTGCCCGAAGCGACTGAAAGTACCTGCTGGAGCAGCTCGGGCTCATCTTTCAACAGGTAACCGTCCGCACCAGCTCGGATCGCGCGAATGACATCCGCCTCGCGGCCGGAGACGGTCAGAACGATGCAGGTCGTGTGCTCGCTCAGCTTCTCGATGAGCGAACAGCCGTCGCCGTCCGGAAGATTCAGATCGACGATGCACAGGTCAAAGGTTGCCTGCTCGCTCATCCGTACTGCGCTATCGAGACGGCTGGCGACGTGAATCGGCGAGAGTTGCGGCTCTTGCGCGAGCAACCGATGTAGCGCGTCGGCAAAGGCCGGGTCGTCCTCCACGATGAGCGTCGATCGGGGCGGGCGGTTCTGTGGGTCTGAGTGCGCGACGGCTTCCGCGTTTGTGAGTGCGTTTATCATTGTCTGCAGTGTATGTGAGGATTGTTTGCTATTAGCCCCATGTTTATGGGGTTTGCGGATTGGATCGTGGGGCTGCGCCGGCTATGCGATCGAGAAACTTCGGCAGCGTGAGCTGCACCACGCATCCCGTAGCGTTGCTCTCGGCATTTGCGCTGGCGACGGACAGGCTACCGCCCAGGGCTTCAGCGCGTTGGCGCATGATTGAAAGGCCCCGTCCGGTCTCGCTAACAGAGCCCATGCCGCGGCCGTTATCTGCGACGCTGATTTCAAGGTCCGAAGAGCCTGCGGATAGCGAGATCTCAACGTGACTGGCATGCGCGTGCCTGAGTACGTTGGTCAGCGCTTCCTGAATGATTCGGCAGACGTTGAGGCAGTCAGTCTGGCTGGCTGGCAGCGCCTGAAGAGCCTGGATGCTCCAGGTCGATGTAACGCCGTTTGCCGCGAGCCAGGGTTCGGATCGACTCCGAAGGCTGCCGATTGCGAACGTTAGATCGTTGCCGTCCGCGCTATCGAGGGAATCGATGATCAGACGCAGATCGATCAGGCTTTCTTCGATTTCCCTGCTGGCGTCTTCCTGACCAAAGGTTTTGCTTCTCAGGCGTTGGGCCAGGACGGACAACTTGCCTGCGACACCATCGTGCATGTCCTGGAGCAACCGGCTGCGCTCGTCGGCCAACGTTCGTTCGTGGTCCGCCGCGCGGAGTTTTTCATAGCTTTGGGACAGCGCTTGGCGAGTCTCGGTGACCGCTTGTCGCAAGTTGTCGTTGGCCGACATGACGGCGTTTACGTGGCTGCTGTAGCGATGAGCGAGCGCCAGGCAAAACGCGCCGATGAGTGGAGCGGTTGCCAGGTTAGATAACTGAAACAACAGAAGCTCGCGCCGTAACACAAACCACACGTCGTGCAGCAACAGCCCGAGGCCCAGCATCAGGAGAACCAGAAGCATGCATTGCTGCCTTGTCGGCAACACGTGGCCGATCACGAGGAACCGTGACAGAACGAATGCGCCGACCGCGACGCCGCTATAGCCGATGACCTGGTTGGCAAGAAGCCACGGCCGATTCATGTCCTGGTTCATGGCGATCACGACTGCGATGCTCGCGCCGAGCCACAGCACCATCAGGCTCAGATCGAAGAGAGAAGCCGGGCGCCCGAGTAGCCGGCTGAAGAAGCCCGTGCTGGCCACGAGCACGCCGCTGGTTGCGATGAGGTATTGGCAGTGGCGCCACAGCGGATCGGCCGGCCATTCCGGAGATGTGACCAGCATCAGCCTCGCGCTGCAGAGCGCCGTCAGCAGTGCAAACCAGAGATAGACGCGATCCCGACCGCCGGCAAAATACAGCAGCATCGCGCAGCATCCGAGAATAACCAGAGCGCCGATGAGAAACGGTAGTACGGATACGGTCAAGGCCCGTGCCGGCAGATACGCGGGTTGAATTCTAGCGGCGCTGTTTAGGACAAATGGCGCCAGGCGGCCGCCGCGTGGTAAGACTGACGACACGATGACGATCAATTGGTTGCCACTTACGGCGAACGCTGAACTAGGTAGCCGGTAGGCCTGGGGTTGGTAGTTGGTATCGGCAACAGGGTCCTGGAGGCTGCCGGATTGGCCGACGAGCCGCCCGTTCAGATAGACAGCAGCCGCGCCGTCGAAGCCGGGCAGATAGATCATCTGTGGCTCCGTTGAAGAGTCGGGCAGAGCGTAACGATAGGCTTTGAAGCTGAAGCGACAGTCGTCGATGCAGAGCTTTCCGGGCAGCTCAATCGATTTCCAGGCGTTTGCGTTTAGCTGGCTGAGTTCCGGGCGAGGAAGTTCCTGCGCGTCGACTTTCGTGATAGTCGGCAGGGTTGCGTGCTGGCCGTGCAATGAAGCAAAGAGTGCAGCCAGAAGCGCAAAGGCGATTGCCGCCGCTGCGGCGAGTTGGAGCCAGCGGGTGCGTAGGGCAGGCCACGGAGCGGGATTGATTAACGGTGATGGGTTTGAGTTCAACGACATTAGTTGTGTGCGGGTGAGCTGACAGGTTAACAGTTGGATGCTGGTGTGGCGGATGGAGATCGCCACGTCGTGCGTCTACTTCGCAGCCGCTACTCCTCGCGAAGACGAGTGTTCGGCAGCGTATCGGCGAAGATAGATGCGCGAGAGG
>CAYGQC010000206.1:0-6027 GCA_964351875.1 uncultured Pseudomonadales bacterium
TTGCTCGCGTCGCGTTGACCATTACGGCCCGTCTTTGCGAGATCGCTTGTCGCGCAGCGACGACGCGGCAATCTCCGAACATGGGCATTGCTGCTTATTGCGGCATATCCCCCAAATCGTCCGATTCGTCACAAGCCATGGGCACAAACTCCGGGTAAAATGCGCCGGTTTACCCACCGTCACACGCTGCCAGGACACCTATGGCCTCTTTTCTGGGAAAGATTTTCGGCACCAAGAACAACCGCGAACTGAAGCGGATGGGCAAGGTGGTCAAGGCGATAAATGCCTTGGAAGAAGCGAAGCAGCAGCTCACCGATGACGAGCTGCTCGCGACGACTGAGCAGCTTCGCGCGCGTGTTGAAGCTGGTGAGACCCTGGATGCGCTGCTGCCTGAAGCGTTCGCTGCTGTGCGTGAATCATCGTCCCGGCGCATGGGCATGCGGCACTTCGACGTCCAAATGATCGGCGGGCTGACCCTGCACGAAGGCCGGATCGCCGAGATGCGTACGGGTGAGGGCAAGACCCTCGTCGCGACGCTTGCCTCGTATCTGAATGCGCTGGCTGGGCCCGTGCACGTTGTGACCGTTAACGACTACCTCGCTCGTCGCGACTCGAGCTGGATGAGCCCGGTTTTTGAGGGGCTCGGGATGACCGTTGGCGTTGTGTACTCAGGCCAGAACGGTGATGAGAAGCGTGCGGCCTACGCAGCGGACATCACCTACGGCACCAACAACGAGTTTGGCTTCGACTATCTCCGCGACAACATGGCTTTCACCACGATGGACAAGTTCCAGCGTGGTCTGAACTACGCGATTGTCGATGAGGTCGACTCGATCCTGATCGATGAGGCTCGAACCCCGCTGATCATCTCCGGCCCGGCTGAGGCCAGCACGGAGCTCTACACGAGCATTAACGTTCTGATCCCGAAGCTTTCCGAACAGGTGATCACGGAAGAAGATCCCGAAGGGCTGGACACGCCCGGCGACTATCGAATCGATGAAAAGCAGCGTCAGGTAGAACTCACTGAAGCCGGCCACGAAAAGGTCGAAGCTGAGCTCATCCGGATGGGCTTGCTGGAGGAGGGTGACAGCCTTTACGCATCCTCGAACCTTGCGACGCTCGCCCACGTCCAGGCAGCGCTGCGCGCGCATACCGTATTCAAACGCGATGTCGATTACATGGTGTCCGGCGGCCAGGTGGTGATTGTCGATGAGCATACCGGCCGTGCCATGCCCGGCAGGCGCTGGTCCGATGGGTTGCACCAGGCCGTCGAAGCTAAAGAAGGCGTAGAGATTCAGAACGAAACCCAGACCCTGGCCTCAACCACGTTCCAGAATTATTTTCGGCTCTATAACAAGCTGTCGGGCATGACGGGAACCGCGGATACGGAAGCGTTCGAATTTCGCCAGATCTACGGCCTGGACGTTGTCGTGATTCCGACGCACAACCCGATGGTTCGCGAGGACTACAACGACCTCGTCTACCTGACACTGCCTGAGAAGTACGATGCGATCGTCGAGGACATCACCGAATGCGTTAATGCGGGCCGGCCGGTGCTCGTCGGTACCGCGTCGATCGAGAGCTCCGAGTTGCTGTCGAACGAGCTGGATCGTCGCAAAATTGAACACAGCGTGCTCAACGCCAAGCAGCACGAACGTGAGGCCGACATCATCGCGGGTGCTGGCCGTCCGGGCGTCGTGACCATCGCGACGAACATGGCCGGCCGCGGCACAGATATCGTGCTCGGGGGCAATCTCGAATCCGAAGTCGAATCGCTCGGTGACGGCGCAGGCGAATCGGATATCGAGCGAGTGAAACGGGAGTGGCAGGCGCGCCATGATGCCGTACTCGAAGCCGGTGGTCTGCACGTAATTGGTACCGAGCGTCACGAGTCCCGGCGCATCGACAATCAGCTACGCGGCCGCTGCGGTCGTCAGGGTGATGCGGGTTCCACTCGCTTCTTCCTGTCGATGGAAGACAATCTGATGCGCATCTTCGCCTCGGATCGCATGCGCTCGATCATGCAGTCGATCGGTATGGAGAAGGGTGAAGCGATCGAAGCTCGCATGGTCAACAACGCCGTCGAGCGAGCACAGCGCAAGGTTGAAGGCCACAACTTCGACATCCGCAAGAACCTGCTCGAGTACGACGACGTCGCAAACGATCAGCGGCAGGTCATCTACACCCAGCGCAACGAGCTGATGGAGAGTGATGACATCTCAGAGATGATCGCGGGCCTTCGCGCTGAGGTGGTGGCGAACACCGTCGCGGCTTTCATTCCGCCGCAGAGTATCGAAGAGCAGTGGGACGTTGCCGGCCTGGAAGCCGCATTGCAAACCGACTTCGGCTCCAGCCAGTCGGTGCAGAGCTGGCTTGACGCTGATGAGGAGATGACGGACGAGCAGATCGTCGACAAGGTGCTCGAGCAGATTGAAGCCGAAGCCGCCGCTAAGGAAGCTGACTGGGCCCAGCAGAACATCGACATGCGCCAGGTCGAGAAGCAGCTCATGTTGCAGGTGCTCGATCAGCGTTGGAAAGAACACCTTGCCGTCATGGATCACCTGCGTCAGGGCATCTCGCTGCGCGCCTACGCACAAAAGCAGCCGAAGCAGGAATACAAGCGCGAGTCGTTTACGCTGTTCCAGGAACTGCTGGACAACATCAAGACCGACGTTGTTCGCCTGATATGCCGAATCCAGATCGAGCAACCCTCCGAAGTCGAGCAGGCTGAGCGCGAACGTCGTCAGGCGGCCGAAGCACGCATGCGTTTTTCACACGACGAGGCATCCGCGCTGAACCAACCGAACCCGGGCGGCGCTCCTGGCCAGCCCCCACGAGCCGGCGGCCCCGGTGCACCGCCAGCGGTGGACGCGCCGGAGACCTTCGTGCGCGGTGAGCGCAAGGTTGGACGCAACGAGCCGTGCCCCTGTGGTTCAGGCAAAAAATACAAGCAGTGTCACGGCAAGCAAACCTGACGTTTGCCAACAGCTCTAGATTCTGAGCAACGCACGCCGGTCGTACCGTGCTGCGTAGCTCGTGTTTAGCCTTCATTGGTTAAGGACTTCACATGGCGGTAAATCTCGATCCACCGGCGGAGCTATTGGCGGTGCCCGGCGTGCGACTGGGCACGTCGTGTGCGGGCATCAAGCAAACCGAGTTTCCCGATCTCACGGTGATAGAGCTGGCTGAAGGCTCAACGACGGCGGCCGTATTTACTCAATCAGCCTTTCGCGCGCCACCGGTAGAGCTGGCGAGCAATCGGCTCAATGCGACACCGCCCCGTGCGCTGGTGATCAACAGCGGCAATGCCAACGCCTCCACTGGAAAATTCGGTCGCGATGATGCCGTGGCCGTTTGCGCCGAGGCTGCGCGTAATCTGAACCTCGCTGCTGAATCCGTGCTGCCTTTTTCCACCGGGGTGATCGGCGAGCGACTGCCCGTGGACAAGATCGTCGCTGCGTTAGCGTCTGCTGCTGCATCCGCGACTGAGGACGGCTGGACGTCTGCCGCTAGAGCCATCATGACGACGGACACCGTGCCCAAAGCGGTGTCTCGTACGCTTGAGCTGGATGGTTGCACTGTCACGATCACGGGCATCGCCAAAGGCTCGGGAATGATCTGCCCGAACATGGCGACGATGCTCGCCTACATCTGCTGCGACGCTGCTATTGATGCGCAGCCACTGGACCGGCTGACTCGCGACGCCGCGAATGCCAGCTTCAATCGCATTACCGTCGATGGCGATACCTCGACTAACGACAGCTTTGTCGTGGCGGCAACAGGCCAGGCTGGCCACGCGCGGATAACGTCGACGGGCAGCGCCGGTTATCAAGGGCTCGCGGAAGCGATAACGGAAGTGGCCATCGATCTTGCGCAACGCATCGTGCGCGATGGCGAGGGCGCAACAAAATTCGTCACGGTACGGGTAGAAGGCGGGGCTACAGACGCTGACTGCCTGGCTGTCGCCTACACCGTCGCCCATTCACCGCTCGTGAAAACAGCGCTGTTTGCGGGTGATGCCAACTGGGGGCGCTTCTGTATGGCGATTGGTCGTGCCGGCGTTGCGGGCCTCGCGCAGGAGCGGGTTGCGCTCTGGCTCGACGATGTACAGGTTGCGCAGGATGGCCTTGTGCATTCGGCGTACACCGAGGAGGCCGGTACGCGAGTGCTCGCCCGCGACGAGCTAACCGTTCGCATCGATCTGGGCATGGGGAGCAGCGCCCAGCAGATATGGACAACCGATCTGTCCTACGAATACGTGCGGATCAACGCTGAGTACCGCAGCTAAGGCGATCGGCTCGTGGCGGCGTTTTGTCAGTACTCTTCTTTGCCATCCTCATCGAGTGCGCCAGGTGGCAGTTCCCGCCCGGGGATCGCGTGAGTTTCTGAAGCCCAGTCGCCGAAGTCGATAAGGCGGCAGCGTTCTGAACAGAACGGGCGGTAAGCGTTTTTACTGCTGTAGGGGGTGCTTTTGCCGCAGTTTGGGCAGGCGACGATGCGGTCTGGATCAGCCACGAGCGAGCTCCAGATACGAGTTATGCAGCGCGTCGACCTCCGCGTCGAGCGCATCGAAACCCTGGTCGTTGCGGATGACGTCGTCCGCCGCCGCGAGCCGGTCGTCCCTGCTGATCTGTGCGGCGATGATTGCCTCTACCTGGCTGCGCGGGTTGTCATCGCGTGCCATGGTTCGCTCGATCTGCACCTCAACGGGCACATCCACCACCAGTACCCGCTGGGTAAAGCGCTTGTGCTGATTCGTTTCCAGCAGCAGGGGGTTGACCAGGATTGCGTATTCGGAGGTGGCCTCGGAGAGCTGTTGGGCAATGTATTCGTTGATGAGCGGGTGCAGGAGCTGTTCCAGCCACTTGCGCTCCAGCTCATCGGCGAACACGTGCGCTCGGAGCGCTGCTCGATCGAGGGCGCCGTCCTGCTGGATGACCTCCGCGCCAAAGTGCTCCGCGATGTGAGCCAGGGCAGGGCGGCCCGGCTCCACAACAACACGAGAGGCAATGTCTGCGTCGACAACGTCAACGCCTTTGGCAGCAAAACGATCGGACACAGCGGTTTTGCCGCTACCGATCCCGCCGGTGAGCCCGACGATGAAAGTACTCATGATTTGTGCAATTCGCTTGGTTAGGACAACAAGCTGAGCAAGTTATCACGAGCGATAAGAGCAACCCAACCACCCACGGCGAGGAAGGGGCCAAACGCCATCGGTTGGCCTGCTACCTTCTCGCCTAACAGCGCGCGAATGATCGCGAAAACAAGCCCGGCGATTGACGCTATCAGTACCACCGCCGGCAGCACCTGCCAGCCAACCAGCGCGCCGATGGCGGCGAGCAGTTTGAAATCGCCGTACCCCATACCTTCTTTGCCGGTCACCAGCTTGAACAGCCAGTAGATTGTCCACAGCGACAGATAGCCTGCCATGGCGCCGACCACCGCATCCGACAACGGCACGATCGGAAATGACAGATTGATCAATAGCGCCAACCACAGCAGCGGCAGGGTCAGTTGATCCGGCAGCAGTTGGGTGTCGGCATCGATGAAGGTCGCCGCGATCAGTATCCAGGTGTAGAGCGCCAGACCGAGCGTCAGCCAGCCGTAGCCGAAGACGCCGACAACGATAAGCGTGAGTACGCCGGTGAGCAGCTCAACGGCGGGATAGCGGGCGGATATCGAAACACCGCACGCAGCGCACTTGCCGCGCAACATAAGCCAACTGACGACCGGGATGTTCTGCCAGGCGCGAATCGGGGTGTCGCAGGCGGGGCAATGTGAATTCGGGTGGGAGAGGTTGAAGGGTTTTTCCGGCTCTCCTGGCTCTCCTGGCTCTCCCGCGACATCCGCCACCTGCTCATCGACGTGAAGGTCGCTTTCTTCACCCCGGGCGTTAGCAGCCTCGATCTCAGCGAAGTCGGCGCGCCAGGCTCGCTCCAGCATGATCGGGAAGCGGTAGATGACAACGTTGAGAAAGCTGCCGACGGACAGGCCTACCCAGAGCGCAAAGAACGCAATCAGCCATCC
>CAYGQC010000207.1:0-6020 GCA_964351875.1 uncultured Pseudomonadales bacterium
ACTCGGTTTCGAAAGCCTTGCGCCTATCGTCTGGGACGGCTCTACATCACTACACATGTGGCGACAGTTTGCGCCCGGTGAGAATGGCGAGCGAGTCAACATGATGTGGGGCTTTTCGCTGCGGCGATTCAGCGACGGTTGGATCACTTACGCGGCGGACTACTTTGACACCGCTGGGTTGGCGGATCCTGCCGTACAGGCCGCAGGCATTGCTGCTGGTTCAACGCTAACCGCTGAAGACATCATGCGCTACCGAGCGAGCTGATACCCAATGATTGGGAAGGGCGCCGAAGGGACATCCCGCGAAGCAGATATGCCTCGCTATCTGTCTGTTGCGCTACAACCGCTGCTCATCACGCTGGTACTCGTTACGTGGTGGCTGGACCCCAAGTCGATTGGCCACTATCTCGGCGCGTTGTTGCTTGTGCAGGTTGTTTTGGGTTTGTTGGAACGGCGCTACGCACTCAGACCCCGATGGCTGCTGCCCGCAGCTACGGTGGCGAAGCATGTTGCGCTCGTGACTGTGCTGGTGCTGGCGTTGGGTTTCGTTGGCGAGTTTTACTCACAGACTCTGGCTGCTCCCCTATCCGAGCTCCGCGTGCGGCTTGGGCTGGACATCTGGCCGCACGATTGGCCAGTGCTTGCGCAGATATTCCTCGTGTTTTTTCTCAGTGAGTTCCTCTGGTACTGGCTGCACCGGGCGGAACATCGTTGGAGTGTCGTTTGGCGGGTTTCTGGCCATGGAGCGCACCACGCCTTTAAGAAACTCAGCGCGCTGAACTTTGGCCTGAATCATCCGTTTGAATTGTTCTTTATCGCCCTACCCGCAGCGCTGATCGAGTTGTTTTTCGGTGTTGGGATCGCAGCAGCGGGAGCAGCGCTATTGGGCGCTACTCAAGCGTCGATCGCCCATGCGAACCTGGGCTTGAATACCCGCTACGTGGGTTTGCTGTTTACGACCAATCGATACCATCTGCTGCATCACTCAAGTGATCTGGCGGAGAGCAACACCAATTTCGGGTGCGCGGCGATTGTCTGGGATCGCGTGTTCGGAACCTTTTCCGATCGCGTTGTAGAAGACGTTGGCACGGGGCCGACTGAGCCGACCATAGGCCAGAAGCTGTTGATGCCCTTTCGAGAGCCTGCCGATACCAACGTTTCACCTGGAACGGATAGAGTGGCTAGTTAGTTTGTCGGTCTTGGAAACGTGAGAAGACGCAAAGGAGGTCTGGTGTGACGATCAACGTCATTCAGTGGTCGAGCGGCAACGTAGGCAAAGGCGTTCTCAGGGCGATACACGAGCGCAGCGAGTTGAACCTCGTTGGCCTTTATGCCGTCAGCGAAAGCAAGGCCGGGAAAGATTCGGGTGAGATTGCCGGCACGCCGATGAGTGGCGTAAAAGCCACAACAAGCATTGAAGAGATTCTTGCGCTTGAAGCCGACGTGGTTATCCATACGCCGTTGCCTTCGCTGGTCTACGGCGATAACCCCGATGCCGACATCGACAACATCTGCGCGCTGCTTGCGTCAGGCAAAAACGTGATCACCGCGGTTGGCTATATGTATCCCCGAGTCCATGGCGAAGCGCTGGTCGCTCGGCTTGAGGAGGCCTGTGCTGCTGGCGGTTCAACCTTTCACTCGACGGGCCTGAACCCGGGCTGGCTGGGCGACGTGTTGCCACTGACGATGTCCAGCCTATCGCGCCGAATCGACAGAATTGTCGTTCGTGAAATCACTGACTTTCAGTTCTACCCGTCGCCGGAAGTCATACTCGACATGATGGGTTTCGGTAAGAGCGAGTCGGAGTTTAGCGCTCACATCGGCAGATACAGCTTTTGGCTGACGGGTTTGTTCCGCGAGAACATTCAGATGATCGCGGATGGCCTTGGTGTCGAGCTGGATGAGATTGTCGTTGAAACGGAGCAGGCCTACGCGCAGGAAGACTTGGCGCCCGCAGCGGGGCCCGTTCCGAGCGGCACAGTTGCTGGCCAACATTGGGAGTGGGCCGGTGTCTACCGAGGCGAGAAGCTAATCGTCCACGAGACGGTGTGGCGCGTTCACTCATCCGTCGCGCCCGATTGGCCAACTGGAGATCACTCAATAGTGATTGACGGTAAGCCCGGCATGAAGATTGAACTCGGCCCGGGATGGGTTAACGACGGGTTGCTCGCCACCGGCATGCATGCGGTCAACGCGATTCCCTATGTTTGTCGCGCTCCAGCGGGCATCCAGACGCTTCTAGACCTGCCCTGGATACTAGGACAACCGACCATCGGATCGTGACGCGATTGTTGTCAGTTACGCCTATGTAGTTTCCCTAGTAGGCTAATTTTGCATGGTGCTCTAATTTCTTCTGATATCGAATTGGGAGAAGAGGGCGCTATGACTGAAACGCTGACAGGTACGAATAGATCTGCAGGCACGCCGTATCAGGCGATTCTTGATGAAGACAGTCATCCGGTTCCCGAAGCCATGCGCCGGGAGAGCCCGCTGCCTCCGGGGCCTACCAAGGTGCCTGCGGAGCGCTACTACTCCAAAGCGTTCCACGACCTTGAGGTCGAAAAGATCTGGAGCCGCTGCTGGCAAATGGCCTGTCATGAGGACGACATTCCAAACGTTGGCGACTATCTGGTTTACGACATCGCGCATCTGTCGTTTCTCATCGTTCGTTCCGCGGAAGAAGAGTTCAAGGCGTTCTATAACGTCTGCCTGCACCGCGGGCGGCAGCTTAAGCAGCACCGCGGCAAGCGCGCAGGTGAATTTCGCTGTTCTTTTCACGGCTGGGCCTGGAAAACGGACGGCAAATTGAAAGAAGTCCCCTGCGAGTGGGACTTCCCTACGGTCAGCGAAGCCGAGTACAGCCTGCCGGAGGTCAAGCTCGGGCGATGGGGTGGTTTCATCTTCATCAATCCTGACGAAAACGCTGAGCCACTTGCAGATTACCTCGGCGATCTGTCCTCCCAGTTCCCGAATGATCCCTATGAACGCCGCAGCAAGGTGGCGCACGTGAAGAAGATTCTGCGTTGTAACTGGAAAGTCGCGCAGGAAGCATTCAGCGAGGCGTATCACGTGATCGCCACGCACCCCACCATTCTCGAGACGATTGGGGATGCGAATACTCAATATGACGTGTTCGGCAACTACTCCCGGGCCATGTCGCCAAACTACACGCGTAGCCCCCATGTCAGCCGTGAGTGGGAGCCATTGGATGACGCGCGTCTGTATACGAGGCAGCGGCACGCGCTCACGGGCCATGTGTACGAGCTGATGGATGATGGTCTGGTGCACATCACCAACGCCAAAGGCGACGTGAGCCGGTTTCAGCCCGACGGCGTCTGGGTCGATGGCCCGATGACTCACGCGGACTCCAACATGCTGAACTGGATCGGGGGTGAACACCTTCCGGATAGCAACGTCGTGCCGTTGAACCCTGCACCGAAAGTGCCGGCGGGCAAAAACCTGCGCCAGGTTGTCGCTGATCCGATTCGTGAGGCGCACCGCAAGAACCTTGGCGATCGAATGGACAATGTCAGCGACGCGGAGCTACTGGATTCGGTTTACCTGACCGTGTTCCCGAACTTTCATCCCTGGGGTTCTTTCAACCAGATTGTCTATCGCTTCAGGCCTCATGGCGACAATCCGGACGAGTGCATCATGGAGTGCTTGTATATGCAGCCGACTCCGGACGGTCAGGCTCGTACGCCCGCGCCGCCGATTCACGAGCTCGGCCCTGACGATGATTGGGTCGAGGCGCCTGAGCTGGGCATGCTGGCGAAAGTGTTTAACCAAGATGTCGTCAACATGCCGGAGGTCCAGAAGGGGCTTAAGGCGATGAAGAACCCGGAGATCATCTTCGCCAACTATGGCGAGACCAAGCCTCGACACTTCCATATGTTGTTGGAGCAGTGGCTGGCAAAGCCCTGAGCGACCGATGCTATTGCTTCGAGTGACACGACGATCTCGACGTGCGGCGTCGACTGAGTATTGATCGTTTCTAAGGGGAGAAATCATGACGGCCGCAAACCGCGCCAAGACCAACTACGACGACGTATCCATCTACCCGCTCGATCCAGCCAAGATAGAGCGCCTGCTGCAGCTACAGTCCGAATGTTCCGTGTTGTGGAGCACTAAAGACGGCTGGCCTGTGGGCGTGATGCACCGGTTTGTCTACCGGGACGGAAAGTTCTGGGTGACCTGCGCAGGCCAACGCAAGCGCGTACCGGCGTTGAAAAAGCGCAACAAGAGCGCGGTGATCGTGTCGAGCGAAGGCACAGCTCTAGGTGCTGACCAGACGATGACGGTTAAGTGTCTCGCAACGGTGCACGAAGACAATGCCTCGGTGAAAAGCTGGTTCTACCATGCGCTGGCGATGAAATTGCAGCGAGGTGATCCGGAGAAAGTGGCTGTATTTGAGCAATTTCTGGATACGCCCACTCGAGTAATCATCGAGCTGACGCCACAGAAATGGATTACCTACGATGGCACCAAAGTGGCCGCCCACGTGGGTGGTAACTGGGTGCCGGCAGAGCCCTGGGTAGAAGAGCTACCGGCTGCACCCGAGTGGGTGGCGCTGATGGCGTCCGAAGGCGAGAGCCTTGCGCACGCTTGAACTGAGGACTGGTAACCGAGCTATCTATCTCTACCGAAGACTAGCTTGCTAAAAACGAATGAAGGAAAGCAATCATGGCTGAAGCGATCACCCAACAGACACGCAGAAGTGGAACGCCGCTTGAGCGCGTGGCGCGGCTCGAGAACGACATAGCCAAAGGTGGTGATCAGGCGCAGGAACTGCGGCGCTTGCCGGACGACACGCGTGAGCTCTTGATCGATGAAGGTATGTTCAGCTTCACCTTGCCGGCAGAGTTGGGTGGTGAAGACGCCAGCGCTGTCGAGACCGTCGAGGTGCTGGAGGCGATTTCCGCGATTGACGCCTCTGTCGGTTGGAACGTCATGCTGGGTTCTGAGATCAATGCGATGGCCGCGGGCGGTATGCCTAGAGACCTCGCGCGCGAGGTCTACATCGACAACCCGAGAGTCGTCATGTGCGGCGGCGGTGGGCCGGGTTCCAAGCCGTCGTACGCGATCGAGCAGGATGATGGCAGCTACAAGGTTTGGGGAGAGACAACGTTCATCAGCGGTTGCCACAACTCGACCTGGTGTTTCATGGGCGCGCCGATTCTCGACGATGGCAAGCCGCGAATGGGCGACAACGGAGCGCCGGTTATCAAGATGTTCTTCCTGCATCGCTCTCAGTGGGAGATTGTTGACACTTGGAACACGGCAGCGCTGCGCGGCTCTGGCAGTCACACGGTGCGCGCAGAAGGTGGTGTGGTGGAAGCTAAATGGTTGCCGGTAGATCTCATGCTGACGCCGGCGCTGCACGACAATCCAGTTTTCCGAATCCCTGTACCGCTGCGCCTTTCCTACAACAAGGTGGCTGTAGGTCTGGGCGTTGCGAAAGGCGCGCTGGATACCTTCGTTGCCATCGCGAACAACAAGATACCAATGATGTCCGCATCGAAGCTAAAGGATCGACCGATCGCGCAATACCGGATGGCGGAAATGACGGCCAAGTACCGGGCTGCGCGCACGCTCGTGCTGGAGGCGATGGATGCGGTCGAAGAGGAACTGCGACGTGGCGCTGATATGCCCTCACCCGAGGCGACATTCAATGCTCGTCTCGCGTGTACGTACGGCGCGCAGGCCTGTATGGAAGTAGTCGATGTGGTTCATGCTTCCTGCGGCACGAGTGCGGCGGAAATGAACAACCCGTTAGAGCGCAAGCTCCGGGACGCGCATGGTGCGGCGTCTCATCGCTGGGTGGCACACCCGCTGTACGAGACAATGGGCAGCATTCTCTTTGGAAACGAAGCCGATGCCGAATTTTCGGGCACTGGTGGACCAGTCCTGGGCGGCAAGAAGTAACTTTTCAGGTGCGATCGGGGCCTCGCCCGCGAGTAAGCACAGACACAATCTTCGGGTTCAGTTGAGAGGGCGGGTTGGTCATACTCCCCCGCCCC
>CAYGQC010000208.1:0-6015 GCA_964351875.1 uncultured Pseudomonadales bacterium
TCCGAGTAAAGGCACTCGCCGCGCAAGCCATCAGGGATGCGCTAACCGTGATCAACGGCGGCCCTGGCGGCTCATCGATCGACATGTATGTCGATCTCGGCCGCGCGTTCGACGGCATACGCCGAAGCCGGGACATCATCATCATCGATCAGCGCGGCACCGGCCGCTCCAACAAACTGGTTTGCCCGGCCCTGGAAGACGCCACGACAACCGAGCCCAGTCTCACTGAGATTAAGGCTCTGACCGATGAGTGCCTGTCCTCTCTGCCTGGCGACCCTCGGTACTACACGACCTCAATGGCCGTCCGAGACCTCGAAGCCGTCCGAGCGGCGCTCGGTTATGAGCAGCTCAACGTATACGGCGTCTCCTACGGCACTCGGGTTGCCCTGCACTACCTTCGCCGCTATCCCGAGCGCACGCGCAGCGTCATCATCGACGGCGTTCTGCCGCCGGGGGAAGCACTCGGTATCGAGGTTGCTGATAACGCTCAGAGCGCCTTCGACGCGATCGCCCATCGCTGCGCAAAGAGCGACGCCTGCACGAGCGCTTTCGGCGCGATTGAAACGCGCTTCGGCGGGCTCGAGGCACGACTGCGAAACCAACCAGTAGACGTGCCAGTGACGGACCCCAAGACGGGCGCTCCGACTTCCATCGAGCTCAGCTTTGGCCACATCGCAGTGGTCACGCGGCTGCTGTCCTACAGTCCCGAGGGCATGTCGCTGTTGCCGCTACTCATTCACGAAGCATCGAACGGGAACTACCGGGGTTACGCCGGGCAGGCTGAGGCGATTATCACGCAGCTCACCGAGAGCATGGCGTTCGGCATGCACAACGCCGCCGTGTGTTCAGAAGACGCACCCCGTTACCCGTCGCGCACACCGTCGACCGACGCATACCTGGGCGAACTTCAGCTCGACACGCTCAAGGCGATTTGCAGCCGATGGCCTGCCGGTATCGTCGACGAGAATTTCAGCGAGCCAGTGTCGAGCGACAAACCCGTGCTCGTGCTATCCGGCGAGTACGACCCTATTACGCCCCCGCGCTACGGTGACACCGTCATGCAGACTCTCAGCAACGCCACCCACCTAGTCGCGCGTGGCCAGGGACATGGTGTTGTGGGCCGGGGCTGCGTGCCTCAGATCATCTCCGAGTTCGTGGACGAGGCAAGCGTCGATGATCTGAATACACAGTGCCTGGAGCGACTGCAGCCTCTGCCCTTCTTCGTCTCACCACTGGGGCCTGCGCCATGATTCGCGCAGATAACCTGCGCAAACGCTTCGGTGAGGTGATCGCGGCAGAGAGCGTCAGCTTTAATGCCGAGGACGGCAAAGTCACCGCGCTCCTCGGCCCCAACGGAGCCGGCAAGTCGACCACGCTGCGCATGCTCTGCGGCGTCCTGGCACCGAGCAGTGGCGATGCGCAGATCGACGGCATTAGCGTCGCAGACAACGGAACCGCCGCACGCCGCTGCATAGGTGCATTGCCGCACAACGCCGGCCTCTACGATCGACTGACCGCGCGCGAAAACATCGCCTACTTCGGCTCGCTACACGGCATGGGCAAAGCCGATCTTGCGCAGCGGATCGATCAACTCGCGCAGCAACTGGACATGGCCGAAATTATCGACCGCCGAGTGCAGGGCTTCTCCCAGGGCCAGAAAGTGAAAACGGCCATCGCCCGAGCGCTCGTGCACAACCCGAAAAACGTTCTGCTGGACGAACCGACCAACGGCCTGGATGTCATGGCGACTCGCGCCGTTCGAGACATTGTGCTGCAACTCAAAGCCGAGGGCCGTACGGTGCTGTTTTCCAGCCATGTCATGCAGGAAGTCTCCAACCTCTGCGATCACATCGTGATCATCGCTGGCGGCCGAGTCCGATTCGACGGCAGCCCCGAAGCGCTTCGCGAGGCGACCTCGATGGACTCGCTCGAAGAGTCGTTCGTTCAGATCAGCGAAGCAGCCGATCCCGGAGCATCGTCATGAGCGCGCTCGGGACCGTCTACCGTAAAGAACTCGTCGACAATCTGCGCGACCGACGCACGTTACTTTCCTCTTTCTCGATCGCCTTGCTTGGCCCCTTGTTCTTCGTCGGCCTCATGGCCTTCATGCTCGACACCGCCATCGGCGAGAGCGATGACCCTGTCAGCATCGACGTCATTGGCGCGGAATACGCGCCTAACCTCGTCAGCCACCTTCATTCCAGCAACGTCGACACCACCGATATCGACGTCAAAGACCCGGTGGACGCCGTACGCAGCGGCGAGAGCAGCGTCATTCTCATCATTCCACAGCGCTACGGCGCGGACCTCGCCAGCGGCGAAGTCGCGCAGCTTCGCCTGGTCCACGACAGCTCCGCCTTCGGCAGCGCCCGCCGCGGCTACCGCGCTGCGCAATCTGCCATCAATTCCTACAGCCACTCCATCGGGCTGCGCCGGCTTATGGTGCGCGGCGTCGACGTCAACGTCATCGACCCCATCGACGTCACCAGCATCGACACCGCATCACCCGCCGCGCGAGCCCTCACCGTCCTCGCGACTCTGCCTTACTTACTGCTTTTCGTCGTCTTCATGGGCGGCTTCTACCTCGCTATCGATTCCACCGCCGGCGAACGCGAGCGCGGTAGCCTCGAACCGCTACTCACCCAGCCCGTCGATCGCGGGCCGCTCGTGCTCGGCAAGATCGCCGCCTCAGCAACCTTTGCGCTCATCTCGCTATTGCTGTTTCTGCTCGCCTTTACGCTGTCACTGCCGATGGTCCCGCTCGAGAAGCTCGGCGTTGCGCTAACCATGACCGCGACGAAGGCTGGAAGCATCGTCGTTTTGTGTCTGCCACTACTCGTGATGGCCGCCGCTCTGCTGGTCGTCGTCGCGTCCTTCGCCAAGAGCTACAAAGAAGCCCAGACCTACCTCTCAATCGTCATCCTGATCCCAACGCTACCGGCCATCGTGATCAGCTTCCTCGACATCGAACCCGGCATCCCGATCATGATGATCCCGTCGGTTAGCCAAGCGCTGCTGGTGAGTGACATCATTTCGGGTGATCCAATCCAGATGACTCATGTAATCGTTTCGATGGCCGCGACCGCAGTCGCGGCTACAGCGCTTTGCTACCTCGCCACCGTGCTCTACAAGCGCGAAGCGATCTTGGGGTAGAACGGCCACCCCTGAGTTAATGCCGGGTTGCAGCCATAATCAGCAAGCTTCACCAAGTCCCGTTTTTATTGGCTGGTTAACACTACCGAGAGGTTTCTCGGAGCACCTCGCGAATAATCGACTATCGGGTCGCTGTGCGGGGCTCCTCGACGCCGCCCGCCGCCACCTCAAAGCAAATAGCAAACAACGCAGAAGTACCCGGAGCAGGCGAGAGTGTCGAGAGCCATATTGAGTCGTTGACATACCTTTATGGGTAGTTTAAGTTACCTTAATGGGTCGTATACGTTACTTTATATAACCCATGAAACTCTAACTTAATATGGAAACAGGCTAGATCTAGATAATGAAAACCGACGACACAGATGCCGCTTATCTACGACTCCAAGTAAAGCTCCTGGCGGGCATGGCCGTAGGAGCAATCGCGGCGACTGCCTCAGAGTTAGTCGAGTTGCTCGACGGGCCAGAGGCAACCGGAATATTGCTCTCTGCTCTTACCATTCTCGGTTGGTCGTACGCGGCATGGGCACTGATGCGCAACTCAATCGCAAGCCAGAGGGGCGACTTTTCCGCACTGGAAAACGACGAGCTTTACACAAGCTTTCGCGCGAGTTCATTCACCACAGGTTTCGGCGCCATGTTGATCACGCAAATAATTTTTCTCGTCGGAGGTGATGTCCTAGCTAAATTCTCGCAAATTGAACTCAGCGTATCGTTCGCCGCAGCAACGTCGATCTCTATTGGACTTATCGCCGCGCTTTCTCGCTTCGTCTATCTCAGCCGGTAGCGCGATAGATGAGTGAAAAACGATTGCACAACACCCTAAAGGTGCACCGGGCAATGCGTGATTGGACGCAGGCGGAGTTAGCGGACAATGTCGGAGTGACTCGGAAGAGCATCAACGCCATAGAGCGTGGGCACTTTGTGCCGTCTACCGTCCTGTCGCTAACACTGGCGAAAGTTCTCGATACGACGGTAGAGACGCTGTTTCAGCTGCCCGAGCAAGACCAATAGAGGATCGCACTGAGCGGCTACTTAAGTGCACTTGAGCTCCTCGGGCTTGTAACTCCGGCCTAGTCGATTGCGGGACTGAAACAGCTTTGCTATGTTGCCGCGCCTTGGCGTGGCGCGTAAACGCGACTTGCTAAGCGGCAGGGACGCCAGCGAAAAGTTAATCGGAGTGTAGCTCAGCTTGGGTCTGAGCCGGTCAGGCAACGCCTGCCGCCGAGCACTGCTCGGCGAGGCGAAGACGCCGAGGCACGGATGCCGAGGCCGGGGGTTATGCGAAGTGAAGTGAGTCGCCATGGACGGCAGCGGAAAAAGTTAATCGGAGTGTAGCTCAGCTTGGTAGAGCACTACGTTCGGGACGTAGGGGCCGGAGGTTCAAATCCTCTCACTCCGACCAATAAATCAATGACTTAGCACTTAAGCCAACTGATGAAAACCACATCTAGTGCCTAGAATAGTGTTTATACCAAAAAGGGGCTATTCGGTCCTAAGTATCCGATTCCGAAATCGGTTCACCGAGCATTTCGTGAAGGGTTATGACCATTCTGCGCAGTCTTGAAGCGCTTTTGCTGTCGAACGATCCGTCGATGTCGTACTCGGCCTTACCACGTTCATTCCCGGCTTCCCTCAATCGACGCGCGATCGCCTGATGCTCACGCGATCTGGATGTCTCGTAATATTCGCGAGTGCGCATGTGAACAGATCCGCCAGATGGCGTCCCGGATTTTTCTTTCGCGAGCAGCAGCGCACTGAAATACCAGCGAGAAGCGGCTGCTCGACGTGCTACCTCCTCAGGGCATTCTTTAAGAGCCTTGATTAGATCCCCCGATCGAAATATGGCTTCAGGAGCTACGGCCATTCACTGATTACCGCCACCCACTCATCGGCGGGCAGCAGGGAGACCTGAATTTGATCGAGTTGGTCAAGCAACGAGAAATACTCATCCTCATCACTCCCCAGATACGCGCATATCAACTGGACCGCTCTCGACTCCCCTTCTGACTCCGAGACAATCTCTAGCCTGGGCCGCCCAAACTTGTGGATTTTTGACAGTTCACTGGCGACGAGAGACAGGTTTCTCAGAACAGCAAAGCTAAAAGTGCGGAGGACATCACCGCTACAGTCGATTCTCTCAGCGAGCTCTGACTGGAAGTGTTCTTCGCGAGATACCACTCCCCCTAAGCTAGCGGTGATTGCACCAGTTTGACGAGTAACTTGAGCTACAAAATTGCTGAGATATGGGCGTTGGTCTACCAAAATCCAGTGCGCGTCACTAGTGCGATCAGTAGTCGAACTAAGCCATTCGCTGAACCGAGTGTTGGGCGCGGACCACTCAACTGAGTATTCTTCCGACAAGAAGACCCATCCAACACCGGAAGCCGGAGCATCGAGGCTGACGATTTCAGAATCCTCGAATGGGATACTCGCTCTCGATTTTGGATGCGAGGCCGGCCAGATCGAATTCGCCGTGGAACTAGCGTTATTCATGGGTGAGGCTCACCATTCCGGGACATATCGGCAACCAACTCAGAACACTCAGTAAAGACATCTGCTGGGCACCCCAATGAGTCGACAGGGGCACAGTTAAAATCAAACTCGCACCGAGCCGAATGCACATCGGAGTTGCGGACCACATTCTTGGTCGGCGAGAACTCTACGATCGATTCCTCGGCACAAAGCCACTTTGTGATTCGATTGATGGTCAAATCCGATTCGACTCTTGAATTCTTACGAAAGTTAGCCTGAAAAATAAGATCTCGGGCCGCGCCGATATGATCGAGCTGCGCAAGAGATGGACTTTGACTCTTTAGCGTCGCTATTGACCCCGCTTGGTCCTCGGTAACTGTAAACAGAGCC
>CAYGQC010000209.1:0-5992 GCA_964351875.1 uncultured Pseudomonadales bacterium
GCCATATCGGGTTACTCGACAGTCGCGGTCTTCTTGTGGACGATCGCGCGATCGCCGACGACTACAAGCGCGAGCTCGCCTGGTCGGCATCAAACGCAGAAGCGATTGGGCTGGGCGATCCGCAACACCGCGGCTTGCACGCAAGCGTGAGGGCATTCAAACCAACGGTACTCATTGGCTCATCCGGACAGGCGGGTGCATTCGACGAGGACATCGTACGGACAATGCTGGAGCACTGCGCGAAACCCGTTATTCTTCCTCTGTCAAACCCGACCAGTGCTAGCGAAGCGCAGCCCCAGGATCTGATTCAGTGGACCCAAGGGGCCGCTATCATCGCGACGGGTAGCCCCTTCGATCCTGTCGAGTTCGGCGATCGCACCCACCGCTTTGGGCAGGGTAACAACGTCTTCATCTTTCCAGGCCTGGGTTTCGCCAGTCTCCTGGGCAACGTGAGCGAAGTGACCGACAGCATGATTACCGCGGCGTCGAAGAGCCTCGCAGACTCGATGCTCGAATCCGAACTTGCCGAAGGCTTATTGTACCCAGACGTCAGCCGCTTGCGTGATGTAACGACTACAGTTAGCACTGGTGTTCTCTCGGCCGCCAGAGATGGCGGCTATACGCAGATCGACCAGAACATCGATCTGCGCAAGCTCGTCGAGTCCAAAATGTGGCTACCGGAGTATGATTCTCCTCTTCGCCCGCCGCACGACAAGACGAGATAGCAGCGCTCACAATGAACAACTTCCTCCGCCACGGCTTGCTTACCTTGCTGGGCACCGTAGTTCTGTCCGGCGCTGTGATCGCCATCTTTGGCTGGGTCGAAGCAGATCGCGAAATCGACGCCCTGTGTGAATTCCTCGACGGTGCCAGCATTGAGGCCGCTTCAGTGACGCTGGCTACGCTCAGTTGGTCGAAAGGCCACCAGACCGATACGGGATTCATCATCGATTCCCGCTGGAATCACCGCTCATCAATCTGCACGGCGACCCTGCAGGACGGCAAGATAAACACCGAACGCAACTAAAGTTTCCGCCGGCTTCACCGTTCAAGCTGTCGCTGTCGCTGCCGCTACATGCTGCGCCGGTACTGGCCGCCAATCTCAAAGAACGCATCGGTTACCTGACCGAGAGAACACACTCTCGCTGCAGCCATCAATGCTGCAAAACCATTCTCTCCAGAAGTTATCGAACGCTTAAGCTCAGCAAGCGCCGCCTCTGCTGCGTCGGTGTTGCGCGCCTGGAAATCGTGCAGACGCCGGATCTGGCTCTGCTTCTCATCCTCGGTTGAGCGAGCCAGTTCGATTTCCACAACTTCGCCTGAACCATTCGGTGGGAGGAATGTGTTCACCCCAACGATCGGTAGTGACCCGTCATGCTTGCGATGCTCATAGAGCATGGACTCATCCTGTATGCGGCCTCGCTGATAGCCCGTCTCCATCGCGCCCAGCACGCCTCCCCGCTCGGAAATACGCTCGAACTCCTGCAGAACGGCCTCCTCGACCAGATCGGTGAGCTCGTCGATGATGAACGCACCCTGGTTTGGATTTTCGTTCTTCGCCAGCCCCCACTCCTGATTGATAATCAACTGGATAGCCAGCGCGCGACGCACCGACTCTTCTGTCGGTGTGGTAATGGCCTCGTCAAACGCGTTCGTGTGCAGCGAGTTGCAGTTATCGTAGATTGCGATCAACGCCTGCAGCGTCGTTCGAATATCGTTGAACTGCATCTCCTGCGCGTGCAGCGAGCGACCAGACGTCTGAATGTGATACTTGAGACGCTGGCTACGCTCGTTGGCATCGTACTTGTCGCGCAAGGTGGTGGCCCAGATGCGGCGCGCCACCCTGCCGAGCACGGTGTATTCGGGATCCATGCCATTCGAGAAAAAGAACGACAGGTTCGGCGCGAAGTCATCAACGCTCATGCCCCGGGCTAGATACGCCTCGACGAAGGTGAAACCATTCGAGAGTGTGAACGCCAACTGGCTGATCGGATTCGCGCCTGCTTCTGCGATGTGATATCCCGAGATCGACACCGAGTAGAAGTTCCGAACCTCGTGATCAATGAAGTACTGCTGAATGTCACCCATCATGCGCAGCGAGAATTCCGTCGAGAAAATGCAGGTGTTCTGTCCCTGATCCTCTTTCAGGATATCGGCCTGAACCGTGCCGCGAACAGTGGACAATGCGTGCGCGCGAACCTCTTGCGTCTCCTGCTCGTTCGGCTGCCGGCCATGCTCAGCAACAAATAAGTCCATCTGCTGATCAATCGCCGTGTTAAAGAAGAACGCGAGAATAGTGGGCGCCGGACCATTGATGGTCATTGAAACCGAGGTTTTAGGATCACACAGATCAAATCCGTCGTAGAGCGCTTTCATATCTTCAAGCGTTGCGATCGAAACGCCAGAGTTACCGACCTTGCCGTAAATATCGGGCCGCTCCGCGGGATCGAACCCATAGAGTGTGACCGAGTCAAACGCCGTAGACAGCCGCTTGGCATCCGAGTGTTCGGAGAGCGCTTTGAAACGCCGATTCGTTCGGAAGGGGTCACCCTCCCCTGCGAACATACGCGCCGGATCTTCGCCCACTCGCTTCAGCGGAAACACGCCAGCGGTAAACGGAAAAGCACCGGGAAGATTCTCTTTCATGAGGAAACGCAGCAACTCACCCGCATCGGCAAACTTGGGCACCGCAATCTTGGGAATCAACGTCCCGGATAGCGACGTCGTGTGATGCTCTTTCGCCTGCACAGCCTCCGCGCGTGAGGGCCAGGTTTCCAACAGCTTGCTCGCCTCTTTCGACAGAGCGTCCTTGCGCTTTTCGATCAGCGGCTCAAGGCTCGAACTTGCCTCACCGGCATCTTCCAACATCGCCTTCGCAGCGGATAGCTGCTGACGCTCGCGAGCGATGAGCACTTCTTTCTCGGTTCTGGCGTGATAGCCGCGCACCGTTTCGGCAATCTCAGCCAGATAGCGACCCCGCTCTGCTGGCACGATGATTGTCTTTTCGGAACTCTTTCGTATGTCGAGACGCTGCAGCCGGCTGTCCCACTCCTTCAGGCCCTGCGCTCGCAGCAGGGGCAACAAGCCCTGGTAGGCAGCGGTCACACCGTCATCGTTAAAGCGAGAGGCTATCGTGCCGAAAACCGGCATTTCGGACGGCGCTTTGTCGAATGCAGTTCGGTTGCGCTGAATCTGCTTGGCAACATCCCTCTGAGCATCTTCCGCGCCTTTACGATCGAACTTGTTGATCGCAACCAGCTCTGCGTAGTCGAGCATATCGATCTTTTCGAGCTGGCTCTGCGCGCCAAACTCCGGCGTCATGACATACATGGGAACATCCACGTAGGGCACGACACCCGCATCGCCCTGGCCAATGCCGGGCGTTTCCACGACAACCAGATCGAAGCCGGCAAGCTTGAACGACGCGACGACCTCGGGCAGATACTCGGGTACCTCAGCCACTGCGTCACGCGTCGCAATCGAACGCATGAGAATATTCTCGTGATAGATCGCATTCATGCGAATCCGATCACCGAGCAGCGCGCCGCCTGTCTTTCGTCGGGTTGGGTCGATCGCGAGGATCGCTATTCGGACGTCATCACCGGAGTCCAGGCGGAATCGTCGGATGAGCTCATCAGTCAGCGAGGACTTGCCCGCGCCGCCAGTGCCGGTGATACCCAAAACCGGAATCGCAATCTCTTCCGCAGCCGCCAGCAAATCGCCCCGCTCCCGATCACTGAGCCGGCCACACTCAATGTGTGTAATGCCCTGGGACAGAGCGCGACGATCGCCAGAAGCAATGCCATCCAGATCGAACGCGCGTAACTCCGGCTGTGCGGTACGTTCAATCATGTCGCTGATCATGCCTTCGAGACCGAGCGACTGGCCATCATGGGGCGAGTAGATTCGCGTTACCCCATAGCCGTGCATTTCCTTGATTTCATCCGGCACGATCACGCCACCGCCACCACCGAATACGCGAATGTGGCCCGCGCCCGCCTCGGCGAGCATATCCACCATGTATTTGAAGTACTCAACGTGCCCTCCCTGGTAGGAGCTCACCGCGATGCCTTGCACGTCTTCCTCAAGAGCCGCCTGAACCACTTCCGCAACCGAGCGGTTGTGCGCCAGGTGAATCACTTCCACACCGGCAGCCTGCAGCATCCGACGCATGATGTTGATGGACGCATCATGACCATCGAACAAGCTGGCGGCCGTCACGAAGCGAAGCGGTACGGTTCGAGCAGGTGCGGCCGATGGCAATTGGGTTACGGCTTCACTCATGAAAATTCTCCGATGCGTCAGAAACAGATAAAAGGTTGCGAATAGTTGTCTTCAGGTTCATGTGCAGGGCAGCGACTTCGTCAATGTCTTCGGGATGCTGAAGCCAGTAGTAAACAATGCCAATCACCGAAGCCGTGAATTGCCCAGCCACCGCGGCAGAGGAGACGCTTTCAGCAATATCACCGGCTTGCTTGCCAGCCGCGATCCAGCGGGCAATGTCACGCCGCCGACGTTCATGGATGTTACTAACGACACTGCGTACTGCCGATTCCTCACCTATCGCCTCGAACCACAGCCGATAGAAAGCAAGAAACTGGTCCGGCGCTTCAACGCAGAACCTCAGGTGCTCATCCAGTGCGCGATCAATCGCCTGCTGACCAATCAAGCCTTCGGTTGCGCGCGTGAGATCGATCAACCAAGCCTCGCCGATAGAGCGAACCATGAATTCGAATAGACCGTCTTTCGAGCCGAAGCGCTGACCCGCGAGCCCCCGGCTGAACCCGGCACCCTCACCTACGTCTTTGAGCGTCGTCAACGCAGGCCCACGCTCAACAACCAGCGCAATCGCACAAGCCAACATCGCCGAGTCGGATCGGTCAGTACGTTCCGCTTGCGTAAGTCGCCGTGCATCGGTGCCGGTGGGCGCCGGCAAACTCTCGACCGAGGCCGCGCCGCCGTCATCAATAAGCGCCCGGCTCAATCCTGTCTTTTGCGTCTGGGCTGGAGCCATGTCCGCTTCCTGGTCGCATTGATCAAACGTTAGAGGGCGTCACCGCCCGACCCTAGAATTGGTGGGATCAGCAATTAGTACAGGAACTTGCTTGCTTGCAGCAAGCAAGTTCGGGCGAGAGGATAGAGCCCGGCAGCAGCGGATACAATGCTTTTGTTCGGCTTGAACTGAGGTGGTCACACTGGGGTGAAAGGAGACAGCTGGTTTCGCTGCGAGAACAGCTCACAATCGTTTGTTTTTTATAGATTTATTGAATTCTTCCAGGGCGTGAAACCCAGGACGCCAGCCCGCGGGCTGGCGTCCGGGACAAGTCTTTGTCTAGAAGTCATCCAGCAAGATGAGTCCGAGCGGCGTACCGCTTCCGAATTCATCGCGAGCCGCTGCGGTATAGATACCGCCAGCTACCAAAGTAACGGTAGCGGGTCCTATCGCAGGCAGGTCACTGCCGGCCGGTGTCACGACGACGTCGTAATCACCCGGTGCGACCGAGAGATAGCCCGATTCAGCCAGAAAAGGCACATCGGTCAGCGCAGGCGCGACCGTCGAGATATCCGTACCCGGCGCGACAAGGTAGATATCGACAGCACCTGCACTCGGAGAAGCGTGAACGATTCTCAGCCGGGCCTCCGTGGCTATCGCACGCAGGTCATCGACGAGCACCAGGGGCGCGATATCAGCCAGCAGGCCTGTCGCGTACACGCGATAGGACTCACCCGCCGCCAACGCCAGATCGGCGTCAATCACAACCGGAACCTCTGCGCCTGTGGGTACGACTTTCACATTGATCGCACCGGGTGGCAGATCAAGCTGTGCACTCTGCTGCGTGTAACCGAGATCAACAACAACCGGCGCCGTGAAGTCGTCAGCTGCGACGACGTCAACGTTCGGCGCGTCAGGAGAAGCATGAACAACTCGAACGGCAGCCGTCGCGTCTGCATCCAGAATTTCTGTTGCCAGAACGCCGTCTACCACGAGGAG
>CAYGQC010000210.1:0-5983 GCA_964351875.1 uncultured Pseudomonadales bacterium
AACTCGACCTTTCGCTGCGTGCCCGTGGCAGCGTCCTCGAAGTAGGCCATCTGAGCCGCGCCATCCACGGCCTTGAGCTGGTGCTTGAAATGGAGCTTCGCCTGATATCGCTCAATGTATTTCTCCAGCGCCGGCACGTAGTCCGCAACGCCGAACAACACCTCACCGGCGTTGTAAAAATCGATGTCGATCTGATCCAAGCGCGCTTGTCGGTACCAGTAGTCAGCCGATAGATACATGGCTTTCTGGGGTGCACCTGCGCACTTGATCGGCATGGACGGCTGGGTGAATACAGCCTTACCGCTTCGCATCTGCTGAACCAGTCGCCAGGTGTATGGCGCCAGATCGAAACGATAATTCGACGTCACGCCATGACTGCCGAGCCACTGATCCGCACCTTCGATGGCGCCCCAATTCAGTTCGATTCCGGGGGCGACAACGAGCTGCCCATAACGAACCTTAGCGCCGCTGGCGAGGGTCAACGCCGACTGCTCGGGTTGAAACTCACTGACGGCATCGCGCAGCCACCGGGCACCAGAGGGGATTAAGGAGCCGGTTTTGCGAACGGTTTGCGCCTGGTTAAACACACCAGCGCCCACCAACGTCCAGCCTGGTTGATAGTAGTGCTCGTCACTCGGTTCAATGATGAGCACATCCAGATCGCGCCGACGGCGAAGCAGGCTGGCCGCCGTAGCCAGGCCACCCGCTCCTCCCCCCACAATGACGACGTCCGCGCGAATTTCTAATGCCGATCCAGCATCGCCAGCTTCAAGACCACTCGCCTGCAAAGCCTTGTGAACCTGCTCATCGGAGGTATCCGACTCGACGGCCATCGTCCACAGCGTCGCCGAGCGCTTGCCCGTGCGGCAATACGCGAGGATTCGCCGGCTCTCGACCGCCATCAGGTCTCGCAATTGCTGAGCGTGCTCCGGCGACATGTCTTTGACGGTGACCGGGAGATACGCAAAACCGATTCCCCTGGCCTCACAGGCCGCCTCGATCAATTTGGCATAGGGCTGATCAGGGGCTTCGCCGTCTGGCCGATTACACACAACAAAATCGAAACCCGCCTCGGCAACCGCGTCGATATCCGCCGCCTCAATCTGGCCAGTGACCGAAAACGACTCACTCAGCTTCTTAAGTTCCATGTGCGCTCCTAAAGCGTGCTCAGAGCAGCGAAGGTGCTGACTGATAGAGAATGAATGCGCCCATGCCAACCAGAAACCAGCCGAACAGCTTCTTCAGGCGCGCCTGGGGCAGGCGTTTCGACAGCGCGTTACCCGCGAAACTGCCAGCGATGCCAATCAGCGCGACCAGCGCTATCACTTTGAAATCCAAAGCGAGGTTCTCAGCTTCTAAAACATCCAGGTATTTGACGAACCCGGTGGCTGACTTCAGCGTAATAATCAGAAGCGACGTTGGCACAGCCACGTGCATGGTGAGCCCGCCCATCAGCACCAGTGCTGGCACCACCAGGAAGCCGCCACCAACGCCAACAAAGCCAGTGATGACACCTACCACCAAGCCATCGACGACAATGCGCGACAACTGCCGCTCGCCTCCACCGGCATGATCTGTCGCAACATAGTCGCGATCCATGAGCATCAGCACCGATGCCAACAGCATCACCAGGGCAAAAGCTGACAGCTGTACCGAACCCGGAACGAACGCGGATGCCCAGGCGCCCGCGTAGGTGCCGAACATGCCAGGCACGCCAAACCAGACGACGCTGCGCCAATGCACCTGGCCTGAACGCAGGTACGGGAGCGAAGCGACTGCGGAGATCAACGCAACAATCGCAAGCGAACCCGCGATGGCAATCTTCTCGGGCTGCCCGAGCAGATAGACTAGAACAGGAACGGTCAGTATCGAACCGCCGGATCCGAGCAAGCCCAGACTGAGACCGATTGCCAGCGCCCCTGGAGCCGCCAGCACCCAGATCGCCATCCCTCAGGCCACCTTCAACGGAATCTTGAAGTAGCTCGACCCGTTGGCTTCAGCCGGCGGCAGTTGGCCCGCGCGAATATTGAACTGCACCGACGGCAGCAGAAGCCTCGGAGGCGGCAACTGAGCATCACGCGCTTCGCGGGCTGCGACAAACGCCGCTTCGCTGACGCCATCTGCGACGTGCACATTGGACTTGCGCTCGTCCGCCACACTGGTTTCAAAGGCGTACTCGGATCGATCGCCGCTCAGATAGTCATGGCACATGAACAGACGCGTTGACGGCGGCAGTTCATAGAGCCGCTGGATCGAACGAAACAGCGTTGTTGCATCACCGCCGGGAAAGTCGGTTCGGGCTGTTCCGTAGTCAGGCATGAACAGCGTGTCTCCGACAAATGCGGCATCATCGATCACATAGGTCACGCAAGCAGGCGTATGCCCCGGAGTGTGCAGGACCCGAACTTCCAGCTCGCCAATGGCAAACACTTCGCCATCTGCAAACAGCCGGTCAAACTGGGAACCGTCACAGAGCATCTGATCCGCGATGTTGAAGTAGGCGGCAAACACCGCCTGAACCTCTCGAATATGTTCGCCTATGGCGATCGCTCCACAGCCGAGCTCGCTCTTTAGGTAGCTGGATGCCGATAGATGATCTGCGTGAGCATGGGTTTCTAAAAACCAGTCCACGGTAAGCCCGTTGTCATGGATGTGTGCCAGGATTCGCTCGGCGCTGTCGCTCGACAGCCGTCCGCTCGCCGGATCGTAGTCGTACACGGCGTCGATCACCGCCGCCCGGGATGTTGCCGGATCCGCCACGACGTAGCTCCACGTGAACGTGTCGGCATCAAAGAACGGCGTAATGTTTGCTTGTTGCATAGTCGTCTCCTAACGGATGAACCTTCGCGTTAGTAGAGCCCCAACGCACTAGCTGTGGGCGCTTGATTTGAGTTGGTCGCCCCCTTTTGTTTCATCACCACACACAATGCGACTTTCGTGCCACCTTTATTTTTCTTTTATTTACAATGTTTTACCGAATATTCACCCAAGATCTCTGAAGAGATATCGTCGTGCGGTGCCGACACTGGCAGACGCAGAATCAAAGAACTGCCAGAATTGGCAGCCTGCGGCTCGTCAGTGTGTCTTGCTGCTAATGCGCCAATTGGCATCGCTTATTCAGGAAGCCAGAACGCCCCATGACCCCGACAAAAGATGCCGGCTACATCCTCGCCGCTCTGCGCGAGCCAGCGATTATCCTCAGCGCCGACTACGAGATCCTTGCGGCTAACGATGCATACCGGCAGGCGTACGGCTTTTCAGACCGCTCTGGCCGGCGGCGATGCTACGAGGTATCGCACCACTATCAGGTGCCCTGCGATCTCGCTGGCGAGACCTGCCCACTCAAGGACAGCCGAGAGAGCGGCGAGACCGCGCGCGTGCTGCACATCCACCACACCCCGCGCGGCGAGGAGTACGTCAACGTCGAGATGTGGCCGATCAAGAACGACGATGGCGAGATCGAGTTCTACATCGAACGCATGTTTCCCTCCCAGGTTGCCAGCACGCAGTCGACCCCCGGACAACTGGTCGGTCGCTCCAAACCTTTCCAGGCCATGCTCCAGCTCATCGAGAAAGCCGCGCCGAGCAACACAAGTGTGCTGTTGCTCGGCGAGTCGGGCACCGGCAAGGAACTCGTCGCGCAGACCTTGCATCGATTAAGCAAACGAAGTGATCAACCGTTTGTACCGGTTGAGTGTTCCGGGTTGCCGGACAACCTTCTCGAGAGCGAGTTATTCGGCTACGAGAAAGGCGCGTTCACGGGTGCAGACCAGCGCCGGTCTGGGCTGATCGAGGCTGCCAGCGGCGGCACGCTGTTTCTCGACGAGGTAGGTGACATCCCTCTAGCCATGCAGGTGAAGCTATTGCGCTTGCTGGAATCACGACGCTACCGGCGGCTCGGCAGCAACGACTGGCAAGAGGCAGATTTCAGGCTCATCGCCGCGACAAATCGCAACCTCAGCGAGCGCGTCGCGAGCGGCGAATTTCGCGAGGATCTTTACTACCGGCTGGCAGTGTTCGAAATCGAGCTACCGACGCTGCACGATCGCATGGATGATCTACCACTGCTCATCGAGACGCTTCTGGCAAGCCTGAACGCGAGCGAGCTGCGTTTCTCAGATGCCTCCATGGCCTGCCTCAAAGCCTATGACTTTCCGGGCAATGTTCGAGAGCTGCGCAACATCGTCGAGCGTGCAACGCTGCTTGCGGACGAGGGCGTAGTCGAGCCGGCGCACCTGCCAAAGACATGCCGGGAAGCCGGCGACACAAACAGCACCGGCAACAAAAACAACAACGCTCGCGCGGGCTCGATACTCTCCCTGGCAGAGGCGGAACAGCGCTACCTGGTGGGTGTGCTAAACAGTTTCGAAGGCGACCGGCGGGAACTTGCCGAGCAGCTCGGAATCAGTGAGCGCGCGCTATACAGAAAACTGGCTCTCATGAAAAAAACGACGTGACTCTCGCCGATTGACTGCCCGCTTTCCCTCCGTCATTGCGCCAAACTACTCAACCCCTGCGCGCGAGAAACGTCGCGACGATCTCTTCGCCCGCTTCTTCCTGAAGGAAGTGGCTCGCACCTTCCACGGTGTCGAAGGTGCTACCGGGGATCATGTCAGACCAGTTGCGGCCCCAGTCCGCCGTGAAGACCGGATCCCTGTCACCAAAGATAAAGTGCACCGGCTTGCCCCACTTGAGCAGCGCATTGAAGCAGCGCTCCTGATCCTCTGCATTACCCGCCTCGGGTTCACCCACCGGTATGCACCAGGGGAAACGACGAGCACCCGCTTTTGCCTGAGCTGTTTCAAACGGTGCGTCGTATGCGCGCCGGGCGAGATCCCGGTCGACGTCAGCGCGCCCGATTGAACCGGCGACTATAGCGCCGCAGGGCAGATCGCCACCGGTCCAACCTAACCACATCGGATTGGTTGCCGACTCCCGCCAGAGCCGAATCGCAGGCGAGTATTCGTACTCGGCGTGGTGCAGCCAGGTGTTCATGATCACCAGCCGATCGAAGCGCTCGGGCATGTCTACCGCCTGGCGGAGACCCGTCGGGCCACCCCAGTCCTGAACGAAAATGGTGATGTTGGTGAGGTCGAGATCCTCAATCAGAAACCGGGTTCGCTCACAATGCCGTTCGATCACGTAGAAGTTGTCATCAACCGGCTTGTCCGAGCGTCCGAAGCCGACGTGGTCCGGCGCGATACAGCGGTAACCAGCAGCAAGCAGCGGCGGAATCATTTTCCGATAAAGATAACTCCACGTCGGCTCGCCGTGCATAAGCAAAGCAACCGGCGAATCGCTCCCAGCGCCTGCCGGGGAAACGTCGATATGCGCCACGCGCAGGCCATTCCAATCGCGGTAGTGAGGCTCGTAGGGGAAATCAGGTAAATCAGAGAATCGAGACTCATCCGTTCGGATCGCTTCCATCATGCCGCTCCCAGTTCCAGTACGTTTTTCTTATCCGTGACTCGTGGGGTAATGCGCTTGCCGATCAGGTCATCGCTGAGTAGCGCGGCAATCGAATCCACATCGCGCGTCTCGGTGCGCGCCAATACTCGGCTACCGTCATCGCCGCGCAGACTGGCGAATCCAATCAATGGCTCGCGCCGGGCATAAACAACGCCATAGGTCTCGAGCACCCCACCTCTCGCAGCATCACCCCAGACAATTGCTGGTTCGCTGTGGACGGCAGCTTTCACGACTGCCGGATCCGCCGGCAGCCAGCCATTGCCCGGATCGGTACTGTACAAACCGACCGATTCTTTGGATGCAAAGCCGCCGTTAGCCAGAGCCAGCCCGAGGCTACCGGGATCTGCGCGCAGCGTTTCCACAAGGGATGCAATGCCATGCATGGAATAGTTGTTGCCCGCACCTCCGAAGAACGGCAGACCACCGGTCTGCGTCAGTTGGCGGCCCGCCGGATCGATACCGAGGGCATCGCAGGCGAACTGGACTGCGGATGGAAAGCAGGAATACAGCTCGA
>CAYGQC010000211.1:0-5902 GCA_964351875.1 uncultured Pseudomonadales bacterium
TTATTATTTTTGGAACGGTCTCTCCTGATCGGATTTTGGTTCGCCGGCGCATCGACTGGCGACTCCGGCGGGTTGTTCGATGCCTGATCGGCGTCGTCTGCGGTGGTGCGAATCACGATTCGTCTGTTTGCTGCGCGTCCGTTTGCGCTGTTGTTTTCTGCGATAGGCGCGCTTTCGCCGTAACCTCTCGCGCGCAGCCGTTCGGCGGCGATGCCGTGTTTTTGCAGCGCGGCTACGACCGAGTCAGCTCGATTCTGGGAGAGAGTCTGATTCGCATCGGCATCACCGACGCTATCCGTATGACCTTCGATCATCAGCCCGCCAGGACACTGCCCGGCCAGATCGGCTAGGGCTTTCAGCAAGTTCTCGGATTCGGCTGCGATGTCGCTGCTGCCGGTTGCGAAGTTGATGGTAGAGGCGGCAAGCGCGTTGGCGAACTCCGCATCGCATACGTCAGCAGATTTCGCGGAAGTGAGTGCAAGCCGCCCGAGTTTCGGCGCGTTGGCAATTCGGGCGAACGTAGAGCGTGCGTCCGACTCTTTCTCCGGTAGTACAAGGCCACTGGCGGACAGCTCGCCACTCGTCCAGTACGCCTGCCCACGCTCAAGCTGGGCGAGTAGCTCGATGGCTCGCGCCGCGGCGTTGTTGTAGCCAGCACGGGCCCTTTCCCCAGTGACGAGCAACTCGTCAGCGACCTCGGGAAAGGCTCTTTGCGCGGCCGAGAGTACGTTACTGCGCGTAGCCTCGTCTGGAACTTCGCCCGTTATCAACAACCTGTCGTCGTTGGCTTCGAAGCGGAAGTCATGGTCTCGCGGCAACACGACTGCGGGTTCAACGTTCACGAGCGACGGCGCGATGTCGGGTACCTCTATTGAAGTGTTGCTGATCTGTTGGCCATCGCTTACGGCATCGGTCGGCTCGACGTCTGTGCCGCCCTTAGAGTTTGTCTCGATCGTCACCTTGGTAGGGCATACGATTGCGCCCACCCAGGTGTCGCACGTTGTGCTGGCTGCAAAGGCATGGGCGACTTTTGGGTCAGATCGGGCCAGAGCGAGGCTAGACACCGTCACTTCCTGGCCGCTGGCAGATACGTGCTCTTGCGTAACGCCAAACCCGTTCAGGCGTTCGGCCACTGCCTGCTCTAGCTTGCGCTCGATTGATGAGGAGGTAGCGAGCAAGCCCCAGAGGAATAGAGCGATGAGTGCGGCGATAAGCAGCACGCCTCGAGGCCAGAGGGGTAGCGGCTCCGGCCGTGCCTGCCAGAAACGATGGGTTGCCGATTGTTCAGTGGATGAAGCTGTGTTGTCCATTCGGCCGCCCTCCGCGGCTGTCCACGGCTACCCGTGGCGATGTGCACTCATGGTTGCTTGCTGGCGCGGCGCGTCATTTCTAGGCTTGATCGCATCCGAGACTAACAAACGGCTCTTTGCCTGGCGTTTTCGGTTGGCCTTATTTTTCAAAGCTTAAACACCTGCCGCACCGGACGATATGAAGGCCTGACCGTTGATGGCCTGCCAGAAGGTGGCGGCGCTGATAACCGTTACTGCGAAGGCTGCGATCCAGACGACAGTTCTCGCCCACCCCTTGTGCCTAAAAGGCCATACGAACGCCGGCACAATCTGCATGGCGTGGATACCCCAGAAGTGGGCTACTCGGAGATCTCCGCCGGCGGTAGCCCAGCCGACGAGAGGTAACCCGTGGGCATCGTTTGCGACGCCACCGACCCAATGGCTTCCGGCACCTGATAGGTAGCCCCCGAACCCGCCTCCCAGAACAAACGTGAGAATGAGGCCCATCGAGATCGCCAGGGTCATGGCGTCGTGCCAGCCGTGTCTTGCGAGGATCGCTATGCCCATCCAAGCACAAATCGCCACCATGGTTACGGCGCCAAAACCCATCAACGCGTACATGATCGAGTGGTAGTTGCTCGACAGGTTGAAGTGCGAAGCTTGACCCTGCCCAGCCTGAACGATGATGTAGATCATCTCGAACGCTGCGCAAAACACGGGGAGCCAACTCATGACCCGACCGGCCCATGTCAGAAAGAACGCTTCACCCAGGCGCTCTGAGAACAACGCAAGCGAGGCGAAGTAAATGCTGATCGACAGCGCGAACTTAGCCGGTTTTATCCAGACAGAAACGCCAGCGAACAATTGATCATCGACTGCGATGGCAATGGCGCACGCTGTAGCGATGACGACGTAGGCAACTGCATTTCGATACCAAAGTCGATGATGCTGTAACAATCCAAGCCAACTGGATTCAGCAGGAGGCCACGATACGATCGCCGCTATGCTCATGATCGGCCGTCCTGCACTAAGCCGCAGGTGCTGGTTGCCCCTTGAACGCTTGGTAGCCACTGCGAATCGCGATGTACAGTAGCAAGCCTGCCGGCCCGGCCATCAAGGTGGCGAGCAGGCACGGGATAACCAGCAGATGAGGCACGCCTTTGCTCCGTGCGTCCCGCACTTCCCAGGCGCCGACAAACAGATCGAAAGCGAGGTAGTGGATCCATCCGGCCAGCAGCGCCTCGTCGACGCTGAACAGCGCTTTCACCTCGGCGAGGCTGCCGAATCCGCCATCGGCCGGACCGCTGCCGAAGTTGCTGATCATCAGGTACGAGTAAACAACAGCGATCAGCCCGGGAATCACCAGACGGGCGATGGTGTCTCGCACCAGTGCTATGTGTGGCAACAGGATCAGTCCTGCCCAACCGACCATCGCCAACGCGCCGCAAATCGAGAAAATGTTCTCAGCCATACCATGCCCCCCAAGCATTGCCCTGTTCTCAAGGCATTCACTGCTTTTGCCAGTGAGCTGTCAACTACGGAGGAGCGAGCTGGGTTGCGGATACGCCGCCTGATTGACCAACGGGGAACACGATGAGGGGGTTAATCCTCAAAGCTGGGCAGGTCTCTACCAACGGATTGGGCGTTGATACACGCATACGTAGGAGCCATGGGGGGCCTCCACGCAACACGCGAAAACGTTTTCCCGCTCCTCTCGGATTATCGGTTTAGTGCGCGCCAAAAAGGCTGGTCGAATGCTCCGGCTGCACGATTGAAGCCGGGTTTGCTCAAGCGAATGATCACAGCGCGTTGGCCCGGCAGCACGTACAGCCGCTGGTCACCCGAGCCTTTTGCAGCGACGAGGTCTCGAGGTGCCTGCAGCACCATGGCTCGTTGTGCCTTGGAACGACCTTTGTTGTCGGTCTTGCGTCCGCGCAGCGGTTCGAACGGCGCATCGTTCAGCCACCACAGGTAGCCATAGGACGCTCGCAACGTTTGAGTGGTAGTGAGCATGGCGTTGAAGTAGTCGTCGTCCAACATCACGGTTTTGCCGTCGAACTGTCCGCGGTCGAGAATCATTCGGCCGAAGCTGAGTAATTCGGTTGCGTTGCTGACAAGGCCGGTCGCCAGTATGTCGTCCTTGCGCGGGCCCTTAGGGCTGAATTGCTCGGGCGGGCGGCGCTCCCAGGTGCTGACCGTCCAGCCCAGGGGCTCGCCTAGCCAGCTTTGAGTGAGTTCGTTCAACGACAGCTTGGAGGCTGATTCCAGCACCAGCTTCAGGTGATGGTAGGCGGGCGTGTTGTAAAACCAGATGGTGCCCGGAGGGCCTTGCTGGGTGAGGCGGCGTGACAAGCCCGACGACATCTCCAACAGGTGGCGGACCAGAATCTTTGGTTCTTCACCCGCGTTTTTCTCCGTCCAGCCGGCGCCGATGTAGGCGCTGACCGGGGTTTCGATATCGATTAGTCCCTTCTGCACGGCAATGCCGACCAGCACCGCGATCACGCTCTTCTGGATGGAGGCGATATCGCGAACGGGCTCAGTCATCCAGCGTTCGTGGCGCAGGGTTTCGCCGTCCTGCCAGATCAACAGCTCGCCGGTGTTGTAGTTTTGGGAAACCTCGACCGCGTTATTCAGACCGCTTTTTGAAAACGGTTTGACCCGTTTTGCCGCGTCGGAAGCCCCTGAGGCTAAAAGCATGGCCGAAACCAGCAATGCCGGCATGAGGAGTTGCCAATTGATTGTTGCGCGTAGTCTCATTGGCGGGAGTTTAGCACCGGGTTGTTGGGAGGCTGCGTGAAGCAGGCATCGCTTTTTGTGGATCGTGAATCGCATATCCGTCGAGCGCCTGGAAGGCCGCTTTGAACGTGCTTCGGCTTATTGCCGTTGTCGTCATGCTGGCGTGTCCAACAGTAACGGCGGCTGAACACGTTGAAACAGAGGAAAGCCAGGGAGCTGGGATGGCGCACATTTTCTATGCACCCGACAGTCACGGGTTGTATATTGAAGAAGCTCGGTTCGGCCAAGCCTCGAGCGCTCATTTAATCGTGGGCACCGATTTCCGCGAAATGCCCGCTGCGCTTGAGTACAGCCAGGCGATAGCCGCGTCGAAGGATCGAGAATCCCGCCATCAGGTTACGCTTAGGCTTGCCAGGCAGCTTTTCGACGCAGCCTCCGGGGTCAGTGTTACCGACGATCGAGCCCTCTACTGGGTCCGCCTTCTCATGAGAAGCATGGCGCGATCTGGCTGGAGTGGTGCTGACGTGAACGAGCAAGAGGTATCGGAGCTCGTCTGGGCGCTTGAATGGCACAGTCGGGGTATGGCACTAGGCCGAAGAGTCGAGCAGGCGCGCGAGGAGGGGGTGGATCGATTTGTGGTGATCACAGGCTTCGACCCGTTTTTTCTCGATGTCGATATCACCCAGAGCAATCCGTCCGGCCTGGCAGCGCTCAAACTCGACGGCCACCGGTATGACGCCGGCGGCGAGACGGTGCAGATCGTCAGCGCGATATTCCCGGTTCGCTTTCAGGACTTTGACGAGGGTCTGGTCGAGCGATTTGTCGATGAAGTCGTCGATGTGAACCCGGACCTGCTGATCACGATCAGCATGGGTCGCGAGGGTTTTGACCTCGAACGGTTCCCCGGCTTACGACGCTCAGCCACAGCGCCTGACAACCGTAACGTTCTGACCGGAGCGAGTGCGAGCGACCCGATCAAGGCTGAATTAAATGGCGCACCGATCAATGGCCCCGAATTTGTCGAGTTCTCCTTGCCCGCGGCGGCGATGACCGCCTGCGAGAGCGGGCCGTATGAGGTGCATGACAATCGCACGGTGACCACGCTCGAACGGGGCCAGTTTGATGCGCAGAGCCTTCCCCAGTTGGCTGGTCAGCGCGCTGTGGAGGGTTCTGGCGGGGGCTATTTGTCGAACGAGATTTCCTACCGCGTGCTCCGAGCGCTGCAAGCCAAGGGCTCGAAGATACCCGCCGGTCATCTGCACACACCCCGGGTGCAAGGCTTTGAACCCGACACTGAACAGGTGATTGTGGGGCAGATCGAGGCGCTGATCGGGTGCGCGCTCGAAGGCCTTCAGGTGCGATAGAGCGCCTGACGCCAACTATTCTGACAAGACAATTGTGAAATGCCTCACAGGAATATATTGGTTGTGAAGTATTCCGTTTATGTGCCGTCCAGTCACTGGTACGGTGCCGCGCCTCGAATGTCCAATTGGAGAGGACGGCATGTCATACCTAAACGATATTAAACAGGCTCAAGCCACCCTGGCCGGCAAGGCTGAGTGGAGTGCGATCAACGCGGAATACGCGGTTCGCATGCAGCACCAGAACCGTTTCAAGACCGGTCTTGAGATCGCTCAGTACACCGCCGACATCATGCGCCGGGACATGGCGAACTATGACGCGGACTCCAGCAAGTACACCCAGTCACTGGGCGCATGGCACGGTTTCATCGCGCAGCAGAGCATGATGTCCGTCAAGAAGCATCAGAAGACCCTGGACCGCAGCTACATCTATCTGTCCGGTTGGATGGTCGCCGCGCTGCGTTCCCAGTTTGGCCCGCTGCCCGATCAGAGCATGCATGAGAAGACCTCGGT
>CAYGQC010000212.1:0-5788 GCA_964351875.1 uncultured Pseudomonadales bacterium
GATAACGCTGGTCATTGCGAACGAAGTGCTCAAAGCCTACGAACACCCGGAGCAACTGGAAGCGGCGATCCCATTACTCGCAATGCTGGCCAAACCGGTCACGGAGATTGAACGAGCTGCGGCGCATCTCGCAGCCCGCCTACAGCCTCTGCTTCCAGAATTTTCTGTCACTAGCGAAGCGTGGGAGTGTCAGGTCGGCAGCGGTAGGCTGCCGAGCGCCACGGTTGCCAGCTTTGCAGTATCCATTCGCCACACCCGTGACAGCGCACTGCGCGACTTGCAGGCGAACCTGCGGCAGCTTTCTACGCCTGTCATCGGCCGGCTGCACGACGGCGAGCTACTCCTCGATTTGCGTAGCTGCGACGACTGGCCTCTTGCTGCCGAAGTTATCAATGAGCTGATTCAATGATCATCACCCTAGCGGGCCACGTCGACCACGGCAAAACCACGCTTGTTGGCGCGCTTACCGGCGTCAACACGGACCGACTCGCCGAGGAACAGCGGCGCGGACTGACGATCGATCTGGGTTTCGCCTATCGCAAACTGGATGACGAGGTGCTGGGTTTCGTCGACGTGCCCGGCCACCACCGATTCATTCACAATATGATTGCCGGAATCGCCCAGGAGCAAACTGCGCTGCTTGTCATCGCAGCGGACGATGGGCCAATGCCTCAAACCCGAGAGCATCTGCAGATTCTGTCACTCATAGGCGTCGAAAACGGCGTGATTGCGCTGAGTAAGTGCGACCGGGTTGACGAGTCGCGCAGGCGCGCTGCGCAAGAAGAGATCGCAGAACTTGTGGCCGGTTCTTTCCTTGCTGACGCGCCTATCGTTGAGACCGCCATCGGCGACGAGGAAGCGATCGCGCACTTGCTCGATACGCTGCTAGAGCAGCGCCGCCCGACTACCACTGGAACGGACAAACAAGGCTTCCGCCTTGCCATCGATCGGACATTCAATGTGCGCGGCGCAGGCACGGTGGTTACCGGCACGGTTCACAGCGGCCGCCTGGCAATCGGCGACGACGTTCTCATCAGCACAACGGGAAAGACTGTGCGGGTACGAGGATTGCGAGCGCAGGACGCCGAGGGCGAATCGATTGAAACCGGAGACCGAGCGGCCATCAACCTTGCAGGCATCGAGCTCGCTGAGGTTCAACGAGGCCAGTGGATTGTCGATCCAACACTGCACAACCCGACTCGCAACGTCACCGTCTCTCTGCAAGTGCTGGAGGATTTTCCGCGTAGTCTTCGTCACTGGTTGCCGGTGCATGTCTATCTGGGCACCAGCCATCGCCAGGGCAAGATTGCGCTAACGAGTGCCGAGAAAATCTCCCCGGGCAGTGCGGGCACCGTGGACATCGTGCTGGATAGCGAACTTGATGCTCGCTTTGGCGACCGCATCATCCTTCGCGATCATAGTCTCGATCGCACCATTGGCGGCGGACGAGTTATCTGGAGCGACAGCCCAGGTCGCAAACGCAGAAACGCCTCGCGCCTGGATCGCATAACGCGCGCAGCAGCCTCACAACCCGGCAACATGGCGGACAACCTCCTTGAGCGAGAAGCCATTCAGCCGTTGGCCCTGCAACGGTTTCTCAATACCAAGCAACTCAACGTTTCTGGCGATACGCACAAGCTAAGCGACGAGAGAATCGTTACGAGCAAAGTTTGGCAACAGCTACTCGATGAGACCCAACTTCTGATCGCGTCGAGCGACGACGGAATTTCCAGGGCACGTTGCGCGCCAGAGACAACAGATCGCGCTCTGGTCGGCGAAGTCGTCACGTCGCTAATCCGCAGTGGCACAGTGATCGACGACAACGGTGTTTTGCTATCCGCCGATCGTGAGGTGGCGCTCGATCCGTTTGCTCGCTCGCTGCTGGATCGCCTCCGACCGCACCTGGATGGTGAGGCTTCACTGAGCCTCGGCGACATCGCCAGCCGACTGAAGATGACCAGCCGCGAGCTGTCCGATGCCATTGCTCCCATTGAGAAAGCAAAAGCGCTGGTGCGCGTGAGCAAGACTCGAGTTTATCTGCCGGAAACCACCCAGGCCTGCGAAGCCAAGGCGCGCTCGCTCGCCAGCGAGGGTGCGTTTACCGTGCGCCAGTTCTGCGATGCGACAGGACTAGGACGTAACGCCGGCATTGAGATGCTTGAGTACCTGGATCGCACGGGCGTGACGATGCGAAGGGAGAACACGAGAATTCTGCGCCCCGGCGTCTAAACCACTTGAGCCGACACTATCGGGCGCGCCTCTTTCGACTTGAGCAAAACTCCACCACCCGGTTGGTAAGTAAGGATGATGGCCCGTCGCTCGTCCTTGGACTGATTCGGTCCTGAGCCGTGAATAAGATGCGGATCGAAGAACACCGCAGAACCAGCGGCCATCACAAGCGTCACGCAGTTTTCGGAGTCTATGTAGTCCTCATGGGTGTAAAACCCCTCGAGCTGGCTGCCATCGGCACGGCCCGGCAAACAACCCTGCGTATGACTGCCGCGGACGACACGGAGCGCGCCGTTGTCCTCTCTCGCGTCATCAAAAGCGACAAACACGTTGGGCAACCGGTCGACATCGTCGCTGTCATGAATCCAGTACGGCGAGTCCTGATGCCAACCGAACCCGGAGCCCCCGCAGGCGGGTTTGAAATTCAGTTTGCTGGTCCACAGTGATAGTGACGTAGCGCCAATAATCTGCTGAATGGGCCGCACCAGGCGCGGATCGTCCACTAACGCTGAGAACGCTGGCACGAGATCATGGATGGGTTCGACGACGCGCAACGCCTCGCTTTCAGGCTGGTGCTCAAATTGGAGAGTGCGAAAAGCCACATCAACGAACCGATTGCCGTCGAGGTGGTAAGTTTCGCCCTGCTCAACCAACTCGATTGCACGCTCAGCGGCAGTGACAGCCGCGTCCTGCAAAGCCTCGACTTCTGTGCACGAGAAGACAGACTCGCGAACCAGGTAGCCGTCGCGACGATAGGCGGCAAGCTCAGCTTTGCTGAGAGCACAGGATTCGTTCTGTTGCATGGTGTTCCTTAGCAACGCGATTCTCGGTTCTGCCAGGCGACAGGGCTCGCGCGCCAGCGGTATGATAACGGCGGAAGCGTATCGTCTCCGGTGGGGCGCGCGGCCTTCAAAGCCGTTGGAGCGTGTTTAAGCGCTCGGTGGGTTCGACTCCTACCGCTTCCGCCAACACCCGGCCTAGCAATTCTAACTCATCAGCTATTCAACTCTGTACGCCAGCTCGAGCGTAGCGACGAAGAATGGCAAGCGAAAAGCTGCTCCCGCACAACGCCGTTCTAAAACAACGCCGTTCTAAAACAACGCCGTTCTAAAGTAAGGTCGTGAGAACAGGTTACGCGCACCCGCCCAGGGAGGCACCGATGTTATCCAGCACTGAACTTTTCGAGGTTACAACAGCTCTGGCCGTAGTGCTTTGGATCGAGGTCGTCGTCTACCTGGGCATTGGGGTGTTCGAAACGTTTGACGACTTTCTCGAGAAACCCAAACGCTGGATGACAATCGATGGTGAGGTCAATGGATACTTGCGGGTGACCAACAGGGTCGGCCACAAGATGCACGCCGGCATCTGCATCCTGCTCGGCTTCGTCGCTCTGAACGGCCTCATTGAGGGCGTAATGACGAGGTTCGAATTGGAGTTAATCTTCATCAGCTTCGCCGTACTGATGCCAGCAATATGGGCCAGCCTAATGCCCGGTCGCATCGGGCTGGTTACGCTGTTCTCGAAACCCGAATTCTGGTTACAGGCGACCATGTTTCTGCTGTTCAGCGATCTTGTACGACCCCAAATTCTAGCGGTTTGCGTCGCGCTGAATCTGTGGGGAATATTCGTCTACTGGAAGCACACTCGCAAAAACCTGTTCCAACCTTTCACCTACGACGAATTTCGGCGGCATTGCATCAATGCTGAGGGTGAGGAATTTGTCGCCAGATTTGACAAGCTCGCGGGCCACAGCGCCCCGGAGAAATCATAGGGGGCAGGGCCAGGCGCCATGTCCCCTAACCTATGTCGCCGACGGTAACGCTGACTTGCCTCAGCGGAAGCGATGGTAAACACGGCTTTACTTTAAATCAAACATAGTAAAGTATCTCTTACCATGACTGCGAAGCCCACAGGCCGATACGTAAACGCCTCCGTCGCCGGCGAGTCCTTCAAGGCATTCGTGCCTGCGCCGCTGCCACCCAAGCTCGCAGGCAAGGCGCTGCCGACCCTCGACGAGCCAAGGCGATTGGCCGAGGCGGCTCTCGCGCAGCTCAACCTCGCCAGCGAGATGATCCCCTCCGTCGACTGGTTTATCTACGCCTTCATCCGCAAGGAGGCGCTGCTGTCGTCCGAGATTGAGGGCACGCAGGCAACGCTCGTGGACGTGCTCGCCTGGGAACAGACAGACCAGGCCGGCGACTCCCACATAGAGGACATCGAGGAAGTCACGAACTACGTCTCGGCCATCAACCACGCCTTCAAACAGATCCATTCGCCGAAGGGCGCGCCGATCTCTGTCCGGCTCTTCAACGACTGCCACCAGATCCTCATGCAGGGCGTGCGTGGCGCCAACAAGCAGCCCGGCAAGCTGCGCCGCTCGCAGAACTGGGTTGGCGGCAGTCGGCCGGGCAACGCGGTGTTTGTGCCACCGCCGCCGGAGCGGGTCGCCGACCTGCTGGGCGACCTGGAGCGTTACATCCACGCAGAGGATGACCTGGCACCTCTGCTGCGTATCGCGCTGGTCCACGTCCAGTTCGAGACCATCCACCCCTACCTGGACGGCAACGGGCGGCTGGGGCGGATGCTGATCGCGCTGTTGCTCGACCACTGGGGCTTGCTTAAGAGTCCACTGCTGTACCTGAGCCTGTATCTGAAGCAGAACCAGGCCACCTACTACCGCAACCTGTCCGCGGTCCGCACGGAAGGAGACTGGGTCGGTTGGATGCGGTTCTTCCTGAAGGGTGTTGCCGAAATTGCCGACGACGCCACCCGGACCGCCCGTGGCCTCTACTCCCGAGTCGCCGAAGACAGGCGAAGATTGCTCGCAACGCCTGGGGCGACGGTCACTGCCATGCAGCTCTTCGAACAACTGCCGGAGCATCCCCTCGTCAGCATGCCGCTGGTAACGCGGCTGCTTGCAACCAGCAAACCGACGGCTGGCAAGGCGATCGAGTTGCTGATCAGCGCGGGTATTCTGACCGAGGTCGGAGCGCGCAAGCGGGACCGGTACTATCGGTACCAGTACTATCTGAAACTGCTGGAATAATCATCGGGGTCAGGACCAAGTGCCAGGTCCGATTGGGACTAGAGAAGGCTGGACGTAGTGTCGGATCTAATTGGACCTGACCCCTGGACCTGGCACCTGGACCTGTCCCTCGGACCTGGCACTTGGACCTGGCACCTGGTCCTGTCCCGGAGCTTACGGAGATCATCATGTCCAACGTCGCTAGCGAGTTTTACACCGGCCTTATCGCCGAGCTGTACGAACCCCTCGTTGGCGACCCTGCCGACAGCAGGACGTATCTCTCCTTCGTTGAGAGAGAAGGCGCGCCGGCACTGGAGCTTGCATGCGGTGCCGGCCACCCGATGTTGGATCTGGCGGCCGCCGGCTACGATATAGAGGGCATCGATTCGTCCCCCGACATGCTCAGGCTATGCCGGGAGAAAGCGAGGGCTCGCGGTCTCGACGTCCAAGTTCACCTGCAGCTTATGCAGGACCTCGACCTGCAGCGAAGATTCCGAACGTGCTATATCGCCAATGCTTCGTTCTGTTTGCTGG
>CAYGQC010000213.1:0-3877 GCA_964351875.1 uncultured Pseudomonadales bacterium
GGCTGGGTCGGCATGATGACGGCGGCGAGATTGATCCAGGCGGGTGTGAGTAACGTGCGCATCATCGAGAGCGGCGCTGACTTTGGCGGCACGTGGTACTGGAATCGCTATCCCGGCGCACAGTGCGACATTGAGTCCTATAGCTATCTGCCACTACTGGAAGAGACCGGATACATACCGAAGCTACGCTACTCCTACGCACCCGAAATCTTTGAGCACGCCCAGCGAATCGGCAAACACTTCGGACTCTACGAAGACGCTGTCTTCCAAACCTGGGTGACCGGACTGCGCTGGGACGAAGAAGCCGCGCGCTGGATCGTCTCGACGAATCACGGCGACGAAATGAAAGCGCATTACGTTTGTATGGGTACGGGCCCGGCGAATCGTCCGCGACTACCCGGCATACCTGGTGTTGAAACTTTCAAGGGACACTCATTCCACACGAGCCGCTGGGACTACGACTACACCGGCGGCAGCCACAACGAGAAGCTCGACAAGCTCGCGGGTAAGAAAGTCGCGATCATCGGCACCGGCGCAACGGCCGTCCAGTGTGTACCGGCGCTCGGTGAGAGCGCTGAGCATCTCTACGTCATTCAGCGCACACCCTCATCGGTTGATGCTCGCAACAATTCAGAGACAGATGCCGCATGGGCGGCCAGCCTAGAACCCGGCTGGCAGGCAGACCGGCAGAAGCGTTTCGGTGAGGCGTTCCTCGGCGGCCCCGTTCCACCGGAGTTCGAGGACGAGGGCTGGGTTCGAATGATCCGCAATCTGCACACGCTGGCCAGCACCGCGCGCGAGCAAGGCGCAGAACAACTCGGCAACCTCGCACAGCTCGCGGACTTCACCACGATGGAGCAGATACGCAGCATCGTCGACGAAACAGTCAAAGACCCAGACGTGGCGGGCAAACTCAAGGCCTACTACAACCAGTTCTGTAAGCGGCCGACGTTCAACGATGAGTATCTTCCCACCTTCAATCGACCGAACGTCGAGCTGATCGACGTCAGCGACGCGCAGGGCGTCGATCGCATCAGCGAAAATGGCTTTGTCGCCAACGGCAAAGAATACGAGGTGGACTGCATCATCTACGCCAGCGGCTTTGAGATCACGAGCAGCTACGAGCGGCGCATCGGAATACCCATTACCGGCATCGGCGGCGAATCTATCTACGATCACTGGCAGGACGGCATGCGCTCCATGCATGGCCTCATGGCACACGGCTTCCCTAACCTCTTTCTCTGTGGCGGGCTCTTTGTTTTTCAGCTCGGCGCAAACTACTGCTACGGCGTTGACGTTCAAGCCGAACACATTGCCTATACCGTTGCCGAGCTGGAGAGGCGCAAGATTCGCGCGGCCGATGTCACACCACAAGCCGAACAGCTTTGGATCGACGATCAACTCGACAGCAATGGCGCGCAAACTCAGTTTGTCCTCGGGGGCTCGCCCGAAACCTGCACTCCCGGCTACTACAACCAGGAAGGCACGACAGAGCGCTATCGCAATGTTCGCCTGGAGTCGTATAGCAAAGGCATCGGCGCTTACCGGCGCGTACTGCGAGAGTGGCGAGAAGAAAACAGCCTCGCGGGTTTGAAGCTGGATCACTCGTGAACAGCGCCACCGCACAACCGATAATCCTTTACACCGGCCCCACACCAAACGGCAGAAAAGTATCGATTGCCTTAGAGGAACTGGGGCTGGCGTATGAAGCTCGCTACGTCGACATCCTCGACGACGATCAATTCAAACCCGAGTTTCTGGCGCTGAACCCGAACAACAAGTTTCCGGTCATCATCGACCCCGATGGCCCCGATAGTAAGCCGTTCACCCTCTGGGAATCCGGCGCCATTCTGTGGTACCTCGCCGAGAAAACTGGCGGATTGCTACCCAGCCAAGGAGAAGAGCGTCACCTTACGCATCAATGGCTAATGTTCCAGATGGCAGGTGTCGGGCCGATGTTCGGTCAATTCGCCCACTTCTACTTCTACGCAAAGGAGAAACACCCCTACGCGATCGACCGCTATGCCAATGAGATGCAGCGCCAGCTTCGAGTCATGGACATGCACCTCGCATCCAGCCAGTGGTTCGCCGGCGACGCCTTCACGATAGCGGATGTCAGCGTATTCCCCTGGGTAGAAGGCGCGTTAGCTACCAATCCCGCACTGTCGAACCTGCAGCGCTGGGCTCAAGCAATGAAAGAGCGTCCCGCCGTCATTCGCGGCATGGAGGTCGCTAGAGAGAAGATTCGTCCAGAGATCGTCGAAGGCGGCATGAAGGGCCTGAACGATCAACATCGATCAGCGTTATTCGGGGATGCACAATATCGGCGCACTCCCTGATTTTCTGCGATGGCCTAAAATCGCAGGTCGCCAAAATATCCATTGGCGATACGCGAGGTCAAAATTGACAAACCCCATGCGATCCTAATCAGCAGTCGTAGTATCTTGTTGCCTTGAATCGTCTGCCGGAGTGATCCAATGAGCCAGGTAGTTTTTGTTACGGGCAGCGCAGTCGGTATCGGCCGCGGGGTTGCAGAAAGTTGGGCCAAGCAGTCGGCAACAATTGTCGCTCTGGACATCGACCCAATCGAGAATGCGAAAACCCACCAGTTGGTTGAAGAGGCCGGTGGCGTCTGTCTCAGCTACACCTGCGATATCGGTGATCGGAGCGCAGTACGGGAGGTGTTTGATGATCTCGACGGGAAGATACATCACATCGATCTACTGCTTAATAACGCCGCCGTCTACAGCGACACCATGCTTACGTCTGGTGACTGGGATACTCAAACCCGCGCATTTGAGTTCGCAATGGGTTCCTGCGCCTTGGGTGCATTTTACGTCACTGCGGCTGCGGTACATCTCCTCGCGAGGACAAGTTCTTCAAACATCGTCAATGTTCTGACCGACCACGTGAAACCGGGCTTCCATCTAACCGGCGGGATCGCCACTGGGTACGACAGCGCCAAATTCGCGCTTTGGCGCCTGACTGAAAACTGGGCAGAAGAACTGAAAGACAAACAGATTCGCGTGAATGGATTGTGCTTTGGTGCAACGGACACCCCTATGTTGCGCAGGTTTGCACCTCAAGTGATCGACCGGGCAATGAAAGTCGAGGATCTTGATCTGGCCATTCGCCACATCGTCAACCAGGGCGCTGATGGCGATAGCGGGATGAGCTATGAGTTTGGAATGGGTCAAACGACTAGAGCCAAGAGCCTTAAAGAGATCCATGCGATCAGGAAGTAACTTCGTGCATCGCAGACTAGACGCAACGCGCCTGATTGAACGCTAAGAAAGCTGTTGGCAAATCCAGCGCCGTAGCATGGGTTCGGTTTCGCAAGCCACCTAACAAGACGCTTTAACTGAGAACCCTATTAGTCACACTCCCCCATATCCGAACCGAAAATACGCCTGGTTTGTCGTATTCATTCTGATCATCTGCTCTCTCATCGCGTTCATCGACCGCCAGATTGTGGCGATCGTCGTCGAACCGATGAAGGCAGATCTCGGCGTTGGCGATGTAGAGATCGGCTGGTTGTACGGCGTTTTCGCGCTCTTTTACGCCGTCGCGGCACTGCCGATCGCAACGCTTGCAGATACCAAGAGCCGAAAGCACATCATCGCCATCGGCATATTTCTTTGGTCCCTGATGACGATCGCATGTGGCTTAACCAAGAGCTATTGGTACGTCTTTCTCGCGCGCGTCGGTGTGGGTGTTGGAGAAGCAACACTGACCCCGTCCACGACCTCGCTGATCGGCGATTATTTTCCACGCGAAGATATCCCGCTCGCGCTGAGCATTTTCCAAATAGGTCCGATCGTCGGAACAGGAATCGCGTTCGTCATTGGCGGCTTTGTCCTGCAATTGGTGCAAGGCG
>CAYGQC010000213.1:3887-5774 GCA_964351875.1 uncultured Pseudomonadales bacterium
AATAAAAGAACCCACGCGGCGTCCGATCACGACGCCGTCACAAGATACGCAGTGGAAGCAACTGCTCGACTTCTACCGTCAAAACAAAGCAACGATCCTCTATCACCATTTCGGCTTTGTCTCGCTGGTGTTAACCGGTTATGCGTTCGTGTTCTGGAGCGTCACGTTCTTTACACGCGTCCACGGAATTCCGGCAGCTGAGGCGTCACAAACGTTCGGCTGGATATTTATTTTCTTTGGGCCGCTAGGGCCATTGTTAGTCGCCTACCTCGCCCGCGAGCTCACCGCTCGCGGCCGTCACGATGCCAACATCACCGCAGGGATGGTCGGCGGCATGCTTACAGTGCCGTTCGTTCTTCTCATTCAGCTTGCGCCGTCACCCTTTTGGGCATTCGTTTGCTACGCACCGGCGCTTCTGGCAGTGAATTCACCATTCGGCATTGCAGCAGGCTCGCTTCCGGTAATCACGCCGCCAAACCTGCGCGCACGCGTGGCTGCGGTCTACATGCTGGCGGGGGCAGTTGGCATGATGTTCGGCCCACCTCTCGCTGGAGCCTTCAACGAGTACATTTTCCCCGGCGAAGATGGGGTTCGCTACTCAATGATCACCATGACCAGTTTCTTCGGCATTCTGGGTGTGGTTCTGCTTTGGCTCGGACGAAAGCACTACGCGCTTTCAATGGAGAAATTCACTGTCGACAACGAGTGAGCGCGAGATCACTGAGGAAAGCGCCTCTTGCGCTAGGTCACGCGAGCCCATGTTGACGCCGTCTACATAACTGGGCAAGATCAGATCCGCGTGTAGCTACCGCCTACATGTACACCCTGCAGGAGACACGATGCTACTCATCAAAGTACTCATGAGCCCAATCGCCTTTGCGATCGGCTTTCTAACGCCACTGATCGCCCAGTCGATGTCTGCGCTCGGTTGGAGCGTTGAAGGCGTACCCAATCTGCTCGTTAGCCTGGTGATTGCGCTAGTCCTTGGCATCACCGCACAGATTCGAGGAGGTTGGCTATGGCACTCATCGAAAGCATGAACAATATTGATCATCTGACCCAGGATGAGCTCGATGTTCTCGAGCGCAAGATAGCAGCACCGTATATGCGGATGTTCCCGCTCGTCGTTCTTTTGTGGGGCTTCACCAATGCGATTGTTTGGCTTGCGCTATGGCCGCTGGTTTTCACCGGCACCCTGCCACTGTGGGCAGCATTTCCGATCGCTACGCTAAACGTCGCCCTCGCTTACCTACCGTCGCATGATGCTCAGCACAACATCGTTGCGCGCAAAGGACACCCACTGCGATGGCTAAATGAACTGCTCGGATACGTGTCACTGATCCCGCTGGCGCAGCATTTTGAGGTGATGCGGCAGACCCACCTCGAGCACCACCGCTACGCGAACGATCCCGAGCTTGATCCTGATTATGACGTAACCGCAGAATCCGCCTGGGTGTTCATGCGACAAGCGGTCGGCGCGCCGCTTGGCTCTCGCTACCTGGACACCCTGCAGCGAATCGGCAGGGACGACCTCGTCCTGCGAGCTGTGCTCACCAATATCGGCTACGTACTCATCTTATTCGCGCTAGCGTGGTCCGGATACGCGCTGGAAGCGGCCCTACTTTGGTGGCTTCCCAAGCACATCGCCCTGATCTGGCTGCGCTTCTACCTGTCCTGGATGCCCCATCATCCGGGGCACGAACAAGGCAGACACAGAGACACGCGGGCGTTCAAGAGCGCGATGGGTAACATTTGGTCCGGCGGCATGCAATACCACATTGTGCACCACCTCTTTCCAACGATTCCGCTGACTCAGACGCCAGCAGCTTTTCGAGCTCTGCGCCCGGTACTCGAACGCAAGGGCTGTGATCTGGGCGGTATGTAGCA
>CAYGQC010000214.1:0-5728 GCA_964351875.1 uncultured Pseudomonadales bacterium
TATCACTCAACTCATGGGTGATTACCAGAAACTCTTGCTCGAACGCGATGACGCCAAATCGACGTTCGAGTCTCAACTTAAGTTGGAGAAAGAGCGGGTAGTGAAGCTTGAAGGCCAACTGAGTGAATCATCGATAGCAAGGCGCAGAGAGCAGCAATCTGTAGAAAAGCTGAGCGTGGAGCTTGAAGAGCGTCAGCTTGAGGTCGATGAACTTACCAGACAGGTTGAGATTGAGAGAGGTCGAACTGAGCAAATGGAGCATGAGATCGAGCTGTCTTCTGCGCTTGAAAATAATTTGGTCAGTGCGCTCGATGCGAGGGAGCTACAAGTTCGAGACATCCTGAATAGCCGGTCTTTCCGGGCGATTGACAAGATTCGAAGGGTGCGCCGAAAGCGAACTAGCTCTACGGTGGCGGCAGCGAATTCGATTCACGCGTCTATTTCGGAAGCGCCGCTGACATACGGAATTCACCATCGGCATGGCTGGGATTCAATAGCCGGTTCGCTGATCGCATCATCGGACCACGCTGGGCCGCTACTTGAGCCTTTCTTGGAAAGCCGCTTCGCATGGCCAACAAGTTCTGGCCCATTTGAGCAACCTTGGTTTGGCATTGCCCATGTGCCGGGAAGCTACCCTGGCTGGTTTGACGGTGCTCAGAACTTCAAAGTTATCTCGAGAACGCGGAAATTTAAGGAGAGCTCAGAACATCTTTCTGGTGTTTTGTGTCTGTCCCAGCACCATGCTAATGAAGTTTCAGAGCTGGTAGCCTGCCCGGTTTCAGTGGCTCACCACCCTGCGGTATATGACGTCCCGCTATGGCAGGCTATGGAAGGACCCTACGATTGTCTGCAAGTCGGGTGGTGGTTGCGTAAGTTAACCAGTATCTACAGGCTACCGCCCGCTTCGTGGCTTTCACGACGGATTGTGCTGACAGGGTGTGAGCAGGCTTACTACAGGCGGTTACTTGACCAGGAAGCGGCTGCTCAAGACTTCCAATATCGAGATAGTCCTGAGGTTGTGCTTTTCCCACGACAGCAAGATCAGGAATACGATCAGTTGCTCACGCGTAGCGTAGTCTTGTTCGATTTCTGGGATCTTAGTGCCAGCAACTTGCTGATGGAGTGCATAGCGAGAGCCACTCCCGTACTTTGTCGACGACATGCCGCAGCGATCGAGTATTTGGGGGCAGAGTACCCGCTCTACTTTGAAGATCTTGAAGAGCTCGCGTCTCTGTCGTCATCGGATGTACTTGCAGCGCACGAATTTCTTCTTACGGCGCGAGAAAGTAAGCGGTTCACTGAGACTAGGTTCCTTGAGCAGGTCGCCGCTTTCTCCAGGCTGATATCGGCCGATGGCTGATAGACCGGCCGTCACCCTGGTAGTGCCGGTGCTCAACAACCTATCTGGCTTGAAGCGAGCATTGGCCTCGGTAACGAGCGTGAACGTTCAGATTGTCGTTATTGACGGCGGCTCGTCTGACGGAAGCTATGAGTACCTCGCATCACAGGTTTGTCCCGAGCTGGTCGTTGTACGTCAGCGTAGCATTGGAATAGCAGCTGCATTCAATGAGGGAATTTCCTTGGCTGATGGGAGTTATGTGTGCTGCATGGGCTCCGACGACGTTTGGACGGAAGAGCTGAATACGTTTGTATCTAATCTCGACAACTCTGCACCTGCCGAAGTGGATATCTATTTCGGTGCGACGCGATTTCGCGACGAGAAACAGCCGGGCGTTTTCAGGGTTCGCCACCCGAAGCCATCGTTACTGTGGTTTAGGATGTGGGTCTTTCATTCCGCCATGATAGTTTCGAAAGCAGCATATGCGAACGTCGGAATCTATGCTTCTGATTACGCCTTGGCTATGGATAGCAATTGGGTCCATCGTGCGATGCGCGCTGGAAGCACGTACTCGGTGAGCAATGATGTTTGGTCGGAGGTCGCCCTCGGCGGCAGAAGCGATCGTGACTACGTCTCTGCTCTTCTTGAGTACCGCAAGTCTTTGGTGGAGACTGGCTTGGCGAACCCGGTGCTGGCGACAGCTGGATATGCTGTAGTTCGTGTGCTGAAAACGCTGGCGAGGATATTTCGGCCTTAGCCTCTCAGTTCAGCTTCGTTGTCTTTGAACCATTCATACGTTTGCTTTAGGCCGTCTCGGAGCCCGGTAGTGGATTGCCATCCGAGATTCTTTGCTAGGGTTGTTTGCAGCAGTTTTCTTGGGGTTCCATCCGGTTTGCTAGTGTCCCATTGCAACTCGGCGTCTAGCTCCACAACGCTACGCATCGTCTCGGCGAGTTCTCGAATCGTGACGTCTGTTCCCGTTCCGATATTGATATGGCTTTGATGGGGCTCGACGGCCCCCCAGTATGTGCGTTTATCTAGTTCGAGGAAGTGCACGGTAGCGTCAGCTAGGTCGTCTACGTGCAGGAACTCTCTCATGGGCGTGCCCGTTCCCCATACGGTAACCTTCTGCAAGCCATCTCGCTTTGCTTCGTGAAAGCGCCGCATCATCGCTGGAATCACATGAGAGTTTTGGGGGTGAAAATTGTCGTTTGGACCATACAGATTTGTTGGCATCAAGCTGCGATAGTCCCTGTCGTGCTGACGGTTATAGGCTTCGCACAGCTTTATTCCGGCGATCTTTGCAATTGCGTAGGCGTCGTTTGTGGGTTCCAGCGTGCCGGTTAGAAGGCTGCTTTCGCGTATTGGCTGGTCCGCCAGTTTCGGATAGATACAGGAGCTGCCGAGAAACACGAGCCGGTCGATTCCGTACTCGTTTGCCGCGTGAATCAGGTTCGCCGAGATCATTAAGTTGTCGTAGATGAAATCGGCAGGGTATGTACTGTTGGCGTGTATCCCGCCGACTTTGGCCGACGCGATGACTAACTGTGTGGCGTTTGATTTGGCCATGTACCGGTTTACGTCACGCTGTTGTGTGAGATCACAGTCTTGTCGGGTAAGTGGTGTAAATCTTATTCCGCGCGATTTGAGGCTGCGGCAGATTGCCGCGCCGACCATTCCGTGAGCACCCGCCACCAGTACGATTTGTCGATCGTCGCTCATGCCTATTCCTGTGGTTGGTTGAGTGCGAAGCCAGCATCGCTTATGAGGGCGTCTTTGCGAGCGAGGTTTAGGTCGTGCGCCATCATTTCTTCAATCAACTCCGAAAAGCTGACTTTAGGGACCCAGCCCAACTGATCTCTAGCTTTGGAGGCGTCACCTAGTAGTGTCTCAACCTCAGCAGGCCGGTAATAGCGAGGGTCAACACGCACGATTACGTCTCCAACTTTGACGTTGTCGCAGCTAGTTCGAACCACAACACCCGTTTCGTCTGTACCTTCGCCACGCCAATCGATTTCCACGCCTATGTGCAAGCAGCTTTCTTCAACAGCTCGTCTTACGGAGTACTGCTTGCCCGTTGCAATTACGAAGTCCTCAGCTGTGTCCTGCTGCAACATTAACCACTGCATTTGCACGTAGTCTTTGGCGTGTCCCCAGTCGCGCAGGCTATCCATATTGCCTAGATGCAGACAATCCTGTAGCCCAATTGATATTCGGCTGAGCGCTCGGGTGATCTTGCGTGTAACAAAAGTCTCGCCTCGAAGAGGTGACTCGTGGTTGAAGAGAAGGCCGTTGCAGGCATACATGCCATAGGACTCTCGGTAGTTCACGGTTATCCAGTAGGCATATAGCTTGGCGACAGCATAAGGCGATCGGGGATAGAACGGGGTACGTTCCGTTTGGGGTGATTCCTGTACCAGGCCGTACAGTTCCGATGTCGATGCCTGGTAGAATTTTGTCTTCTGCTCCAACCCCAGAATACGTATCGCTTCCAGAAGTCTCAGTGCGCCTAGAGCATCTACCTGTGCGGTGTATTCGGGTGACTCGAAGCTCACGGCGACGTGGCTCTGTGCGCCGAGGTTGTAGACTTCGTCCGGTTGGCATTCTTGAACGATTCGGGTCAGATTCGCGCCGTCGGTCAGGTCGCCATAGTGAAGAATAAGGCTTCTGTTATCTGCGTGCGGATCCTGATAGAGATGGTCGATGCGCTCAGTGTTAAACAGTGATGAGCGCCTCTTGATCCCGTGCACTATGTAACCTTTGGCCAGTAGATTCTCTGCCAGATACGCCCCGTCTTGTCCTGTTATTCCTGTAATCAATGCTGTTTTTGTCATGCTCTTTTCCGGGGTGATTTCTGCGCGGCATCATAGTCGATGAGGCGTTCCGGATCGACAAACAGTCAATTGGGCGTGAGGCGGACGCTTGGGTTATGGGCCGGTAGTTCTAACGCAGCGCCATTTTCGACTTAAGAGTCTGGAGCTCGGGTACGCTCAGCATCCCTAAGCACTCTCGGTCCGTGGCACGATAGGTCGCAATGGCATCATCGATTCGTTCAATAAGGACCCATGCGCTTGCGATTTTCGGCCAGGTGAAAAGATCTTTGTCCTGTTTCGAGAGTTTGCTGAGTTCAGCAACGAGATCATCTAGCTCAATTACTCCCGCTTGCCCGAGGGAGATGAGCGCGGCATGGTAATAGGCTCGATGTGCCAGATGTGTAGGGTGAGCGCTGCCTTTGTTTATCAGCGTTTCGGCCATCGTGAGCGCTCGGCGATACAGGTCGATGGCGGCAGAATATTTGCCCTGATATCTATAGGCATCAGCAAGTACGCCGGTCAGGCGATGGTCGCCGCTGGCTTTCCCGTGTTGAGTGTCCAAGGCTAGTTCAAACTGCCCCGCAGACTCGTCGAATCTGCCTTGTGCGTAGTATGCGGTGCCGAGATTGTAATACCCCGCAAACTCGGCTGGTTGAAGCGACTGTACTCGCGTGTACTTGGCTATTGCGTTGTCATAGTTGCCCATGCAATAGCTGGCGATCGCGCTGTTGTTGAGCGTCAGATAGTTATCTTCGAGCGAAAGAGCGTTAGAGCTGTGTTCGAGAGCTTGCTCGTATTTGCCCTCCAGGATTGAGAGGCGCGAGAGTGAGAAGTGGTACTTCCAATACGATTGGTCGGCGCTGACAGCGTTTTCAAGGTGTCGCCGTGCGGATTCCAGGTTTTCCTCTGTTTGATCTCGTTGATACAGTTCAAGCGCGTGGAGTCCCATGTGCCAGTTGACGTCCGGTCCGCGCGGGCTTAGTTCTAGGGCCTGGTTCAGTAGCTCTCTGGCGTTTTGCGCTTCGTTTTTTTTGGTCTTTATAAATGCGAGCAAAGCAAAGGTCCGCGCATAGTCTGGCCTTAGGTCCCTGGCTCGATCACAGTGAACCTCGGCAGTCGCTAGGTACTCAGGTTTTCTTTTCCACATAAATTCGCTGGCAAAAGCACCGCAGAGCCCCAAGTGACTCAGGTGCCAGTCGGGTGCCGAATCGACTAGGTCGCGAAAAACGTCTTTGGATCGTAGGACGCTCGATTCTGAGCGTGCGCCGTCGGTGTATGCCAGTCCCCCGAGCGCTTTCAGGATTTGATCTGGTGCGACCGGCTCCGGCTGTCCGTTTCCCACGAGGAAGTCATTGATCGCTTCGGCCGCGCGGTTCGCGAACCTTGCGCGCTCCTCTTTTGAGGCGGCTCTATGCGCGATGTCCGTCCATAGAAGTTGTCGCCCATAGTTGGTCTCGCCGCTGATCGATATCGCCAAGTAACGACCATTCAGTCGTGTTGTGAGGCTGAGCGCAATGTCTGTCTCCGCCGGAATCCCACCGGCCGGCAACCAGTTCTTGTTGGGGAGGTGGTTCCA
>CAYGQC010000215.1:0-5677 GCA_964351875.1 uncultured Pseudomonadales bacterium
CTTATGAACACTGCTGAAACTCAGGCGCTCACCTCTCTTGAGACGGATGAGATGGCAGATGACGACACCGAAACAGGTGCAAACCCGGATGCATAGACTTTTACTCCTCACGGCGTCGTCTCTTTTACTGACGGGCTGTAGCTGGTTTAGCTGGCTGCCCTGGGTGGATGGCGATAGCGACGACGAGAAAGCCAAGACCAGACCAGCAAAGCTTGTCGACTTCGATCCGGAGATCAAAGTCAGCAAGGTCTGGGGCGCGCAGGTTGGTGATGGCCTCGGTCGCAAGTACCTGAAGATGTCACCGGCTGTGTTGGCAGACGCGATTTTCGCGGCAGACGGCTACGGCACTGTTATCGCGTTTGATCGTTTCAGCGGCAAGCGATTGTGGCGTGCGAGCATCGGTGCTGCGGACAAGAGTTCGTTTACGTTCTGGGATCGTCGTGATCCGAGCTTCGTCAGCGGCGGCGTTGGCGCGGCGGATGGCCGCGTCCTGTTGGGCACTACCGGTGGTGATGTCGTAGCGCTAGCAGCCAAAGATGGCGGCGAAGTGTGGCGTACGAACGTTGGTAGTGAAGTGCTGACAGCTCCCGTTTATGGCGAAGGCCTCTACATCGTGCTCACTATGGACGGACGCATCATCGCGCTCGAAGCCGATTCTGGTGAGCAGCGCTGGGCGTTTGATAATCAAGTGCCGATTCTGACCCTGCGCGGCTCGGCGCAACCCGTAGTGAGCGGCCCCGTTGTGATCGCTGGTTTTGCCAATGGCATGCTCAATGCCCTGCGGCTGGATACAGGTGAGCCCGTCTGGGAGCATCGGATTCAGATACCGAAGGGGCGAAGCGAACTGGATCGGATGGTCGACATCGATGGCCGCCCGCTCGTCCTGGGTGGCACGGTCTACGCCGCGAGTTTTCAGGGCCAGATGAAAGCGTTGTCCGCAACCGATGGCCGGCCGCTGTGGGCGCGTGATGCATCGACCTACCTGGATTTGGCCGAAGGCTACGGGCTTGTCTATATGGCTGATGCGGACGGCAGCATTGTTGCCGTCGATCGCAGCACTGGCGAAGACGCCTGGCGCAACGATCAGCTCGCGCGTCGCGGCCTCTCGTCGCCGATTGCCTTTTCGAACTATGTAGCTGTTGGTGATGCTGATGGCTACTTGCATGTGCTTGCCCAGAGCGACGGCCGGCTCGTTGGCCGGCGCAAGCTCGATGGTGACGGCATCACCTCAGCGATGACGGTGGCTGATGGCGTGCTGTTCGCCCTCGGCGACGGCGGCAATCTCATCGCACTCGATCTTCAGGCACGCTGACCGCGCGGCGGTGCTATGACAACGGTCTTTGCCCTTGTCGGGCGCCCCAACGTCGGGAAATCGACGCTTTTTAACCGCCTCACGGGGCGGCGCGACGCGCTCGTGGCTAATGAGCCCGGGCTGACTCGCGACCGTCGCTATGGCCAGGCTGTTCTGGATGAGCGGCCAGTGTTGCTCATCGACTGCGGTGGTCTATCCGAGGACGCGGATGAGCTTGCAGCGCTTATGGGTGACCAGGTTCGCCAGGCGATCAGCGAAGCGGATCACGTGCTGTTTCTTGTCGATGCCCGGGCTGGGCTCGCGGGCCAGGATCACGACATAGCCGACTATCTGCGCCGTCAAGACGTCGATGTCACGCTTGTGCTGAACAAGTCAGATGGTGTCAGCGAATACGGCATGTCCGAGTTTGCAGAGCTGGGTTTCGGTTCCGGACATGCCATATCTGCATCCCACGGGCGCGGTATTGGGCTGCTTTCCGAAGCACTGGCGCCGCACATCCAGGACGAAGAACCCGGAGGTTCTTCGATCAAACACGGCGTCCGCGTTGCAATCGTCGGGCGACCGAACGTGGGCAAATCGACGCTGGTAAACCGCCTTCTCGGTGAAGACCGACAGGTCGTGTTTGACATGCCCGGCACGACTCGAGATTCCATCGAGCTGCCATTTGAACATCGAGGCGAGCCTTTCACGCTCATCGATACCGCAGGTATTCGGCGCAAAGGCCGGGTCGAAGGCGTGGCTGAGAAGTTTTCGGTGGTGAAAGCCCTGGACGCCATGCACACAGCGGAAGTGTCGATCCTCGTGCTGGATGCGCGAGAGGGCATGGTCGATCAGGACCTTCATTTGCTGAGCTTTGCACTTGATGCCGGCTGTGGCTTGCTCATCGCTGTCAATAAGTGGGATGGCATGACCGAGGACGACAAAGAGGCGGTCAAGCGCGAGCTCGACCGACGCCTGGTGTTTGCGCCCTGGATCAAAGTTCACTTTATCTCAGCTTTGCACGGCACCGGTGTCGGCAAGCTCATGGGCACGGTGGTGAACATCTATAACAAAGGCTCGTTTGATGTTGCGACCTCTGCGATAACACGCGTTCTCGAACGCGCGGTTGATGCACACCCGCCGCCGATGTCGCGAGGGAGGGCGATCAAGCTGCGCTTCGCCCACAAAGCCGGCGAGCATCCGCCGCGCATTGCCATACACGGCAACCAGACCGACAAACTGTCGGCTAGCTATGTTCGTTATCTCGAAAACGCTTTTCGCAAGGCGTTCAAGCTCGATGGTGTGCCGATTCGCATTGACTTAAAGAAGGGTGTAAATCCTTATGAAGGCAAGCGGAACCAGCTAACGCCTCGGCAGGAAAAGCAGCGCCAACGAATTCGCAAGCGCAAGTAGTTCGGCTGGCATTTGCCGGCTTGACCGATGTCTGAACCGACAGATGGTCCCAGAGCGCTTTCAAAGCGGGCGTCCGTGAAGGTGTAGAACTAAAGGCGCTTTCGACGCCAATCCGCCGCTCGCACAATGGGCAGAGTTCAAGTTCAAATTAGCTTCGACAAGTCATTTTGAGTCAATGAATTGAGGGACCTCGACGAAGGTCCAACACCAATAGCCAACGAATTGGGCGTTCCGTAACGACATAGATTCTGAGGGCAGCAAAGACGTTCGACAGCATGTTGCTAACTGAGGCCATCAGATAACAGGTCAAAAACCAACCGTATTCGCGGGTTGGTTCGCAACTCGCGGTGTGCAACCAGCCAGGTTTCAATTTGTAACGGCTCCAGCGCCGGCCAAGGCTCTTCAAGCTCCGGATACCTTTTGGCAACTTCCGTCGGCAGAAAGCCCACCCCAAACCCCTGCCGTAGCAATTCAAGCAACACAGTTCCGCTGACCGCGACAAAGTTGAAGCTTGCCGTGGTGAGCTCAATCCCTAGCCCCATTAGCGGGCCAATCAACCACTCTGGATCTTCAGCTCCCACAAACTGCATGTTGGCCAGATCGGACAAATGTTTCGGGCGGCCCACTTCTTTGATGTATGCGGAAGATGCATAGAGCCGCGCCGCGGTAGCACCCACGCGCTTGGCGATGAGGTTGCCCTCCTGCGGGCGGGTGTGGCGGATTGCAATGTCTGCCTCGCGGCGCAGCAGATCGCTAAGCTGGTTAGAGGTGACCAGTTCGATCTTAAGCTCGGGTGCTTTAGTGCGCAGTTGTTTCAGAATGGGCAACAGGTAATGGGTTGCCATCATCTCGGTGGAGGTAATTGCGACGTGTCCGGTGATGGTCTCTGACTGACCGGTAGCGGCGATAGAGATGCGGTCGGCCGCATCCCCCATGCTGCGAAAGTGCTCTAACAATTCCGTGCCAGGCTGGGTTAGCAGCAAAGCGCGCGGTGTCCGTTCGAAAAGGGTTACGCCAAGGGTTTCCTCCAAGCCTGCCACCTGGCGACTGAGCGTCGGCTGGGTTAACCCAAGCGCTCGCGCAGCGGCAGATAGTGACCCCTCTTCTGCTGTCACCAGAAACGCGCGCGCCTGATTCCAATCAAATACCGTTCTTTGCCACCTTGTCATTTACGTATACCAGACCAACTTAACTAAGCAATTTCGTATGCACTAGATGTTGCTTATCCTGCCGGAAATTAGCAACAGACAGTTAGCACGCACTAAGTATGAGCTCCCTTCACGACAGCAATGACACGATTCCCGTGACCAGCCGACGAATCGGCTCCTGGCAGGTCTCGATAAGCCGGTGCCCTCTACCACCTGGGCAATTGGCCAACCGCTACGACGCTATAGCCATAGACTGGGAACGAACTGCCTGGCGCTACCAGCTTGAGAAAGCGTATCAAGAGCCACTCTTTGCCAGCGGCGCGCCGGCTGTACTGGAGGACATTTCCAGCGAAGCACAGGTGTTGGACTGCGGTATCGGCAGCGGCAGCCTGTCAATAGCATTGCACCGTTTGCTGCCAGAACGTGGCAACTGGCACGGCATAGACGCATCTTCAGAAATGCTGAACACCGCGGAAACGGTACTGCGGCGTGCGGGCATGGCGGTCAATCTCAAACAAGCTAATGTCCAGGCCATCCCTTACCCGGATGCGTCCTTCGACATGGTCATGGCTGCCCATGTACTCGAGCACCTTCCCCACCCCTACCGCGCGCTAAAAGAAATGGTGCGTGTACTGAAACCCGGCGGAAATTTATTCGTCTGTATGACTAGACGGTCTCTTTTCGGCGCGCTGATTCAAATGCGCTGGCGCACCTGGGCGGTCACAGAACCCCAGGGAGTGGCCTGGCTGCGCGCCTGCGAGCTCTCAGACATCGGGCTCAGCCGCGTCAATCTGGGCCGGTTCGCAGGTTGGGGCAGCACAGCATTCTGGGCCAGACGGCCTCGTTGACCACATTCATCAACTAATCAATCTGGATTCGAACCGTTCATGAAGTCCATCAGCAAATCTGAAAAAATTCTTTTCGTCGCATTGGTCACTTTTTCTTTCATTCCCGCATTTGGCGGCTTGTTTAGGATTCTCGAACTAGCGGGAGGACCGGCTTTGGGTCTCCCGGAAAACCCACGAGCGTTGATGACGCCCGTGACTATTGGTCTGCACATACTGAGTAGTGCCATTTTCTGTATTGCGGGAGCGCTACAGTTTTTACCTAGCCTCAGACGCGCTAGTACCCATCGCTTCATCGGCCGAGTCGTTGCGCCGTCAGGCTGTCTTTCTGCCGCTTCAGGATTGTGGATGACCCATTTTTTCAATTTCCCCACAGAATTGCAGGGCGGCCTGCTGTACGGCGTACGGATGATTTTAGGCTTGTCTATGATCGGCCTGATCGCCTGGGCGTTGATGGTCATTCGCTCCCACAATCACCTCCAGCACGGTGCCTCTATGCTGCGCGCCTATGCTATCGGCCAGGGGGCGTCGACCCAGGCATTTATCGGCATTGGCTGGATGATCTTTACCGGTATCGAACTGCAGGGGCCGCTGCGCGATGGTCTGATGGTGACGTCCTGGGCTATCAATCTGCTCGCAGCAGAGTGGTTGATATGGAGGTTTCTGCGCCGAGGCGCGAACAAAATTTCCGTGAGCCGCGTCAGCACCGTGCCGACCAAATCGCTGGCTCAATAGTCTCGGGGAGAAACAAGAAGGATATGTGCAAGTTAACCCCTACCGGAGCAAGGCGAACGCCGCTTCCAAAGCCCGCTGAGCCAGGGCGTCGCCCGATCGCAAAGTGGTCGCTTGTGGCTGAAAGGAGCGCCTCTCAGCCTGTTGACTAGATGTACTTGAACGTCCGCTTTACCGTTTAGCCCCAATCGGGGTCGACACTTGCCGTCAGATCGAAATCAACGATTTCAGCTCACCTTCGTCAGCGA
>CAYGQC010000216.1:0-5579 GCA_964351875.1 uncultured Pseudomonadales bacterium
GAGGCTGGTCTGCTACATGCATTGGCTAAAGATTTGAACCTGGCATTTGATCCTAACCCTAGTTTACTTACCCCCCGCTTCAAAACGCCTTCAGCGTAAAGCCGATAAGCGAGCCGAGCACAAAGATGTAGATCGGCGGCATGCTGAGGTACAGACCAATGGAGCGTGACTCGGCCGCCTTGTAGTAGCCGAAGGCGTACATCAAGCGTCCGATCGGCCACAACACGCCGATGCCCGCGGCCCACAGCGGATCGACGGCAAAGGCGAATAGCCAAAGACCCGGCAGAAACAACACAAGGTGTTCCAGCGTGTTCTGATGCGCACGGACATGCCGGACGTATGCTTCTGGCCCATCGTGCAGAGGCGCAGGCACTTTGAACTTAACGCGCGCCAGACCGGCCTTAGCCAGAGTGAAGTAATACACCAGCAGCGCGATCGCACTGAGGATGCCAGGGTAGACAAAATTCTCCATCGTTCGCTCCGTTCGCTCTTCCCGGGATGAGGACACACGTTTTCAAATTGTGCGATCTAACTTACAGCATCGATGGGTCTTTTCGCATATCCGGAACGCTCGACTGATCGTCACCGACTGAGATTCCGCTCGGCAAAACGCCCGAGTTCAGGTCACACGCCATCGGATTGCGCGAAACAACGCACACCAAGATAGGCCACTGTCGGCGCGGTTCGGATTCGCTCTTTCCGGGATGAGAACACACGTTTTGAAATGTGCGATCTAACTTACAGCATCGATGGGCCTTTTCGCATTTCCAGAACGCTCGACAGATTGTCACCGACTGAGAACCCGCTCGGCAAAACGCCTCACCTCAGGACACACGCCATCAGATTGCGCGATACAACGCACACCAAGATAGGCCAATGTCGGCCGGCCAGCCTCAACGCTCAGCTACCTTTCAACTCGGCAATCCTCTGGTACGCCTCCCTGCCCATGAGCCGTTGCACGTATTCTTTCAAACGCGGGAAACGCTCGTTGAGCAGCGGTTGGGCCATCGCGATTGAATAGCCCATCATTATGTCGGCGGCCGTGAAATCCTCGCCCAGCAGGTAAGGTCGATCGCTAAGCGCGGATTCCACCGCCGCAAGCGAATCACGGCATTTAGCTTCGGCTTCGTCGATAAGCCCGCCTATCGACTCTTCGCGCGCGCGCAGCAACCGAATGAGTCCGAGCGGACGGACGAGAGTTGCTTCGGCAAACCAACACCACTGCCGATAGGCCGCGCTCTCATGCGAGCCACGTGCCGGCTGTAGACGTCCATCACCGTAGCGCTCGAGTATGTAGTCAACCATCGCGCCTGACTCGAACATCGCCAGCTCGCCATCGACCATCGCCGGGACTTTGCCCGCTGGGCTGATGGCCCGCCATTGTTGCGAGTTGCGAAACTCCGGCGAGAAGCTGATGAACTCCACTTCGACGGGCAGTTGCAGTTCGTAGCACAGCCAAATGGGCCGGACTGATCGAGTACGCGGCACGTGATAAATCGTCAGCATCGGGTGGCACCTTGGGCGAGTCGAGCTGTTGAGACTAGCGGTGCACGACGGCCTGCGCTACGACAAACAACCAGCAATCTCTTCAACCAGCGCGCCGGCGCAGCCGGACGAGAGCGCCGACTCCCAGCACTATCAGACAGCTTCCAACCATCGCTGAGCTGACACCCAAATGCTCTGCGACGAGCGCAAGCGTAAAGCCGATAACGATTTCGCCGCCGTGCTCAGACAGTGAGAGCAGCGACTGGACAGTGGCGCGAATGTCACTGCGCGCGTGCTCGTTCGACCAAATGACGCTAACCGTGCGAAGAAGCGTCATGGCGAATCCACTGACCACAAGCACGCCCGCCACAGCCAACTGCGCGTTCGGAGCAACCGCAAACAGTAATAACCCGACTGCGCCAGCGAACGCAGCCAGCCCATACGCTGCCGCATTCGTTGTACCTCGCTCAAACCGCCTGGCAAGCAGGCTAAGCGACGCCGCGCCGAATAGCAGCGAAGCGATCGATACGAAGCTTAGCCACAGGATCGGCTCCGCAATGTCGGCGATACCTAACTCGATCAGCCGCTTAACGTAAAGCCTGCCGAATGCTTCATCAGCTCCATTCACCAGGAAGGTACAGATCAGGATTAGTAGCAGCGTTCTTTTCAATCGTGCGGTCTGGACAGCGCGAACAGCGACCCGCAGCGCAGAGAGAACTTGTCTACTCTCTGTTTGCCTGCGAAAGCGAGTTTCGGGAAATGTGAAGGCAACCCATACCCCGAGAACCCACATCCCAAGGCCGGCCGCAATGATCGCAATCGACAAACTGCCCATCCATGCTACGCCGGCGAAAGCGGCTATCCCGAAAGCCGATCCGATCTGCCCCCACTTAGCGGCATCAGCCAACGCGACCGCGGTTCTGTTCGGTTGGTTGAGTTCATCCGTCAGCCAAGCGACATCAGCGCCCGTGCTGAAAGTCCAGGACAACCCCCAGAGCATTTGCGTCAGCAGCAGAATCACAAAGGAATCCGCCAGGCCAGTGCTTGCCATTCCAAGGCCCATCAGTACGTGGGCGATAACGATCGACCACTTACGGCTGTACGTGTCTGCCAGGACACCGGTAGGAATCTCAGCAGCAAGAACCACCAGTCCCTGTCCCGTTCCCAACGCGACGAGCTGAAGCGGCGATAGCTGAGCCTCTGTCACCAGGTAGAGACTCGTCACTAGCCACCAACCCCGGTGCAGAAACGAGCGAATAAACTGCCAGAGGGCGTACATCGACGCGATCGATTGTTTAGATTTCAAGAGGGAATGCTCCACGCAGGCACAAGCGCTCACCGACGAATCGGTGTTTGTAAACGGCGTCTTGTGGAGTTACCTGCGGAGCATCAGCGGAGGCTATCTCAGATCACGAAAACATGCGCGGTGAATTTGCTCTCGTCAGTTAGATTGCGCCTCTCGCTCAGAAAGCCCTGCGCCGCGCGGTGCAGTAGATCGGCGACACCTTCGGATCAAAGAGATGTTCGATATCAAACCCCTCCGCTTCAATGATGCCCAGGAAGGTTTTGGAGCTCATCGGGTGGTCATGCCACGGCGTCATCGCATCGAACGTGACGTGCTGTTCCATTTCGATAATTTGAGCCTCGGACAACCCCGAGTTTGATTTGGGTGAGACGTAATACCAGGGCACAAAATTGTACGCGATCGCCTGTCCGAGCTTGTTCCGATACAACCAATGCGTCAGCCGATGCATTCTCGGCCCCCAGTTGTCCACGTAACTCTGCACGCGCTGCCACGACAGCCGCTTCGTAAACCAGCGGTATTTGTAGCGCCACTCCGCCATGTAGAGAAATGACCGCTTATACGCATGCGCAAACAGGATGCCGCCCGGCTTCACCTTCGCGCATATGGAACGCAGCGCCCTTTCCGGGTCTGGCGTGTGCTGCAGCACACGATGGCAGTAAACAACGTCAAATGATGCATCGGCGTAGGGAATGTCAAAGATCGAGGCTTGCGAGATCGTCAGGCGGCTGTCCGTCTGGTAACGAGCTGCGCGCTCGACCGCAGTGCTCAGATCAAACGAATGCACTTGTGCAAACGGCAACTGCAGCAGCACCTCGGTATCGTCCCCGCCGCCCATGCCGCACTCGAGAAGCGTTTTGCCTGTCATGTCGTACTCCTGGAAGTGCGTGCGCTTCCAGAGCGTCTCTTTCAGGCTATGGCCGGGGTTACGAACATCACTGCGCGCGTCGTCCCACTTCTTCCATTGATAACCGAAACTCTCTGCATAGGTGTCTTCCAGAGGAACGAAACGCGGTATGCCGTCTTTGATGAAGGCGACCACCTTTCCGTCCGGCAGGCAAAGCTCAGAATCGATCCACTGAAGAGGCACTTGGGTTTGCGGGTCCACGAACGGGGCGATATCCATATCTACTCTCCAAACTGGAACGCGGCCTATCTCTTGGCCGCTTCATTCGACTGATTAGGCGAGATTCTCGGATGACCAGAGCTGCCGGGGTCAGCAGCGATACCCGAGCAATGTTACCAGCAGTTACTTTAAAAATATCTTATAAACCATTGTTCTAACAGCTATCTCGTCGTCTTTCTCACCGAACCTTCAATCAACCTGGATCTCGTTCGGACTACCGGCCTTCACCCTCTTCACTGCTCGCGAACAACTCATTCGTTGTCGCGTGAATGTGTGCCTGCGGCGCGGAAACAGGCCCATCGTGGATGCCTGCCCAGCCTAATTGAGATAGTGTCCTCAACCATCTGCTACGACTCACCCCTGGGAGAAGAACGAACAATGACGCTTAAAGTGATTGGAGCAGGATTTGGCCGTACGGGCACGGCATCGCTAAAACTCGCACTTGAGATGCTGCTAGGCGAACCCTGCTATCACATGTCCGAGGTCATCGGCAAAGCCGGGCAAGTCGACTTGTGGATCGACGCTGCGGCGGGCAAACCAAACTGGGATGCAATCTTCGACGGCTATGCGGCAACAGTGGATTTTCCCGCTGCATGCTACTGGCAGGAACTCGCAAGCTACTATCCTGATGCCAAGGTCGTGCTGTCGCTCAGAGACGCGGCGCGGTGGTTTGCCTCAACCCAGGAGACGATCTTCAGCCCCAAGCTGCAGGAGCTACAAGCCGGGACCAAGTGGGGGCGCATGTGCAAGGCCACCATTGACGACCACATTGGCGGAGACACAAACGATCGCACGGCCATGATCGCAGCCTTCAATGCGCATAACGAAAGCGTCAAGGCAGCCTTTGGCCCCGATCGACTGTTGGTTTTTGAGGCGAGGGACGGCTGGCCCCCACTATGCAGTTTCCTGGGCGTCCCCGTCCCGGAGCAGAGCTACCCTCACATTAATTCCAAGGAAGAGTTCAACGGCGTCTTCGAGTTGCTTACATCGCCTGTAGCCGCCGCTGTGACGAACGGCGAAGGGTTGCCCGGTGGGCCAAGGCACGAAGATTTGCTCAGCGGCAAGTAAGCCAGGGGGACAGGGCCAAGTGCCAGGACCAACGGGACCTGGCACTTGGTCCTGTCTCCTATGATCAGTCTTCCACGACGTTAAAGGACTTCCGGACCTCCGTTCGCGGAGCGATAGATGGCTCGCGCAGCTGACCGGAGAAAAGCGCCGCCGTGGCCACGGGCGTTAAACGTGGCACTTCCTAATCAATTCATTCTGCACAATGTGCAATCGAACGCGCGATCGCCGATCGCGCCTAGTTTGACAAGCAGCATTTGGCGACTTCGCCACTCCTAACAGCTTACTCGCCGGCGCAAGAATATGCCCGCAAGGATAGTGCTTACCAAGAGCAGTGAACCAGGCTCCGGAACATCAATAGCAACTCCGCTTTGCCCAGTCGAATCCCGGAACTCAAATGCCATCGTTGTCTCGTCATCGTTCGAGTTGATGTCGATAGCTTCGGCTCTCAGTCGATACGTATTGAAGGGATCGAGCAGAACCTTCTCCCTGACTGTCCCGAGGCTCCCAAAATAGTCGTCCTCATCCAAACGCAAGACGCGTTGATTGGTGGAGAGATTAAACAGATTGAACTCGACGTTGCCCTCACGGGAGTCAGAG
>CAYGQC010000217.1:0-5576 GCA_964351875.1 uncultured Pseudomonadales bacterium
GAGCTGAATCTCGGTACGAGCCGACTCCTTGATGCGCTCGCCCTCGGCGCGTGCCTGGGCGGCGAACTTGTTGTTCTCGGGACCGGGGCTGATGGCAGTGTGGCGGCGCTGGTGGTTGAGATTGTCGGTCTCCTGCGCAGTGGCATTACGGAACTCGACCGGGGTCTGGTGCAGCTGCACATCAGCGATGTCAGTTCCGAGTTTTCACTGACCGATGCGGCGACTCACATCGCGCTAAAAGGTGCGTCGCCACCCGATCTGGAGTTGCTGAACCTCGCGGTATCACCACTACTCGGGGAGGATCAGGTACTACGCGATTGGCCGGAACTAATGCCAGATCTGTTCCAGGGTATTGAGATCGATCGCATCAGCGGCCGAGTCATGTACGTCATCATTCTGGCGATGGTCGCCTTCAGCGTTCTCAATACGTTCGTGCTGCTGCTGTTTGAGCGGCGCCGCGAGTTCGGCGTACTGCTGGCGCTCGGTATGAAGCCGGGGCGGATAATCCTGATGGTGCACCTCGAGGCGTTGGCGCTCTGGATATTGGGTGCAGGAATTGGCCTCGGCGTTGCGTTAGCTGTGATCGCGATTGTCGCTAGCACAGGCATTTCGCTGGGTGACGACATGCAGGAGATGGCCGAGCAGATGTACATGCCGAGTCACATGTATCCCGGCATCGATATTCTGACGCTCACGTTTGCGCCACTGGTCATGCTGTTCGCCACGCAACTCGCGGCGGCGGTTGGCAGCCTGCGATTGCTCAGGCTTCGCCCCGTCGATGCAATGAGGCGTACCTGATGGCTGAGCAAACCGTACGCCTGCCATTGTCTTTGATCGCCAGGTTGTCGTTGCGTAACTTGATTCGCAATGCGCGCAGGACTGCGCTGCTACTCGCATCTGTCGCAGTTGCCGTCGCGTCGGTATTAGTCACGGCCAGCCTGATTCGCGGCTTTCAGGAAGACCTGGCGGATGCTGTGGTTGTCAATCTCACCGGACATCTGCAAGTGCAAGCGCCTGGCTATCGAGATGACCCCGGCATAAGCCATCGCTTCGAGCTGCCTACCAATTGGGATCAGGTCCTCAAAGATCTACCGGTAGCAGGCTCGGCTGCTCGGATCCGTGTGCCCGCAGTCATCATGAGTGAGCGTGAAACCCGCGGCATGACGCTGGTGGGCGTGGATGCGCAGTCGGAGGCGATCAGTTTTCTCGCCTCCGCCAGCTACCGAGGTGAGCCACTATCCGGCGTTGACGATCGGCGGGTGATCATTGGCGAGGCGCTCGCCGATAGCCTGAAGACCGATGTTGGCAGGCGACTCGTGCTGATGGCTCAGGGTCTGGATGGGCGCAGCCGCGAGGCTGGCTTTCGGATTGCGGGTGTATACGACGCTGACGGCACCGCACTGGAGAAGAACTTTGTCTTTACGGGACGGTCGCGCCTGCACGAGTTACTGGAAACGCCCGCCGTTACAGAGTTGTCCGTGCGGCTGGACGATGCCAGCCAATTGGCGGCCGCTAACGCGGCGCTCAGTGAAGCCTTTCCCGACGAGAAGGTGTTTACCTGGCAGGAGTTGGAACCCCAGGCGGCAGCCATGTATGCCTATGCGGATCTCGGCATATTCATCTGGTTCGCCATCATGATGGCGGCGCTGATCTTCGGTCTCATCAACACCCTCGTTACAGCAGTCATGGAGCGCGTTCGCGAGCTCGGCATGCTGCGTGCGGTCGGCATGCGGGCAGCGGCAGTGGTCAGCCAGGTCGTCATCGAATCGGCCCTCGTCATGACCGTGGGTGTGGCACTGGGCGTTCTGCTCGCTTGGCTCCTGCTGAACTTCTGGCTGGTTGATGGCATTGATCTGAGCCAGTGGGCGCAAGGCGCCGAGATGGTCGGTATGCGCTCGCACCTGCAACCCAAAGTGCTCATGTCGGATACCGTTTTCATCAGCGTTTTATCGATTGTTGTCGGCGTTGTTGCCAGCCTGTACCCCGCACGCCAGGCGGTCAGGCGCTCACCTCTGGAGGCGTTGCGTGCGGACTGAAAAGGCTATCGATCGGTGTTGGGAAGAGGAGTGCGTATGACGAGCGTCATTGACTGTCGCGGTGTGAGTCGAACGTATGCGGATGACGGCGTACCGGTTCGCGCCTTGCGGGGCGTGGATTTTCAGGTGGCGCACGGCGAGTTTGTCTCGCTGGCCGGCCCCTCAGGATCAGGCAAGACGACGCTGCTCAACATTATCGGTGCGCTCGACAAAGCGGATGAGGGCTCGGTATCGATCGATGGTGTCGCTCTGGCACCGTTGTCAGCTAGCGAGCTATCGGACCTTCGCTTGCATCGCATCGGTTTCGTCTTCCAGAGCTACAACCTGATCCCGGTACTTTCTGCTCGTGAGAACGTGGAATTCATCATGCAGCTCCAGGGGGTTGCGCCTCGCGAGCGCGCGGATCGAGCTGGCGATGTGCTTGCCAGGCTCGGCCTGGCAGACATGGCAGAGAGGCGTCCGGGTGAGCTCTCCGGCGGACAGCAACAGCGTGTGGCTATCGCTCGCGCGATTGTTACTAACCCTTCCGTTCTGCTCGCTGATGAGCCGAGCGCTAACCTTGATTCGGCAACCACGGAAGAATTGCTGCAGCTATTGCGCACACTCAACGAGTCGCAGGGTGTCACGATTGTCACGGCGACCCATGATCCGCTGGTCATGTCCTACGCTCGCCGCCGAGTGCAACTCAAAGATGGCGCGATCGTTCACGACGAAACTGCCTGAAATGCCGGTAGCACGCGAGCGCTTCACTCATCGTCTTCTGGCGTTCGCCCTGGCCAGCGCGCTTGCTTGGGGCAGCGTTGTCAAAGCCGACACGGACGTCGAGATAGACGCCCGCATCAAGTTGTTCGGCAGTGGCGTAGCGCTACCTGGTGACGATCTCCAGCGGGCCACTAATAGCAGCCCGGCGTACGACGGCAGCGCCGACCTGCGGTCCATGTTGCGGGTAAAATCCAGCCAGGCAGTTGGCTTGCTAGCGCTTGAGGTTGATCACTCACTGACGTGGCTCGGTGGCGATTCTCTGGGCTTCGCCGCACTCAACCCGCTGGATCAGGTAGTTACTAACGATGATCGGCGCGCGCTCGATCTCACTTTCCGGATCGACGATGGCAACCGATACCAGGCTATTCATCGTCTGGATCGCGCATCCATTGGTCTGCGTCGCGATAACTGGGGGCTCACGCTTGGCCGCCAGGCGTTGTCGATGGGTAGCGGTATCGTCTTTCAGCCGCTGGACCTGTTCAGCCCGTTTGCACCGACAGCCGTCGACAGGGACTACAAGAATGGCGAAGACCTGTTGCTCTTCGAGCGACTGTTTGCCGACGGCAGCGACCTGACTCTGCTCACTGTTGCGCGGCGTGATGCTGCAGGGGATCTCACTGCGCGGGCATCAAGTTTGGCCGGCCGCTGGCGTGGCTTTGTCGGTTCCGCGGAGATCGAAGTGATCGCCGGTCGTCATACCGGCGAGGCGGTGGCAGGCGGCTCGCTCAGAGTGCCGCTTGGCGGCGCGTTGGCGCGAATGGATGTGCTGGTGACCCGGTTGGGCGATCGCGCAAATGGAGGGGTATCTGCGACCGCTGGCGACCTTGTCGTCACCGGGTTGGTCAACCTCGACTACAGCCTGGAGCTCTCCGGGCGTAGCGTCTATGTCTTTGCGGAACTGTTCTTCAATGGCTTCGGTATCGGTCAGCTACCCGACAACCTGGCGCTGTCGGCAACTGAACTGCCGGCCGCGTTGCAGCGCCGCCTGGCATCAGGTGAATTGTTTACGCTGATGCGCCGTTACTCGGCCCTTGGGGGGCAGATTCAGGTTCATCCGCTCGCGAGCGCCAGTCTTACGGTGCTGAGCAATCTTGACGATCGCAGCTCGCTGCTGAACGCATCGCTCACGTTTGAGCCGTCGGATAACCAGCGCCTGCAGGCGGGTCTTGTGTATCCGTTAGGTGGCCGAGGCGACGAATATGGCCGTGTGGGTGTTTTGCCCGGCCTGACTCAAGGCGGTGGCCGTCAGCTCTTCGCCCGCTGGGTGTACTATTTCTAGCGGCGCGAGCGCGTAGAATCGCGTCCGCGAATCCGTTCTGAGAAAAGTGAGTGTCATGAGAAAAGGGCTGTTGTTGCTGGCGGCGATTGTGGTTGCCGTCATTCTGGTCATGCTTGTTCGAACCGGTGGCGGGTCTTCTCCTGATGCGTCCGCTGAGCCCGTAGCGCACCCCGTGGATGAGGTTCGTGCAGCCAACCGGCTTGCTGAGTCCATCCGCATGCGAACGATCTCGCCGGGTGTTGTTGGCTTCGATCGGGAACACATGCTGGCTTTTCGAGATTGGCTAGCGCGCTCTTACCCTCTCTTTCACAGCCGCGCGACCCGCACACTCGTTAGTGAGTACAGCCTCTTATTTGAGCTGTCCGGCGAGGATTCCAGTTTAAAACCTGCTCTGCTCGCCGCGCATTTTGATGTTGTGCCGGTGGTGCCGGGCACAGAAGACGACTGGGAGCAGGCGCCGTATTCCGGTGCGCAGGTTGACGGTTTTGTCTGGGGCCGCGGCGCGATCGACGACAAAGGCTCGCTTGTAGCGCTGATGGAGGCCATCGAGACTCTGCTTGCTGACGGTTACACCCCCCCGAGAACCCTGTATTTCGCCTTTGGCCACGATGAAGAGATCGGCGGAGCTGAGGGCGCGCTGCTGATGGCGGAGAAGCTAGCCGCTGGCGGTGTTGAGCTGGCGTGGGTGCTCGACGAGGGCGGTGTGATTGGTATCGATGTGCTGGCAGGCGTCAGCACGCCGATAGCAACCGTCGGTATCGCTGAGAAAGGCTCCGTGAGTCTTGAGATTGTCGCTAGCGCCGCCGGTGGCCATTCGTCTATGCCGCCGAGAGACACGGCGATTGCTGTCCTCGCTGCGGCTATCAGCACCGTCAACAACGCGCCGGTTCCCGCGGCGGTCGATGGCGTGACGGCGAACTTTCTCGATGCCCTGGCGCCGATTCTGCCTTTCGGCCAGCGCCTTGCGGTTCGCAATCGCTGGTTACTGGAAGGCGTCTTGATCGATCAACTCAGTAAGGCGCCTGCGGCGAACGCCATGCTTCGCACGACCACCGCGCCGACCATGATCAACGCCGGCGTCAAAGAAAACGTGCTGCCGAGTACCGCGCGTGCAGTCGTGAACTTCCGGGTGCATCCGCGGGACACACCAGACAGCATCGAGCGTTATGTCAGTAATCGCATCGCGAGCGATCGGGTCTCGGTTGCCAAGCTCGGCGCCGGCCGGGAGGCGTCTGTTGTTTCCCCAGTTGATAGCGAGGCCTACGCGCTGATCGAGGCGACGATCCAGCGAGTCTTTCCTGAGGTTGTGGTGGCCCCCTATCTCGTGGTGGGTGGCACTGACGCGCGGCACTACGACGGCCTGACCGACAACGTTTATCGCTTCATACCGGTGCCGATGGATGATTCAGACCGAGCCCGCTTCCACGGCACCAACGAGCGCATTGCCGTCGCCGATCTCGCGCGGGCGGTGAGTTTCTATCAGGATCTGTTGCTGAACC
>CAYGQC010000218.1:0-5536 GCA_964351875.1 uncultured Pseudomonadales bacterium
GTGCCAGGCTGGGTGGGTCAGGATCCAGCAGTCGTTGGCGCGCAGCCCCCGGAAAACCAGGTCGGCAACGTTGGCAGGCGCCATGCCTTCGGCCAGCATCGCGCTGGACATCTCCTGAAATCGCTTCTCTTGGGGGCTGCTGTCGTGCTCTGCGCCGGCCGCTCGGTTGCGCTCGGAGTCGACAATCCGCGTATTGATGGCGCCTGGGCACAGAACTGACGCGGATACGGGAGCATCGTATGCGTCCAGTTCCTTTCGCAGCGTTTCGGTCAGTGCCACGACGCCGAATTTCGCGACGTTATACGGGCCAATGCTGGCGGTGGACTGCAGCCCGCAGGTAGAGGCGGTGTTGACGATGTGGCCTTCGCCTGCTTGTTTGATGAGCGGTAGAAACGCTTTCACACCATAGATCACGCTCCACAGATCTACCCCGAGCACCCACTCCCAATCGTCGAGTGACAAGTCTTCGATGGGACCCGACACGACAACGCCTGCGTTGTTGTGCAGAACATTCACCTGGCCGTATTCCGCGATGGTCGCACTCGCGAGGTTCTGGATGGCCGGCCAGCTCGAGACGTCTGTGGGCACCCCAATGGCCGTGTGGCCATCCGCCTGCAGGGCCGCAACGGCGCTGTTGAGCGCAGGCTCTTCGATGTCGGCCAGTACGACCTTCATGCCTTCTTCGGCGAAGCGTCGTGCTGTCGCGAGTCCGATACCGCTGGCGGCGCCGGTTACAACGGCGACTTTGTTATCGAGGTCATTCATGTTGAGACTCCCTGGATTTGCGGCGCATTCAGTTCGATAGTTGAATGAAGCCGTTGCGAATGGCGTGTTGATCTGTGCCTTCTATGATCACGTCGTACGCAACGACTCTGTCGGCTGGCGGCGTGCTACGAAGAGTGAGTTTGCAGGGCAGGGGTACCTGGCCACGAAACTCGCCGCCCACACGCGAGGCGTTTTGCGGCTCGCCATCAGCATAGAGCTGCACCAGTTTGCTCACCGCCATCGCAAGCGTCGCAGTGCCGTGCAGGATGATGTCGGGCAGCCCTGCGGCTTGGGCAACGGCTCGGTCGGTGTGGATTGGATTCCAGATTCTCGCGCACTCGGTGTAGGTGTGCGCCGCGTTAGCTGGGACGGTTAGGTTGCTGATGTTTGCGTGGCTTTCTTGCAACCTGGCCGGCGGTAGGTCTGGGGCCTTGGCGATGAATTGGTCTGGGCCCAAAGTTTCCACGTTTCGGTAAACCGAAGTTTGCCAGGTCTGGCAGATGAGATCGCCGGAGCTGTCCATCGTGTCCAGCCGCATTAGCGAGATCGCGCCCGCGCGGCTTGAGCGAATACCGACAATGGTGCTGATTGTGCTTAACGAGGCGCCAGCAAAGATTGGTTTGTGCCAATGCAGGTCGTGGCTGGCGTGGACGGCACGCGCCGCCTCTTGCGGGCTGAGCTCACTGTGCTGGCTGGCCGCGCGACCGGAGAGGATGGCCGGCCATTCGAGGCAGACTGGAAACACCGGGTGGCACGCAATCTGGGCCGTTGTGTCGAGGTAACACGCAGCACAATCATCTAATCCCGCCGCGTAGGCCATCAGCCAGCGCGCATCGACGGTGTGTTCAACTGGCTCGCTGACACTGCCGACCAGACTGGTGGGTAGAGGCATCTATCGGCCTTCGATTTCCAGGATGCTGTGACCGTGGTGAGTGCGGCCGAATTCATCAACCGCGCGTATCGAGACCGTGTGCACACCGACGGGTAGATCATCCGGCAGATCCAACTCAAAGAGATGCGAAGACGGCATCGCGTTCACCCAGGACTTTTTGCTGTCTGCGTTGCGTATCAGTAGCTCGTTAACCAGAAGGTCCTTCCGCTCGACACGTTGCATCGCGGTTTCCGGTGCGCCTGCGATCGAGGCAAACACGCGCGTATTCGGACCGCCGTCAAAGACGTTTACCAGGACGCTGGCTGCGGGTACGTGGCTTATGTTCATTCGACCATTGAACAGCTCGCCGTGACGGTAATCGCGTAAGCCGTTGCCCTCGAGGGCCTGATAGTGAACGTCATACATGATGCGCATCTGATAGTCAGCAGACTCGCCAGCTGCTTTGTAACGCACGCTCGCTTCACCCGCATCGACGGTCAGTACGTGGTATCCCCTCGGCGTTCCGTCACGCTGCCAACTCGTCGGGATGCCCTCGTCGTCGAAAGGGCCACTCCACCATGAGCCGCTCACAGCCGTTAGCACGTGATGGTGGAAAGGTTTCGGTCCGCGAAAACCATCGTCCTCATCAAAGTAGATGTGTTCGGTGGTGTGCGTATGGCCGGCGACCGAATACAGGTTGTCCCGGCCCGCCAGCAACTTGAATAATTCCCTGCGATCCGCGGTGGTAATGCCCGGCGCTTCGCCGACATAAGTCTCCAGTGGCGCGTGCATCGCCATGAACACAAGCGCGTCATCCGGCACGTAGGCAAGCGCCTTCTTCAGCCACGCAAGCTGAGCTTTACCGAAGTTCGCAATGTAACCACCCGCGCCGCGCACATCACCGGGATCAGACTCGCCGTTACCTTTGTATTCGATGTTGTCGAGGACGAAGAAATGCGCACCTGCGTATTCGAACGTGTAGTAGGGCGGGCCAAAGTAGCGCTTAAACGTCTCGAGCGAGTACTGATCGTTCTCGGCGAAGTGGTTGAGTTCGTGGTTGCCCGGCACGTTGTACCAGGGAATGCCGATCTGGCCGACGATATCCAGGAGCCGAGGAAACAGCGACAGATCATCAAATAGAATGTCGCCCATGGTCATGCCGAAGCGAGCATCGGTTCCGATCAACTCGGCGATGACACCGTCGCGAATGTAGTCGACCTCGGCATCGGTCTGCGGTTGTGTATCCGCAAACAGGATTGCGTCAAATACCGAGGGCTCATCCTGTTGTGTCAGCGGAAAGTCGATCGCTTCAGGCAGTTCGCCGGTCGGCTCTATGCCTGGATAGCGCAGCCCATCGGGCGAGCCATCAGGCTGATGAATGTAGTAGAACTGCGGGATCTGGTTGGGTGCCACGCGCGTTCGATAGCCGGTGGGTTTCACGACAAAGACGATGGCTTCGTCCGCAATGTTGAGTTGGTATTCGCCGGCAGCGTTGGTCTCGGTGAATGCCGAACCATCAGAGACGCGAACGCCTTCCAGGCCTGGCTCGCCGTCATCTTTCAACCCATTGCTGTTCAAGTCGTCAAAGACAGTCCCGCGGGCGAGTTCGGCGTGGCCGGAGAAGGCGAGTAGAGCGGTTAGGCCCAAAGCCAGGCAGCGGAGCATATACGTAGTCCTTAATGAGTTGTCCAAGCTAACCAGCCGCTCGGTATAGCGGCTGGTCGCGCAGGGTAGTGCACCTTTCATTTGCGGGGCGATCGTTGCGGCGCGTAAGCCGGCGGTTAGACCGCGTAGTCAGCGCCGGCGCGTTCGAGCCGTCGCTGCATCGCAGGCCACGTCAGCGCGCCCAGCATGCCGTTGAAGACCACTTCACTCTGTTTGGTGACCACGTCGGGTACACCCTGATTCACCGGCACCACACCCTGTTTGCTCGATAGCGCTTTGACTTGCATGGTGCACGCGCGCTCGAGGTAGTAGATCTGTAGCCAGGCAGACTGGCAGTCAATGCCAACAGTGAGCGTTCCGTGGTTGCGCAGCAGCAGAAGCTTCTTGTCACCGAGGTCGTTAACGATGCGTTCGCGCTCGTCGAGATCCAGCGCGATGCCTTCGTAGTCGTGGTATGCGACTTGATCCAGGCACTGCATGGCGTGCTGGGAAATGGGCATGAGGCCCTCCTGCATGCATGTGACCGCTACTCCGTCATCGGTGTGTAGGTGTAGTACGCAGCCCGCGTCTTCGCGCGCCATATGAACAGCGCTGTGGATCGTGAAACCAGCCGGGTTCACCTCGTAGGGTGAGTCCATCAGCTTGTTGCCGTGCTCATCGACTTTTACGAGCGATGAAGCTGTTACTTCTTCGAACATCATGCCGAAGGGGTTGATCAGAAAAGAGTGGCCTTCGTTAGGCACCCGTGCGGAGATGTGGGTGAAGAGAAGGTCGTCCCATCCGTGTATGGCGACGAGCCGATAGACAGCCGCAAGATCACAGCGGACCTGCCATTCTTCCGGTGAGACTTGGTCCTGAACGTTTGCGATGGCTTCCATGATGTTTTCCTTCTGTGATTCTTGCGTTGCCTGCCATCCATGGCGTCGCGTAGTTGTACTGGCTGACCGCCTGGCCCGGCATCCGTGCCGGCCCGTTCTATCTATGATTACCTATGCCTACGTCTTCTCGACTCGACCCCAGCCGGCGCTGCCTTTAACGTCTTCGATCGGTTCGCCTGCATCCTTCCAACCTTTGAAGCCTTCTTCCACGTGGGCGACATTGGTGAAACCCATGTCCTGTAGAGCAAGCGTCGCCAGCACAGAGCGGCCGCCACCGGCGCAGTAGACGATGATGCGCTTGTCCTCGGTGAACCAGTCTCGATAGTAGGGGCTGGACGGATCGGCCCAGAATTCCAGCATGCCTCGGGGCACATGCTTTGAGTCTGGGATCGCGCCGAGGTCTACACGCTCCTGAATTTCTCGCAGATCGATCAGTAGCAAATCGTGCTCGTCTGCCTGGGCCGCCTTCAGATCAGCGATGCTCAAGTTGCTGATGTTGTTCTTCAGTTCACCCACCTGGGCAAACACGTTCTTGATCGGCATGAACTTCTCTCCTGATGCACGGTTTGATCGGGTGCTGAGCCATTGCTGCAAACGCGCTCGATTGTGCGTCAGTGTAACGCCGCTATCACAGCGCCTGCCAGAGTCGGCATACTTGCTCCGCAGTGGCCAAGGATCTGAGAGTCAACAGTATGAAGAGCGTTGTATGCGAGCAATTCGGGCCGCCGTCCAGTCTCAAGCTGGTCGAACGGGAACTGCCTGAACCGGGTCCAGGGCAGGTGCGGGTCAAGATCTCAGCCGCAGGCGTCGGCTTTGTCGATGGCTTGATGATCCAGGGCAAATACCAGGTCAAGCCGCCCCTCCCTTACTACCCCGGAGGGGAGTTCGCCGGCGTTGTCGATGCTGTTGCATCCGACGTCGACAGCCTCGAGCCGGGCATGAGGGTGTTCGGTTTGGGTAGTGGCGCGTTCTCGGACTACCTGGTCGCACCGGCGGCTGGGCTGAGCCTCACGCCTGCCAGGCTAACAGATGAGACTGCAGCCGGTTTCTTCATTAACTACCTCACCATGCAATACGCGTATGAGCGTTGCGGACCCTTATTCGCGGGAGAAACCGTGCTGGTGCTTGGCGCTGCGGGTGGCGTCGGCAGTGCGGCGGTGGCGCTCGCCAAGAGTTTTGGGGCACGCGTTATTGCTGCTGCCAGCTCGCCTGAGAAACGTGAATTTGCACTGTCCTGCGGTGCAGACGAAGTCATTGACTACACCCAGGCTGATTGGCGCGCGGAGCTGAAATCACTGACGGCAAAGTCTGGCCTGGATATGGTGGTCGATCCGGTCGGTGGTGCGGTCGCAGAGCC
>CAYGQC010000219.1:0-5463 GCA_964351875.1 uncultured Pseudomonadales bacterium
AGCGACATTCGGTGTGCGCAAGCCACGCGACCATTGCGGATACCTTCTCCGGCCCCAATCTGCTCAGTATCTCTGCGGGCGCGCTTTTTAGTTCGGACTTGCCCTGAGCGACACGAGTCGCGGAGATGTTCGAGTTCAAATCCTGAACCATTCGGGTATTGGCCTGGGGGATAAGGATGTTGCACTTGATGTCGAGCTTCAGCTTTCTCGCTTCGAATTGCAGCGAGTTGGCCAGGCCAATCACACCCGCCTTACTCGCTGCATAGGCAGCCACCCCCGCGCCATAGATCGCGGGTGATGCCGTAAAGACGCAGCGGCCATAGCCCTGCTCAACCAGCACCGGCCAGGCGGCTTTCATCACCGAAAAGACCCCGGTCAGATTGACGTTGATCGTTTTCTGCCACGATTCAAGCGTCAACTCCGCCCAGGTTTCCGGGGTGATGATGCCGGCGTTGTTGATGACGATATCGATCCGTCCGAAAGCCGCCATTCCTGCATCGACCACCGCCTGTCCGTTCTCTACGGAATCGTAGTTGGCGACGGCTTCCCCGCCCGCTTGCCGGATTGCCTCGACGACTTCATCGGCCACTTGCTGTTGGGCTTTGCCTGAACCGTCATAGGCGATACCCGGATCATTAACGATCACTTTGCAACCGCGAGAGGCGAGCAAAAGCGCATGTTCACGGCCGAGCCCACGGCCCGCGCCGGTGACTAGCGCAACTTGTCCGTCGTAACGTAGCTCGTCTGTACTCACAATCTTGTCCTTAGTAACTATCTAATCGATTGACGTTGTCGGCACTAGCCGGTGGAATCCTGTACCAGCGTTTTGCGCATCAGCCGCTTGCCCACGATATCTTCTCGAATCACGTAGCTAGCGGGTACCACTAGCAGCGTCACCACCGTCGCCAATGCCACTCCCCACGCAACAGACGTAGCCATTGGCACCAGTACGCCAGCCTGCACACTTTGGTTCAGGAGCAACGGTGTCAGGCCTGCAAATGTCGTGAGTGAGGTCAACAGAATCGGTCGGCAGCGAGTGACCGCCGCTTCCGTTACCGCATCGAGCATGTCCATGCCGTCGCGGCGGCGATTGTTCACTGCGTGCACCAGCACCAAACTTGAGTTGATCACCACCCCTGACGCCGCCACCGACCCCATGATGGACATTATCGCCATGCTGTCCAGCAGGCCCGCAGACTTCATGATGATATGGCCCCACACCGCGCCAACAAAGGCGAATGGGATCACCGACATGATGATGAGCGGTTGCCCGTAGGAGCCAAGGGGAATGGCGAGCAGCGCGTAGATTACGAACAGCGCCAGCACAAACATGGGTACGAGCGATGCCGCCGAATCACCTTGCTCGCGCTGCGTTCCTTCCAGGCTGTAGCTGACGCGCGGATGGTCTTGCAGTATCTGTTGCGCGGGGCCCGCGCCAAATTCCGCCAGTATCTCGTTTGCGGTAATCATCGTGCGGTCAACATCCGCCGTCACGTTAACAACGCGGCGCCCATCGATCCGCTTGATGGCTGAGAAGCCGCGACCGAGCGTTGCCTTCGCCACCGTTGCGAACGGCACCTGGGAGCCGTCCGCTGTGCGGATACGCATCGAGTCCAGCGCACTCAGGTTGCGCCGCTCTGATTCGGTATAGCGCAACATGACCCGAACATCGTCTCGGCCCCGTTGTACGCGCTGGATTTCCTCCCCGTAAAACGCCTGCCGCACCTGGCTTGCCAGCATGGCCAGATTCAGCCCCAGCGCTTCACCGGCAGGCAGGATCTCCAGTTGAATCTCTTGCTTACCCGCCCGGAACGAATCGGCGATATCGATTACTCCCGGGTACTCGCCCAGTCGCTCTCGCAACTTGTTGGCAACGATACTCAACTCGTCCAGGTCCGGCCCTTCAAGTTGAATATCAATCTCCGCGCCCGTACTGAAGCTCGACGCGTTAAACGACAGCTCTTCAACATCGGGTACTACGCCAACCGCTTCCCGCCAACGCTGGGCGATCTCCAGCGTACCCACTTCGCGCTCCGCGCCGGCCACGAGCTGAAGAGTCACCTCCGCCAGGTGTCCACCGCTCGGCGCCGAACCCCCGGCGAAAATGCCACCACCACTGTTGCTCACCGGCTGGCCGCCCAATGCCGACAGGATATGCGTCACTGGAGGACCATCCGGATACTCATCAGCCAGGTTCTGGCTCAAGCGTTCGCCGGCTTGTTGTATGTTCTGCAGTATGTCCTCGGTCACACGAGCGGGTGTGCCGAGCGGCATGGTCAGCTTGACCGTTACCGCATCGGCAGCAATGGACGGGAAGAACGAAAACGGCATATGCCCGCCAACAAGAACGCCAATGGTCGCGATGAAGACAGCGACCGCTGCGGCGACGGTCACATAGCGAGCTCGTATCGCTCGAGTTACCACCGAGCGAAATTTGGTCTGAATGATATTTTCCAATAGATCTGAGAAACGCTGCTGCTGCCTGATGGTAGCCGCCGCAAATTTCTCAAAGCCGCCGGACAGATGCCAGGCGAGAAATATGCTGGCAACACCAATCGCCAGCGCTACAAAACTGCGCCCGCTCCATGACACCTCCCACAGGACGATGGCGAGAAGAGGCGTCAGCATCAGGCTCACTTCCCCGGCGGCCGACGAGACGCTCTTGTGTCCCAGATGCGACGGCAGAATAAGCTGGGATTCCACCAGCGAGAACGCCAGGCAACACAGAACAACCGTTGCGATGATCGATTGAATCTGCCCGATCGTGCCGGGCCCCAACATGACAGGAACAAACGCGGTTGCGGTGGTCAGCACGCCGAAAATCACTGGGACGGAGACCTGCCGGGTACCCGCAATGGCCGAATTCAACAAATGTTCAGGCGTGGGATGTGCGCCGGAGCGGTATTGCAGCGAGTAAACTCGTTCGCCGACTACCACCGCATCGTCGACCAGAATGCCGAGCACCAGAATAAACCCGAATGTCGAGATGCCATCGATCGACAGGCCGAGCAGCGACGTGAGGAAAATCGCGCCCATAAACGCAACTGGCACGCCAACGCTGACCCAGAACGACAAGCGGGGGCGCAGGAACAACGCGAGCAGCAACAGCACCAGCAAGAAGCCTTGCCTTGCACTGTTGAACAACGTATCCAGTCGATCCCGCAGAAAGACTGAACCGTCTGACCAGACCGTCAGCTCCACACCTTCCGGCAAATGATCCGTACCTGTCGCCAGGTACTGGTTGATCGAGCCGGTGATATCGAGAACGTCCTGATCCGTTGTGCGGGCAACACGGATGAGCGCAGCGGGCCGGCCGTTGAACCACAGCTTCTGGTCCGTATCCTCAAAACCATCGACCACCGTCGCCAGGTCTCTCAGATAGACCCGGCTGCCATCGGGTTTGGTGAGCACCACCAACTCTTCGAACTCGGGACCCCGATAAGCCTGCCCCTTCGTGCGCAGCAATATCTCGCCGCCCGCCGTTTTGATCGAACCACCAGGAAGATCAAGAGACCCGGCACGCACCGCGCTTGCCACCTGTTGGAAGGTCAGGCCGTGGCGGCGTAGCGAGGTCTCCGAGATCTCCACGGAAATCTCGTAGGGCCGCGAGTTGCCAAGGGTGACCTGGGTCACACCGGGCAGTGCCGCAATGTCGTCTCGCACCTGTTGGCCAATGACTTTGAGTTCAACCTCATCACTAGGCCCGGTCACCGCGATATCCATGACACCGCGTTCGCTGGTCACGTACGTGATGATCGGCTTTTCAGTTTCCACCGGGAAAGTATCGATCGCATCAATCCGGTTCTTCACGTCGCCAAGCGCTTTGGTTTCATCCGCGCTCTCGTACAGCTCAACCGATACCGAGCAAACGCCTTCCGTCGCCGTGGACGAGATCTTCTCCACGCCACTGATACCTTCCAGCGCTTCCTCAACGCGAACGCAAACGCCCTCCTCCACCTCTTCCGGTGCGGCGCCGAGATAGAGAACCGAAACCGTGATCAGATTGAATTCGAGGTCAGGAAACGATTTCTGCTGCATGGATGGCAAGGACACCAAGCCGGCCATGACAATCAGGCCTAGCAGTAGATTTGCGGCGATGTGGTTACGTGCAAACCATTCGATCGGCCCTTTCATGAAGCGGAATCGGGCGCGACCCGCACCCGCATACCATCAGCCGTACTGCGCAGCGGCGAGATGCACACCCGCTCACCGGCAATCAGGCCATCACCTACGTAGACCATGTCGTCTACAAGGCGGAGGACGTCTACGTCGCGAAAGCGAAGCTGATCATTTGCGTCCACCACCATGACACGGTTGTCGCCGCGCAATGCGGACCTCGGCAACACCGACACGCCGGGCAGGATTCGACCGTGTATCTCCGCGTCAACAAACATGCCCACCGCCAGCGGCGTGCCACCGTTGTGCGGACCGTAAGGTTTGGGAATTTGTGCTACGACATGAACCATGCGGGTGTTCGGGTCCAGCTCGCCCTCGGTACGTACAACGTGGCCCTGCCACTTCTGTTGCGAGCCCGCGAACTCTGCGCTCAAGGTCACTAAAGCCTGTTCGGCTTCTGGCTGGTCTCCGTTCCCAAGAGGCAGGTCGAGGTAGGCCAGATCAGCATTCGGTACCGGCAATCGAACCTCAGCAAAGTCCACCGCGTAGATGGCGCCAATGCTTTGGCCACGCCGGACAAATTGACCAACATCCACGCTCTCAGCGCGAACACGGCCGTCATACGGCGCAAGTATCTTCGTGCGCTCCAAATCTCGTTTGCTACGCATGAGCCTGGCATTCGCTTCACGCAGCACGGCCTCAGTGACCCGAACCTGATTGAGGCCGTTATCAACCTCAGCATCACTCACCGAGCCGCGCGTCTTCAGATCCTGCAACCGCACATGATTCTTGCGTGCGTTATTCAGCTCGCTCTGCGCGCGGGCCAACCCCGCACGCGCTTGCTCCAAAGCGACTTCATAGTCGAGCCGATCAATCTCCAGCAGCACATCGCCTTCAGCGAAGAAGCCGCCAGAGACCAACGATGCCGACATCAGGACAACTCGGCCATCAACCTCCGGCACCAGATCACTCTCGGTTCGAGGCTTAACGCTGCCATGGGTGCTGACGCTGAACTGATGGCTCTGAGGCGTTACCTCAACAATCCGTATCAACGGCGCTACCGCGTCTGAGGCATGCGGCACAACCTTCGGACCCGTCGCAATCAGCAGCGCCGCCGCGCCAATCCCGGCCAGCAATACCACCAGGGGTAGCAGCTTCTTCACGCCTGTCGCTCCATTGTTGTAGATCCTTGCGTTGTAGATACTTGCGGTTCGCTGAGCCCGGCGACGACAAAGCTAACCAGCTCTTCAATGCTGTTGACCGAGCCCGACGGCTCACCCTGGCCTTCCTGGAACTCGATCGGCGCTTCGAAACGAACCAGGTGCAACATCGATCCGATCAGAAAAT
>CAYGQC010000220.1:0-5458 GCA_964351875.1 uncultured Pseudomonadales bacterium
GCGCTGCTCGGTAGTACGGCAGTCCACCGGTCTGCGTCAGTTGGCGGCCCGCCGGATCGTTAGCGAGGGCATCGCAGGCGAACTGGACTGCGGATGGAAAGCAGGAATACAGCTCGAAGTGATCAATGTCCGCGGCGGTTCGCCCTGCAGCGGCTAGCGAGTGATTCAGTGTGGCGGCCATCGCGGCCGAACTGGTGAGAGAGGCGCGCTCGGAAACAAAGCGGTCCGTCGCATCCGCGCCGCTTCGGGGGAAAACCCAGCGCGAGGAATCAATCCCAAGCGCCTTGGCTTTGGCCACGCTCATGAGAAGTAACGCCGCACCCTGATTGACGGCGTCCTGGGCAACAAACCATTTGAAATATGGGTCAGCGACGTCGTAGTTGTCATCGCTGCGCGTCGATAGAAACTCGACGCTGCGCTCTACCGGAAACTGTGCATAGGGGTTGGCTGCTGCGACACGGGAAAACGGTGCGAACAGCTTTGCCATCGCCAAACGATGATCGGCCTTGCTGATTCCCCGCTCGATGCGGCTCGCATTTTCAAATGCGCCGTAAACCTGGGGCGGCATGCCTAGTCCGTTGGCAATCTCATGACCGGCGAGCAGCATGGGTCCCTCGCCTCGATCATCCAGCTCACCCTCAGCCTGCTCACTCCAGTCGAATTCGAGCTTGTTGCGAGCCGCGTGCTTCATGGCGCCAATCGCTTCGGCACCCGTCAGCAGAACACACTCCGCATCACCCGCCAGAATCTTGCTGGCGAATTCATTGACCAACTGCTGGGGCGACTGTCCGCCGACGACACTGTAGATCGCATGCGCGGGACTCGCGCCGATCCGCTTGGCGATTGAACGGGGCGCATTGCCATAGCGAGCATTTTCAGGCGCGCCGGCACGCATGGAATCGACGTTGAAGCGAACCACGGCGAGGGTGTCGATGTGTCGCGCCAGGTCAGCCACGCCAGCGTCGGCCAAGGCTGCGCTACAAGCATCGGCGGCGAGAGAGAGATGGCTTGGCAGGCTAGATGCGTCGCTGCCGGGCTCGCGTACAACACACTGCCCCACACCGACCAGTACTGGTTGATTGTCATTCATTCTTTAAGATTCCGACATTCGATGGGTCAGGCCGGCGCCGAAGCGGCCGGCCACAAATACCCGGAAAGAGCTACTCCGCGACGAGCCAGCCTAGGAGGCGATTCTCGCCTCTGGCCACAGGCGTAGAAAGTTCTCACTGTAGAACTTGGTCTTCAGAGCCTCGTCCGACTCGGCCAATGCGCGTTCGAAGCGCCCGATCGGGTCCTTAGTTCCTTCGACGTGCGGGTAGTCCGACGAGAACAGATAGAGATCGTCATTGGACTGCGCAGCAAGCATCGCAACGTCTTCGTGCGGGAACGGCGTGAAGCCCATCTGCTCACTAAGCTGAACTGACGGCGGACGCTCAAAGTCGATACCTTTATCCACTCGGCTCCAGATTCGGCAGACCCAGTCCAGCCGACGAGTCAGCTCAGGAACCCAGCCAGCGCCGAGTTCAACAGCGGCGCCGCGCAGGCCTGGATGACGCTCGAATACACCATCCATCACCATGACGCTGATGAAGGTCTCGGGCGTCTGGTGCATGACGGCCGCGTCTTTGCTGCGCACGTTTTCACCGCCACCCATCCAATCTTTAACCGGGCCTCGGCCGTTGTTACTCCAGCTACCCAATGCCTGGAGCGGCGCGCCGCCAACGTGCAGCAGGAACGGCACACCCGCTTCAGCGAGGCGCGCCCAGAACGGGTCGAAGTCCACGTGTCCTGGGGAACGTTCGATCGGGGCACGATGCGGAACCCAAACGGACTCGAGCCCAGATTCGAGTACAAAATCGAGCTCTTTCATCGCGTGCTCGGGATCATCGAGCGGCACGATGGCCACGCCCATCAAACGGTCATCGTCCGAGCAGAAGTCCGCCATATGGCGGTTGTGCGCGCGAGTAGCGCCGTAGCGCAGATCCAGAGGCTTCTTCGAGCTGGGGTGAAATGGCAGAGCAACGCTGTGGGTGGCGAACACGAGCTGCTTCTTAAAACCAAGCAGATCTAACGCAACACTGCGGTCGGAGGAATCAAACGCACCCAGCGCCTGGATCTCCTTGGAATGGGCTATAAGGTCATCACCCATCGCGATCTGAGCCTGACGATGTTCGTCGCTGTGGCGATTGCCCTGGGCCACCAACTGAGCGACCTCTTCGTCAGTCACAAGCGAGGCGCTGTAGCTGACCTGAGGAATATCGTCTCTGAGCTTCGGATCAGCATAGTCCCGAAGGAAGTCCGGTAGTTCCATGATGTGGCTATCGGCGTCATAGAACGGTCGGTCGGCGGGTGCATAGGCCATGGTTGTCTCCCCGTGAAAATCAAAGCGGCTGCTAACGAGCCCAACCAAGATACGTGATTTCGCTACCGATCGCAGTGGTCAATGCATCCCTGCAGAAGCCCGGAAATCGACGTCTGAGACAGAGCACGGCAGTTGCATTGATGCGGGCCCAGACCTACTGTAGAGCTATCACCGCGATGGCCGGACGGCGCCCTCGGCAGAGCTGTATCGTGGCAATGTGTCGAACTCCTGACTCACGGCCATATCGCTCTATCGATCGGCGATATCCGCACCCTTTGCGCCCTAACTTTGAGGATCAGAACATGGCAGCACAGAACGAATTCAAGGTAATCGGAACGAGCCCAATCCGCCCCGACGGCGTTGACAAGGTCACGGGACGAGCCGAATTCGCTGCGGATCAGACAATGTCCAATGCCGTCATCGGCAAGGTCCTGCGCAGCCCTCACGCCCACGCCAACATCAAGTCGATCGACCTGTCAGCAGCACGAGCGCTGCCCGGCGTGTTTGCCGTCATTTGCGGTGCCGACTTTCCGGAGGCCGGCGGCGGCGACATTGGTGGCGAAGGTGGTGGCACGCTGAAAGACGTTGCCAGAAACGTGATGGCCCGAGACAAAGCGCTCTATCACGGCCACGCGGTCGCTGCTGTGGCCGCGGCCTCCGCGGAAGCCGCTGATGCAGCCCTGGCTGCCATCAAAGTTGAATACGAAGTACTTCCACCCGTGTTGGACGTGGTGAAAGCGATGGAGGCCGACTCGCCCCTCCTGGACGAGCAGTGTTTCACCAAAAACCTGCCGGAGACCCCAGACAAGCCGAGCAACATTGCTGCAGTCATGAATCTGGTGCGTGGCGATGTCGACGAAGGCTTTGCCGCAGCGGACGAGATCATCGAGCAGGAATACAAGATCCCCATGGCGCACCAGGGCTATATCGAGCCCCACGCCTGCTGCGCGACGATCAACGAAGAAGGCAAAGCAACCGTTTGGTGTTCAACCCAAGGCCCGTTCGAGTTTCGTCAGATGACCGCGGGTATCTGCGGCATGAAGCTCAGCCAGGTTCGTATTATCTCGAGTGAGATCGGCGGCGGTTTCGGCGGTAAGACCGTGGTCTACCTGGAACCCGTTGCCGTCATGCTGTCCAAGCACGCCGGTCGGCCGGTCAAGATGACGATGACGCGTGAGGAAGTGTTCCGTGCGACTGGCCCAACCTCCGGCACCGTGGTTCGGGTCAAAGTCGGCGCGAAGAAAGACGGCACACTCACCGCCGCGACAGCATGGCTCGCCTATGAGGCAGGCGCTTTCGCCGGCGCTCCGATGGGACCTGGCGCGATGACAATCCTTGCGCCCTACAAGATCGACAACTTCAAGATCAGCGCGTTCGACGTGCTGGTGAACAAGCCGAAGGTCGCGGCCTACCGCGCACCGGGCGCACCACAATCTATGCACGCCATGGAGTCCGCGCTGGACGATATGGCGCGCAAGCTTGGCATGGACCCACTCGATCTGCGCATGGTGAATGCCGCAGAGGAAGGCACAACGGCACCCTACGGCGCGAAGTTCCCGGTCATCGGTTTGAAAGCCTGCCTCGAAGCGGCCAAGAAACACCCGAACTACACCAAGAAGCTCGCCGACGGCGTTGGCCGGGGTATCGCGGTTGGTTTCTGGTTCAACGTCGGAGGCGAATCCAGCGCCGAGGCCCACGTCAACGAAGACGGCAGCGTCACGGTGCTTGAGGCCAACCCGGACATCGGCGGCTCTCGCGCGTCGATGTGCATCATGGCGTCAGAAACCCTGGGCGTTCCCTACGAATCGGTGAAAACCTACATCGGCGACACCGAAACTTCTGGCTGGACGATGGTCACCGGTGGCTCACGCGTAACCTTCGCGACCGGCATGGCCGTCGTTCAGGCCTGTGAGGACATCATCGCCCAGTGCAAGGCGCGCGCAGCAGCCACCTGGGGTGTTGATGAGTCTATGGTCGAATGGCACGACGGCGAAGCGGTACCAGCGCCCGGCGCAAACATCGACGTACAGCCTCTGTCTCTGGCCGATATTGCTGGCAAGTCAGCGAAGACCGGCGGCCCGATCCTCGGTCGCGCGGCCCTGAATGCTCAGGGTGCCGGCCCGTCGTTCTCGGTGAATATCGCCGAGGTTAAAGTCGATAAAGAAACCGGTCGCACGGAGCTGCTCGGATTCACCGCGATTCAGGACGCCGGTCGCGCGATCCACAAAGCGTACGTTGAAGGCCAGCTCCAGGGCGGTGCAGCCCAGGGTATCGGCTGGGCACTGAACGAGGAATACATCTTCAGCGCTGACGGTGTGATGGAGAACGCAGGCTTTTTGGACTACAGAATCCCGGTCGCCTCAGATCTTCCGATGATCGACACGGTTGTCATTGAGGTGCCCAACCCTTCGCACCCCTACGGCGTGCGTGGTGTTGGCGAGACCCCAATCGTTGCACCGCTGGCGGCTGTCTCCAACGCCGTCTGCGACGCCCTCGGCTTTCGCATCGCAGATCTACCGCTGTCACCACCCAAGGTGCTCGACGCGATCGATAGCCGGGCATAGCCTGGCTATCGCCTGATTTACCGGGTGCAACGAAACCGATGGCACAGGTTATCTTTCCCGACTTCCTTTGGCCGCTGACAGGCGGACTAAAGGAAGTTGACGCGAAAGGCGAACGCTATCGCGACCTCGTCGCTAACCTTGAAACCAGATTCCCCGGCATCGCTGAGCGGCTCGAAAAAGCCGCCGTCGCGATCGACGGGCAGATTCATCAAGACGCCTATCTGGAGATCCTGGAGCCCAACAGCGAGGTGGTTTTCATGCCTCGTATCGAAGGCGGCTAGACCTATAGGCGCAGCCAAAAATAGGCGCAGCCAAAAATAGGCGCAGCCAAAAATAGGCGCGCCCACCAAACACGAACTAAAAAAAGGCAAATTGCCATGCAGCACATGTCACTGGATTTCGACGGCAACGTCGCCGTACTCAAATTCAATCACCCCCAGGTCATGAACGCCGTTGGCGCTCAGATGCTGGACGATTTCAGCGAAGCCCTTATGGATCTGCGCGACTCTAAAGCTCGCGCACTGCTACTGCC
>CAYGQC010000221.1:0-5379 GCA_964351875.1 uncultured Pseudomonadales bacterium
CCAGTTCATTGCCGTGATGACGATTCAAGAACGCTTGGTTTTGGCCAAAGAATCAGAGGCTCTGGCGAAAGAGACAACGGCGACGGTTAGTTCGCGCGTGGATGCTGGCGCTGCTCCGGATGCAGAGCTGTTTCGGTCACGAGCCATTGGCTCACAAGCGCGCCTGACGGTCTCCCAGATCGAGCGAGAGCTCGAGGTCGCGAAAGTGGCCTTGGCATCATTCTGGGGTGAACGCCAGGCAAGTATCTCGGCCGCCAACGGGGATCTCTTCAATTTTGGATCCACGATCGATTTTGAAACGCTGTATCAACGCTCTGTTGATAGCCCTGGCGTTCAAATCTATGCAAGCCAAGAGCGCCTTCAGGATTCCGCCGTCAAGCTCGCCAAAAGCCGAAGCAAATCCGATCTTCGTTGGTCGTTCGGTGTGCGCCGGTTGGAGGGTCCAAGCGATACGGCGCTTGTTGCCTCAATAGAGATGCCGCTCTTCAGTGGCCGTCGAAACCGAGGAGATATCGCAGCCGCGATGGCAGAGCGAAACGAGGTGCCAATCAGACGCGAACAAGCACTCAACGAGCTTTACGCACGCCTCTTTGATGGTTACCGAACGCGAGCCCAAAGCATCGAGGCATCGCAAACGCTGCAAGATGAAACCATCCCAGCACTCGAACAGGCACTTTCAACGACGCGCCGTGCTTATGAATCTGGACGCTATGGATATCTGGATCTGATCGCTGCGCAGCAAGCACTCGTGGATGCCAAAGCAAGCCTTATAGACACCGCATCGGCAGCGCTAAAAGCCGGCGTAATTATTGAACAACTGACCGGACTTTCACTTTCGAATAGTGATGCCGCTCAACAACTACGAAAGGAGCATGTGCGATGAAAACCATGCTAATACTTCTCGCCCTGAGTTGGTCCATTTTCCACTTATCCAATGCGTTAGCTGCAGAAGACGAGCACGACCATGGCACCGAAACTCACGTAAATCATGAGGACGACCGCAACGATCATAAAGACCAGGAATCAGATGATCACGACGATGAGCATGGAGACGACCATGAAGAAGAAGCGTCTACGTCGATCGGTGCAGACCATGCGCGTTCGGGTGGTATCGCTACCGCTATAGCTGGATCGGGCGAGCTGTCTCGGACGATTAAAACATACGGCCGTGTTGCCGTGCCCCCGAACCAGATCAGTCATATTCGAGCGCGGTTTCCCGGCCTAATAAAGACGGTATCGGTCGATATCGGTGATGTGGTGGATGCTGGTGATCGCCTGGCCAGGATTGAAGCAAATACCTCTCTTAAGAGCTACACAATCTCAGCGCCGATCAAAGGGATTGTCACGCAGCGCCATGCAAACGCAGGGGAACTTGCGCAAGACCAGGTGCTATTTTCGATCGTGAATCCGGAGCAGCTGTGGGCTGAGCTGCGCATCTTCGAAGGGCAACTTGCCAATGTTAGAACAGACCAGCCCTTGAGCCTCTCTAGCGCGACACAAGAAACCACTTCAAAGATCGAAAACATCATGCCCAGCCTGGATGACCATCCTTTCGTCATTGCGCGCGCGAAAATCGACAATAAGACCGGTATCTGGAGTCCGGGGATGTTTGTTGAGGGTCATATTGTCGTTGACACGTTCAGCGCATCGCTTGTGGTGGACAACCGCTCTCTTCAAACCTTGGACGGTGCCCGGGGCGTATTCACGCAAGATGACGAGCGCTATGAGTTCCATCCCCTTCAGCTTGGCCGCTCAGATGGCGTCTTCACTGAAGTGCTTGGCGGGCTCGAGCCTGGCTCGACCTATGTTGTGGAGAACAGCTACTTAATCAAAGCCGACATCGAAAAGTCCGGCGCTGCACATGAGCATTAAGGAGCCGCGCCATGATTGATTCAATACTCAAAACGGCCATTGAGAGACGCTATCTCTTTCTTGCCTTCGTACTCGTAGTTGTTGGTGTTGGGCTCTGGAGCTACCGGGAGCTGCCGATCGATGCGGTGCCGGATATCACCAATGTGCAAGTCCAGATCAATACCGAAGCACCGGGTTACTCCCCGTTGGAATCCGAGCAGCGCATTACCTATCCCGTTGAAACAGCGCTCGCCGGGCTGCCCAATCTGGCCTATACGCGCTCACTTTCACGCTATGGACTCTCCCAGGTCACCGTTGTTTTTGACGATGGCACGGACCTCTATTTTGCTCGCAATCTGATTAATGAACGCTTAGGCGTCATCAAGAACGCGCTGCCTGATGGCATCGAGCCCGAGATGGGTCCGATCGCAACCGGGCTCGGAGAGATCTTCATGTATACGGTCTCAGCGGAGCCCGGTGCAGTGGATGATCAGGGACGACTCTATGACGCCCTCAGTCTGCGAGAGGTCCAGGACTGGATCATCAAACCCCAGCTATCTCTGGTGCCAGGTGTCATTGAGGTCAACACGATTGGCGGGTATGACAAGCAATATCACGTCACGCCTTACCCTGAGAAATTGCTCGCTTATGGCCTCAGTATGGCCGATCTGGGCGATGCGCTGCGTCGGAACAACGATAACCGTGGTGCGGGCTATATCGAAGAAGGCGGCCAACAGGTGCTTATTCGTTCTCAAGGTCAGCTCGCCACGATCGAGGAAATAGAGCAGGTCGTTATTGCCAATCCACACGGCAATCCCGTCAAAGTTCTGGATGTCGCCGAAGTGAGTATTGGCAAGGAACTCCGGACAGGGGCGGCCACGCGCGATGGCATCGAGACCGTTCTGGGCACCGCGATCATGCTGGTTGGCGAAAACTCACGCCAAGTCGCGCGTGAAGTTGCGGCCCGCCTTGATGGCATTAGAACAACCTTACCTGCCGGTGTTGTGCTTGAAACGGTCTACGATCGCACAACCCTGGTCGATAAGACCATTGCGACCGTACAGAAGAACCTGTTGGAAGGCGCTTTGTTGGTCATCGTTGTCCTGATGCTGCTACTCGGAAACATCCGAGCCGCGCTGATCACCGCAGCCATTATTCCTTTGGCGATGCTGGCTACGATGTTTGGCATGGTTCGCACCGGCGTATCGGCTAATCTGATGAGCTTAGGGGCGCTTGATTTTGGTCTGATCGTCGATGGTGCCGTGATCATTGTCGAAAACACCATCCGGCGTCTCGCGGAAGCCCAACAACGGCGCGGAGGACTACTGCCATTGCGAGAGCGCTTGGATGTGGTGTATTCGGCGACGCGGGAAGTGATTAAGCCAAGCCTTTTTGGTGTTGCGATCATCACTGTCGTCTATTTGCCAATCTTTGCGCTCACCGGCATCGAAGGGAAAATGTTCCACCCGATGGCCGCGACGGTCGTGATGGCGTTGGTCGCCGCGATGCTGTTCTCGTTAACAATTGTTCCTGCAGCCGTTGCCGTGTTCATGAGTGGGCGCGTAAGTGAAAAAGAAAGCCGCGTCATCGTAGCCGTCAAGTCAGTTTACCGGCCGGCACTGTCGGTCATACTCCGACTGCGATGGCTAGTTCTGAGCGTTGCAGCTGCTCTTGTCATCTTTACCGGATGGCTTGCGACAACCCTTGGCACCGAGTTCATCCCTCAGCTTGACGAGGGAGATATCGCAATGCATGCGATGCGTATTCCTGGTACCGGACTTGAGCAATCTGTCGCCATGCAATTCCAGCTGGAAACACGCATAAAGGGCTTTGCTGAGGTGGACAAAGTCTTTGCCCGGATTGGCACGCCAGAAGTCGCAACAGATCCCATGCCGCCGAACGTGGCGGACAATTTCGTGATATTGAAGCCGCGCTCCGACTGGCCCAATCCCAGTAAAACCAAAGCAGAGCTCGTCGAAGAAATCGAAGACGCTGTGCGGCAATTGCCTGGGAACAACTATGAATTCACCCAGCCGATCCAGATGCGCTTCAACGAGCTCATATCTGGCGTGCGCGCGGATCTCGGCATCAAGATCTTTGGCGATGATCTCGACGAACTCAAGCGCGTGGGCGAAGAGATTCTGGAAGTTGTCGAAAACGTTCCGGGCGCGGCCGATGCACGTCTTGAGCAGACTACGGGTCTTCCTATGATGACCGTTTCGCCAAGGCGTGTGGCTCTTGCACGTTATGGCCTGAGCCTCGAGGAGCTTCAAGATTTGGTGTCCACCAGCTTCGGCGGCGAAGATGTCGGGCTTATCTACGAAGGTGACCGACGATTTGACCTCGTTGTTCGCTTGCCTGAACACCTACGAGAGGATATTGATCGGCTGGGCTCGTTGCCCTTAACCCTTCCAGATGGCGGATATGTGCCATTGTCGGAAGTAGCCGACGCTGTGCTTGCACCCGCACCGAACCAGATCAGCCGGGAAAGTGGGAAACGGCGAGTTGTCGTGACCGCGAACGTTCGTGGTCGAGATCTGGGGTCTTTTGTCGAGGATGTGCAGAATCGAGTAAAGAGCGATGTGCAAATGCCCGCTGGTTATTGGCTTGCCTATGGTGGGACCTTTGAACAGTTGGAATCCGCTGCGCAGCGGTTATCGATTGTTGTGCCGATCACCCTCCTAATCATCGTTGCGCTCCTAATGATGGCGTTTGGCAACCTCAAAGACACGCTGGTCATCTTCTCCGGCGTACCGCTTGCTCTGACTGGCGGTGTGCTCGCGTTGTGGTTTCGGGATATGCCTCTCTCGATTTCGGCAGGGGTCGGATTTATCGCGCTATCCGGTGTTGCGGTTCTCAATGGGTTGGTCATGGTCTCGTTTATTCGTGAGCTCTGGGAACGAGAGGGCGACCTGATCAAAGCCGTGACGCAGGGCGCGCTGATTCGGCTGCGGCCCGTGCTCATGACAGCCCTGGTCGCAAGCCTGGGATTCGTGCCGATGGCGCTAAACACGGGCACAGGCGCGGAAGTGCAGCGTCCACTAGCAACCGTTGTCATCGGCGGGATCCTTTCTTCGACCCTGCTGACGCTCGTCGTTTTGCCTGCCCTTTATCAGTGGATCCACCGGCGTGAAGACAAAAACAATGGAGGCGAGCATGGTGCACCAACATAACCACACTAGCGGCGATGGCCGTGTTCTATGGGCGGTCCTTGTCAATCTGGGCTTAACCGTTGCTCAGCTCATTGGGGGCGTCCTTGCTGGCAGCCTGGCACTGATTGCAGATGCACTGCATAACTTCAGTGACGCGATCTCGCTGATCATCGCATTTGGTGCGCGCAAGATTGCCCGTCGACCTGGGAATGCGGATATGACCTTTGGCTATGGCCGGGCCGAAATAGTAGCAGCATTGGTCAACTACACGACGCTCACGATGGTTGGTCTTTACCTCATCTATGAGTCGGTCATGCGTTTTATAGAACCTCAGGGCGTTGATGGATGGCTTGTCGTCATCATTGCTGCCTTCCCC
>CAYGQC010000222.1:0-5224 GCA_964351875.1 uncultured Pseudomonadales bacterium
TGTCAGGACTGCGCCGTCGGAGCGCTTCCACACTCCCGTGACGCTGCCGGGATCTCCAGAAAAACGTTCACCGGTCAGCTGCACGTTGAGGCTGCTCACGCTGTGGAAAATCGTACTCTCCGCAGCGAGTGCCCAGGTGTCGCGGATCGGGGGCCACTCGATGGTGTACGGGTTTCCTGCTTCTCCGCCTCGCCATCGGTTCTGCATGAAATCGGCCTGCACACGACCGTCGCCATGGAGCTTTACAGTGATCCCATTCGACCACAGCCAGCAGCCGGCGATTGATGGCCCGTCAGAGGGAGCCTCAGGAATCTCACCAGCCGCAAGGCCCTTGTCAGGCGGTCCGGTATCGGATTCTTCCGCCTCATCCCACGGTATTGGCTGCGGCTTCTTGGGCCTCTTGAGTTCCATGACCCGGGCGTACTCCTCGTTGGATACCTCCTTTAGGGAGAGCCAGCGCGTCCTATGGGCGAACGTCAGCCTGTTTTCGAACTGAAGCAGGGTGCCATGATTCGACGAGAAAAACGGCTTAACCGGCAGGTCGGGAAATGTCGGATCATCGAACCAAGTACCGTCGCGCCACCAGTGGATGCGTGCCTCGTCGTGTGACCAGGTGTTCTTGTTCTCAGGTTTGTGGAGCCGATATGACAACACCCACAAGTTCCCTTTTAGGTCCGAGTCGATGAAACGTCCATTCGCCACCGCGGGTTGCTGTTGCCAGGTTGCGCCCTGTTGTTTGAGGATCATCGCCGTCCCGGAGGAGGTACTCCCTTCGTATATCAACACCCACAAGTCACCAGCGCCGTCGAACGCGAACCCGTTCGGTGTCGCCGGGAGCCCGGTGACATCTTGCCAGCGCCCGTCTCGAAACAGCTTCGGGTGTGGGTTGTTCGTGAGCCATCGGTCATGCTCCCCTTTGTGTTGGCGGTGGGCGGGGTTTCGAGTCCAGACGATCGCCTGGCCGTTTGGTCCGGCACTCACATTGCTCGCCATCACCGGCATCAGCTCCCAACGATCTCGACCACCGCTGAACACACGGCCTCGCGGCGTGACGATCCAGAAGCGATTGCTATCGTCTACAGCTACCTTCTCGGCGATTCCGTTGATTCGATCAGGTTTCATCATCCGCACGAGTTCATCCGCCTTCAGCCGGGAACGACTCTTCGGATCCTTGATTCCGGTAACGTAGCCACCGCTCTCTTCGTCGAGGGCGATCCCCTTCGGGTTGGAATCGACGGAGACCCATTGCCCGGATTCGTACCGTTGCAGAGAACCGTTGGTCATGTAGATTGATCCATCAGGACCGACGGTGACGTCCTGGGCGTTGAGTGAGTGAAGGCGGTGACGTTCTTCGTAGGGCGTCATCGGCACCTTGCGCCACAACGTGCCGGCAAAAGCTTCCAGCGCAGTCAGTCCTACTGACGCCATCAGGAGCATGAGCAACGGATGAAGTGGACGCATGAATAAATCCTCCTTCAGGCTAGTCCGTGAGGAGCTAGCGCGGCTAGACTTCCGATCGACGAATCCAGTAAGCAATTAGAGAATTCAATCGTCGGGATGCGGTCGGAAGCAGCCGTTCGGCTGTGTTTATGCCGATGTCGGTTTTCGGCCTGGAGCGGTTGTTCACGATTTACCTCCAAGTCACCCTCTTAGGTTCCCGAGAAGATTGTGATGGTCACCGTTTCCAGGTTGTTCATCAACCAAATTCCTCGTATTGAGGCAAATCATCAGTGATGTTGAACCATGCAGCCTTCGAGCCCACCAATATGTGATGTGTTGGCCGAATGCTGGGGTCGTCTAGCGGTGCCCCCAGAGCTACGTGCACGTATTGTCCAGCACGTACTAGAGAGTAGAGAAGCGATCCGAGTTTTCACTTCGGGACACACGTTTTCGTTTTCACCTTAGGACACACACCGCGTTTTCGCCTCAAGACACACACCGCAAAATTCAGGGTATCGGCTCACCATGGAAAGGGTTTTTGGCCTATAGAGCAACGTGGCCTGCTCACGTAACCTTCGTGCATGACAACTCCACGTGCGTTGCTAATCGATCCCCACTCCAGTGGCTTCTACCACTTGATATCACGCTGCGTGAGAAAATCTTGGCTGTGTGGCCGAGTTGGCACCCAGAACTACAGCCATCGTAAGGCATGGCTGAAAGAGCGTCTGGATGTGCTGGGCTCAGCCTTCGCGATAGAGATCCACGCCTACTCGATCTTGAGTAGCCACTTCCACCTTGCGATCTATAGCGATCCTCTCGCGCCTCTCTCGTGGTCGGACGAAGAGGTCGTTTCCCGGTGGCTGAAGATTTGTCCGTCTCGAGATGGTGGTGGCGAGATTGATTCGACTCGTGAGCAAAAACGGCGCCTGGCGATGTTGGCAGACCCCATCGAGCTCGATGAACTACGCTCCAAACTCGGCTCGGTATCAGTGTTTATGAAGCTACTGAAGCAGCCGATTGCGCGTCGTGCCAACCTAGAGGACGGTTGCACGGGGCACTTTTTCGAGCAACGGTTCTACTCAGGTGCGCTATTGGACGACGCCGCTGTCATTGCGGCAATGGCCTACGTTGATTTAAACCCAATTCGGGCGAAGATCGCTGATTCGATCGAATCAAGTGATAACACCTCAGTTCAGGAGCGTTTTAACAACTCTGAAGAGGCGATTCAGAACTACCTAACGCCGGTAATCTCCGGCTTGAATGACTCTTCAACCGTGCCGATAACAGCTGAGGACTACTTCGCGCGAATAACTGAGCTAGCGAAAGATTCTGTCAACAGTCCGCAAGCACCAACGATGGCCCGAGTGCGGTCCCATGTCGCAGCCATAGGTCGTAGACAGAGAGCCTACGGGGCGCTGAAGGCTTTGTCTGACTGGATTTCCGTTCGAGGGTTGCAGCTGCGCGAGTGCCCGCTCGCCTGACGTTTTCCGGATAGTTCATGTCTCACGTTGCGACGGTTGATTGGCTCTTGCATGTGGCCTCGCTCTCACCACGGTTTTAGAAGGGCGGGTTAAATCCGACTTCTGAACTCATCGATCTCTTTTTGTGCGCTGATATCTGAGCATTCTTCTCATTGTGAAGTGGTAAGCGTGTGTCCTGAGCTCTTAAGCGTGTGTCCTGAATTCGGTGTGTGTCCTGAATTCGTTGGATCTGCGCGCGTAGCAGCGCACGTAGGCACTTTGGGGAGCACTCAGTGGGCGACTCGAATGCCGTATTGTGCACGCACCTGATGAAGCGGAACGTTTAGGTAGCTATCGAAATCGTTCCAGCGCCAGCGCTCATGCATCCGCATACAGCGCCAGATCGTTCTGGGAACCAGGTAGATCGAGCTCGCGGTGGTGAGAACGATGTCCGATAACTGGAGCCCCTGGTAGACCAGCTTCGATTCGGGGAGCCTATAGCCTTTCAGCACTCTCCAACCTTGCGTTGTCCCGAACAGGCTGCTGATCTTTACGATCAATTCGTCGCACAGCGAGACACCACATCCGAACACGACGTGGCTAGCGTCATGACTCCGGAAAAAATCGTCAGCTTCGCTGGACCGAAATCTCGTGGCGAGATGAGACGCGTTCGCCGCGTAGTACTCCGCGATTCCCTCTTCCAGGGTTTGCGGAGAGTTCTGTCGTTGGTAGTCAAGCATATCTAAAGGCTCGCAAATCCATAGACGAAGCTGCTGTCATCGCTCGGTTTCCATAGCAGGATAGGGGCGCCGCAACGGCCGCTAGGTGCGCGGCAGAAGCTTAAAGAGATAAGCCTCAAGGACGTCTGGATTGCGCGGTGCGTTGCCGTATTTCTCCTTGTAGGGTTTTGCCATCGCGTCGAACTCGTCCTGGCTGGTCACTCGCTGGGCGTGCAGTTCATAGAGTTTGTCGCCGATCAGCAGGCGCACGTTGTGATCGTTCTCGATGTGCTCTACCCAGGTTGTGCGAGTCGCTCCGGCATGGATGTAAAGGTCAGAGCCGATACCCAGCACCCAGAGTTTTACCGAGTACGGCTCACTGGGGTTTGTCTCCAGCCGGATAATTTTGTCGGCTGCAGCCTGCGTCCAATCTGTTGGAGGATCCGTCAACACGCCCTCCAGCTTGCCGCCGGAGATAGGGATGTAGCTGCAACCGCTGAGAAACGCGAGAGTGGCTGCGATAAGCGATTTTCCGACCATGCGACTCTCCGAAGGATTGCTTGCCTTCGCGTAGTGTTAACTATTGTGGTCTAACTGGCGAGGCGAATCCGTCACAAGCGTGTTCTGGCGATGTGTGTGGTGCGCCGCGTTGTCTGGTGCGGCGCGAGCTCGGAGAGTATTTTCTATGGCTGCGTTTGTGATACTAACTGTTTTGCCAAGGCTGATTTACGGATATGCCCGATACCGCTGCTACTGCTGAGATGTTGGCCGATGATGGTGTGGCCATCATTGAGAACGTGCTCACGGGGACGGAAGTCTCGACCCTTCGATCTGCACTCATCGCTGCTGTTGATACCTTTCAGGCTCGCGGTGGAAATCCCTTCATGCCGTTTCTCGACCCGAATGAGCGTAACGTGCGCGTCTTCGATCTGTTGTCCTTCGATCCTTTGTTCCGCGAGTTGATCCTGCATTCGGTTGCGCTGGAGCAAGTCAGGGCGGTACTAGGTGAACACTTCCTCATTTCCAACTTGACGGCCAATATCGCGTTGCCCGGCAGCGGCAGTATGCCGGTTCATTCTGACCAGGCGCTGGTCGCGCCGGAACCCTGGCTCGCACCATGGTCGGTCAACGTCATCTGGTGCCTCGATGATGTGTCCCAGAGTAATGGAGGTACGCGATACCTCCCTGGCAGCCACCGATTCACGGTGCTTTCGGAGTTGCCTGACAACGTTGAACAGAACATGACTTCCCTCGAAGCGCCGGCTGGGTCGATTGCGGTAATGGATGGCCGGGTTTGGCACACCTCAGGCGCGAACAGAACCCTCGATGAGGAGCGGGCGCTACTGTTCGGTTACTACTGCGCAGATTTTCTGCGCCCGCAGGTGAACTGGAATGTCGTGCTTGAAGACGTGCCCGCGAGCGCGATTTCCAACGAGCTTTTCGAGCGCCTCGGTTTGGGCCGGGCGGCGAATTTTCGTCAGGGTGCATCGCTTCTCAAGCACTGACAATGCGGTTTCGCGGGTTTAGATGGCGGCTTTTCGCAAGCGAGGCCACCGATATCCAAGCTTCGATTTCTGGTATCGCGCAAGCGTGACGAGCCGGGGT
>CAYGQC010000223.1:0-3108 GCA_964351875.1 uncultured Pseudomonadales bacterium
CCCTGGTGGCGGGATGGGTGGCGGGATGGGTGGCGGGATGGGTGGCACGGTAGGTACACCAGGAGCTGGCGCTCGGCCGGGAATGGCGCCGGGAGCCGGTGGCGTATCACCTAAGCAGAGCGTGATGCCTGGTGCGCGGCCCCAAAGCATGACGCCGGGAGGCGCGCCGAAAACCCGCTAACTGGGTACGGCGTCTTGATGAGGCGCTTCCTCTCAGCTCCTTCTTGGCTCCTTCGTAGCAGAGGCACTCCGTGCAGGGAAGCGAAGACTGCGCGCATGGAAGCGCGCTTTTTCTAACGGGTAAACTAGCTCGCCGCGAATGAGCGACAACCGTTGCTTTGCGAATGTCGTGGGGCCGGTAGAGCCGGTAGAGCCGGTAGAGCCGGTAGAGCGGGAAGGGTGAGGCTGAAAGATGGATGACGAGCGCTGGCAACGAGTGCAACAGCTTTTTCATGAGGCGCTCGAACTGGCGCCTGCTGATCGGCCAGAATTTCTGCGCGCGAACTGCAACGGCGATGATGCGCTGGCCGCAGAAGTAGCCGAGTTGCTGCAAGCCGATTCGGCGATTGACGCGACGCTTGCGCCGCCAATGGATGGCCTGCTTGATGAGCTTGATCGTTCGCTCACCGGCGATCAGCTCGGGGCGTATCGCCTGCTTCGCCGAGTCGGTGTGGGCGGCATGGGATCCGTTTTTCTGGCGGAGCGGGCGGATGGTGGCTTTGACCGCCAGGTAGCGATCAAGGTTGTCCGTAAGGGTATGGACAGCGCCGCGGTCGTCGCGCGGTTCGAGCAGGAGCGCCGAATTCTGGCGGGCCTCGACCATCCGAATATCGCTCGGTTGCTCGATAGCGGCGTCACGGCAGACGGCCGACCCTACTTTGTCATGGAGTTCATCGATGGTTTGCCCATCGACGTCTACTGCGATCGAAACCGGCTGCCGATCAACGCGCGCATCAGTCTGTTTGCGGAGGTATGCGACGCGGTAGCGTTCGCCCACGAATCGCTGATCGTGCATCGCGACTTGAAACCGTCGAATATCCTGGTCACGCAAGCGGGCCAGGTGAAGCTTCTGGACTTCGGCATCGCCAAGCTAACGGGCCGCGACGATGCCGACCTCACGGCCACCAGCGCAACACCTTTCACGCCAGCGTATGCGGCGCCAGAACAGCTTGTTGGCGAGCCGATCACGACAGCCACCGATGTGTTTGCGCTTGGTGTGGTGTTCTTTGAGTTGCTGACTGGGCAGCGTCCGTACACGCTCGCGCCCAGTGCCGCGGAGCAAATTGTGCGTCGGACGGCAGGCGCGCCGCCGAAACCGTCATCGATGCTGACAGCCACGATGCTTCTTGAAGACGCAGATTCTGCGGCTGCAAACCGCGACGCGACGACGCGTCTGTCTGAAATCAGTCGAGAGCGTGCAGTGACCACGGCGCGCTTGCGCACGCAGCTCCGCGGCGACCTGGACACGATTGCGCTGGTCGCCTTGCGCGCGGAACCCGAGCGTCGCTACCGCAGCGCTGAGGCGCTCGGTTCGGACGTGCGGCGCTACATGGATAGCCAACCCATCGAAGCGCGCAAAGACTCTGCACGTTACCGGTTTGGCAAGTTTGTCCGTCGCAATCGCTTGGCGTTGAGCGCGGCTGGCCTCGCCGTCGCGAGCGTTGTTGGTGTCACCGTCTATTACACCGCCCAGCTTGCCCAGCAGCGCGACATAGCGGTGAGCGAGCAGCGGACAACCGAAGAGGTGGTGGCGTTTGTCACGTCGCTGTTCGAGGCTGCCAGTCCTGAGCAAGCGCAGGGACGCGAAGTGACGGTGCGAGAGGCAGTGGATCTGGGCTTTGATCGGCTGGGGACAGATCTCAACGATACGCCGCGGGTTCGTGCCCAATTGCTCAATACTATCGGCGATGTCTACTACCGTCTCGGTAGTAACGATCGGGCGGAGACGCTGTATCGGCAAAGCCTGGCCTTGGAACGAGAGTTGTTCGGACAAGCGAGTGAACAGGTTGCCGCGACGGAGTTTGTGCTGGCGATGGCGCGGCAGAACGTGGGCGATTTCGACGAGGCCGAGCAGTTGTTCGCAAGCTCTTTAGCGACGCGCCGGAGGCTCTTTGGCGATACGAGCCAGGCTGTTAGCGACTCGTTGGGAGGGCTGGCATTTCTTAAGGAAACGCAGGGCAAGTTCGACGAGGCGGAAGCATTATTCACCGAAAATTTGCGCATGTTGCGCCAGATGCACGCCGGTGATCATGAGTCCGTTGGTATTGCTCTGCGGCATCTTGGCGCACTGTACCGCGTGGCGGATCGAGCAACCGAGGCAGAGCCTGTTTTGCTCGACGCCATTGCGATGCAAAAACGTCTGTACGTCGGTGATCATCCCGAGCTTGAAGAAAGCCGCCGTCAGCTCGCTGGCGTGTTGCGCGATCTGGGCCGGCTCCAGGAGAGCAAAGCGCTCTACGAAAGCGTACTCGAGGTGCGCACGCGTCTGCTCGGCGAGGGTCATCGGGAAGTCGCGCACACGTTGAATGGTTATGCAGAGTTGCAGATCGATCTGGGTGACGTACCTGGTGCAATTATTACCAACCAACGGATCATTGAGCTATTGCGCGCAGAGCAGGAGAACCATCCCAGTCTGGGGACGGCGTACAACAACCTGGCCTTCATGAACCTCGACCAAAACCAGGTGGACTCTGCGATAGACAACTTCAACCGTTCGCTTGCGCAGCAGGACGCGGCTGGATTGCCCCAGGATCATCCCAATCGTACGTTCCCGAAGTCAGGCTTGGCCGTCGCGATGCTGCAACAGGATCGGTTTCGCGATGCAGAGGCGATTTTTCGGGAATTGCTGCCGATACGCCGTGAGGCGTTTGGCGAGACGCACAGGTTGTCCGTTGAAGTGGAGGCAAATCTCGGCCGTGCGCTGCTTGGCCAGAATCGCTTTGACGAAGCCGAGCAGCTCATCCGGCCCGCGTATGAGTTTTTTCTCGCCGGACAGGGCAGTGCAAACGGCAATACCCGCCGGACGCTGGCCGATCTGCGACGTCTCTATGGGGAATCCGGCGATACAGAGGCTTTGGCTCTGCTGCCGATCCCTGATGAATCTTGAGT
>CAYGQC010000223.1:3118-5116 GCA_964351875.1 uncultured Pseudomonadales bacterium
TTCCCGGTACGCGAATCCCCTTATGCTCGTTGATCGAATATCGGGCAAGCTAGCGCCGCAATTGACGCTAATCGCGCGAGCGAGTTCGAACGCGGGAATGTTGGTCGCGACAGCAGAAAAATTGACGGGAAGACAACGATGACAGATTTGGTTGAGCAGTCTTTTGAGCTGGCTGCCGAGCGGTCTGGCGATATCACTGATGCGGTGTACGAGGCCTACTTTGCAGCCTGCCCGGCGGCCGGCGAGCTGCTGGGGCATGCTGATGCGCATATGCGCGGCCGGATGCTTGAGGACGTGCTGGGTCTCGTTATGACGCCATCGAACCAGATAGATCCGTCGTACGTAGCCTGGGAGGTCGAGAACCATGTCGCCGGTTATTCTGTGCATGCCGAGATGTACCAACCACTCTTCTCAGCGTTGCGCGATGTCATCAGAGAATCACTCGGCAGTGACTTTGATACAGCGACTGCGCAGCAGTGGCAGGATCGGATATCTGGTCTGACTGAGCGTTTTGAAACGGCAGCGGCGGATCACAATCCACCGCTGTGAAAAACCTGCAACTGGCTGGTTAACCCGGGGCCCTCTCGATCAGAAGTAAGCACGACACTCACCTCTAGCCGCGCTATGCTCGATGCTGCTTTTGGGGGAGAGCGTTTATCCACATCCAGTACCAGCACGGCTGCCAGGTTGCCTGCCTCGTCATTCCGGGGCGTCGATAGTGCGCAGCCCGTGGTTCTATGGCTGGAACATCGTGGCCATTGGCATGGCCTGGCAGGCGATGACGTTTGGCATTGCCCTCTACTGTTTTACGTTCTGGATTCCGCTGTGGATGGCGGAGTTCAACGTTGGCCGAGGTGACGTCCTCGCGCTGTTCTTCGCGATTCAGATATCCATGGGCTTGCTCGCGCCGTTCTCCGGTAGAGCTATGGATACGATGTCGATCCGCCTGCTCGTCTGTGTTGGTCTTGTAGGCTTTGCGAGTGCGCTCGCGTTCAGTGCACTGGCGACGAGCCTTATGGGAGTTGCGATCGCGTTTTGCACGTTAGGCATTCTCGGTCCTTTGCTCGCAGGCCCGCTAGCTGCGCAAACACTGATTACCCGCTGGTTTGTTGAGCGGCGAGGGCTCGCGTTAGGCATATCCACAGTGGGCACCTCGATCGGAGGGCTGCTGTTGCCGCCCCTGGTGACATCATTGCAAGCGGCAGTGGGCTGGCGGGATACGAATTTCGTGATGGCGGCGTTTCTGGTGCTCGTGCTTACGCCGCTGGTTCTCGTTTTGGTGCGCGAGCCGAAGGCGGCGGTCGGAGCGACCAATGAGCAGGAGGCGACCCCGGCGCTGCCGAGCTTGTCGACTAGTCAGATTCTCCGGCACCGTGTGTTTTGGGGCGTCTGTCTCGCCTTTGTCCCATTGTCGCTCGCGCTCGGCGCGGTCCAGCAGAACATCGCGCCGCTATCGGCCGATGCCGGCATCGATGCGGTGCAGGCGTCGCTGTTGGTTTCGATTATGGCGTTTGTGATGATCGGCGCGAAGCTGGTGTTCGGCGCGCTGGCGGATACCACGGATCATCGGTGGCTGTTTCTAGGTTCAATCGTTTCTGCCGGAGCTGCGCTTGTTCTGTTGCAACTGCCCGGCCTCGACTTTGCAGCGCTCGTGGTTGTCAGTGCTTGTCTGGGCGTTGCCGGCGGTGGCCTGCTGCCGTTGCTCGGGAGTGTGATCAGCGGTCGGCTGGGTACCGCGTCCTTCGGTCGCGTTATGGGCCTGCTCGGTCCGTTTACTATCCTGGCCGCTGCTGGGCCCTGGTTTGCAGGGGAAGTCCGCGATGCGACCAACAGCTACGCTGATGCCTGGTTCTACCTGTGTTTTGTGCTCCCTGTATCGGCTGCGGCATTGATCTTGCTCAGCCCGCCGCGAACCAGCGAGGCAGTGGCAACGTGAAAGGTGTTCATGCGGGTTTCATCCAGCCCAGCTGAATTAGCAGGTTACTCTGCAGATTGCTA
>CAYGQC010000224.1:0-5070 GCA_964351875.1 uncultured Pseudomonadales bacterium
GAGGCAAGCAACGCCATCGAGAACCTGGTCCTCAAAGAGGAAGCCGCCTTGCTTGACGATCCCATCGGGCGAGCGATCGATGCGGCTCGCACAACATCTCCACAGCCTGAGCCACATCTGCAAGGACAGAATTCCGCCAGCGAGGCGATACCGACCGTGGTACAGGCAGCTCAGCGGATAACGCCGTTAACAATCGAGGATTCGGCAGCACCAATGCCCAGCCAGGTAGCAAGAAAAGCGTCTGCGAACACGCAGGAGGCGGCGGTACCACTGCCAGCGGACGCTACTTACACCGTGCAACTGATGATGATGAGCAACGAGCAGGATCTTCAGCGCTACTTAGCCGAAAACGATGCCGCTCACCTGCCCTATGTCGAAGTGTCGCGCCGGTCCGGAACAGCCTTCGCGGTATTGCTGGGTTACTACCCAACGCTGCAGGCCGCAATGGTTGCCAGCGAGAATCGGCCCTCTGCATTTGCCGACAACGAGCCGTGGGTGCGCTCTATCGCTGATCTGACGAGCCATATGGTCGCGACGCAAACCCCGCTGCTCGCGCGGAGTCGCTGACTCGACTCATTGCGTCCGCGACCAGTCCGCCCGCCACTCCAGATCAACAATGGCAATGCCTTCCGGTGAAGCACGTTTGCCGACGATCCGAAAACCCACACCTCTGTAGAGAGCAATGGCCGGATCATTCTGCGCGCCGGTCGAGACAGCAATCGCGGTCGTCGGCGCTTGCGCCGCGCGTATAACCGACTCCACCAGTCGCCGGCCCAGGCCCTGTCGAAACCGTGACGGCAACACGGCGAGCGTAGCGATGACGATCGTGCTGGGCAAACGCTCCAATTCGACCACAGCAACCAACTCTCCGCTCTGAACGCAGCCCAGAAACTCGCTGTCCGCGGCAAAAATCTCTGACCTTGTGCGGCTAAGGGGTGGAAAATCACAGGCGCCGATGAGTTCGGCTTCCACCGCGTAAGCCTGGGCAAGCACATCGGCTATCGCGGCAAGCCACTTTGATCGTGGCTCGAGTGACTCAATCACGGTCGCATCCATAAGGCGAGCATAGCGCGGGCTTATCGACGCCGACAGATTCAGGCAAACTGTGCGCTGAGTTTATCGAGAAACAACAGGGTAGCCGCGATGAGCAATAGCCAGATAGTCCTCGACTTTATCGATGCCTGGAACCGCATGGATTGGGACGCCGTAGTCGGCGCTCTCGCGGAAGACGTGGTGTACCACAACATCCCGATGGAACCGATCTTTGGCCGCGAAGCCGCATCCGGATTCATTCGCGGCATGGAATCGACCGCTGTGCACTGGGAAGTACTAGCCATCGCCGAGAACGGCAACAAAGTGCTAACCGAACGCATCGACAACTTCGATCTGGCATCCGGTAACAAGCTGTCTATCCCGGTCATGGGCACGTTCGAGATCGACAACGGCGAAATCAAGGCCTGGCGCGACTATTTTGACCTGGCCACCTTCACCTCCCAGATGGCCGATTGAGCTAAATCAACTTGGGGCCTGGCTGACAGAACAACCAAACCAACCACAGGAAATAAACATGGAAATCAAAGGCAGTAACGCAATCTTCGTCGGTGGCGCATCCGGTATGTGCCGGGCAACGGCCACAAAGTTCGCCGCCGCAGGTGGCAACGTGGCGATACTCGACCTCGAGTCATCTGACGGCGAAGCCGTCGCGAAAGAGCTCGGCGGCAAGTTCTACCCATGCAACGTGCTGGATCACGAAGGCATCGAAGGCGTAATCGGCGCCGCGGTCGGCGATCTGGGCAGCGTGCAATTCATGGTCAACACTGCCGGCGGTGGTGCAGCCGTGAAAACCGTCGGTCGAGACGGCAAAGCGCATCCACTCGATGTGTTTCAAAAAGTGATCGATCTCAACCTGATCGCTTCCTTCAACATCAATCGCATTGCCGCCGAACACATGGCAAAGAACGATCCGAACGATGTAGGCGAGCGCGGCGTGATGATCAACACTGCGTCTATCGCAGCATTCGAAGGCCAGATCGGTCAGGTCGCCTACACCGCGGCCAAAGGTGGTATCGCGGCCATGACGCTGACGATGGCACGGGATCTGGGCTCGCTTGGCATTCGCTGCATGACCATCGCACCGAGCCTGTTTGCGACGGGTTTGACGGCTGGCATCCCGGACGAAGCCGCCAACAACATGGTGAAAGACGCAGCCTTCCCACGTCGGCTGGGTGAGCCCCATGAGTTTGCGACCATGGCGATCGCAATCTTCGAATGCGCAATGATGAACGGATCTACGCTGCGCGTAGACGGCGGCCAGCGCTTCGCACCACGCTAAACGGAGGCCAACATGTCAGCACCGCTTGAAGGAATACGAGTAATAGAGCTCGGGACCATGATTGCGGTGCCGGCTGCCACCCACCTGTTGGCGTCCTACGGCGCCGAGGTGATCAAAGTGGAAGACAGCGGCTTCGGCGACGGGCTGCGTTTCTACGGCAGCAGTAAGAACGGCACATCAGCCTGGTTCATGGGTGCGAACGACGGCAAACGCAGCATCGCGCTGGACCTGAAGTCTGATGCCGGCAAAGACGTGCTGTGGCAGCTCATCGACGCTGCCGATGTCTTCGTCGAGGGTTTTCGCGACGGCGTCGTCGACAAGCTTGGCTTCAGCTACGCCAATGTCAGCGCGCGCAAACCGGACATCATCTACTGCGCATCCAGCGGTTTCGGCCCTACCGGCCCTTTCGGCGGCCAGCCGGTCTTCGATCCGCTGATTCAGAGCATGACCGGTTGGGGTGTTACCCAGGCAGTCAACGGCAAACCTGCGCTCGTGCGCAACATGGTGGCTGACAAAACGGCCGCAAACCGCAACGCTCAGTCCATTATGGCCGCTCTGATCGCACGCAGCCGAACCGGTGAAGGTTGCGAGATTCGCAACACCATGCTGGAAGGTAATCTGCACTGGTTCTGGCCTGACGGCATGATGCATTGCACGCTGTTGGATGATGACGCCTATCACATACCGAACATCCTGGCGGGCTACCGCGTGTTTGAATGCGCCGACGGCTACGTAAGCATCGCCTGCGGCAGCGACGCCCAATGGCAGCAGTTCTGTCAGGCGTTCAGCGCCACGGAACTGGCGGAGGACGCGCGTTTCAAGACGGCGGCGATGCGTACCGGCCAGATGTCTCTGTGGTACGACCATATGGAGGTCTGTACACGGGAACACTCGGCCGAGGACGTGATAGCGAAACTGCAGGCTGCGGATGTGCCGGTGGCACCCGTGCTGGCCCCGGAGGACGTGCCGGACCACCCCCAGATTCAGCAGACAGAAGTGCTGCAGGAAGTTGAGCATCCCGCCGCCGGCCGTTATCGCAGAGTTCGAACACCCAGCTACGCCATGGGCAGCGAGCACGACCTGTCGCCCGCGCCCGCACACGGAGAGCACAGCGCGGAGATTCTGCGGGAGCTCGGATACTCCGAAGAGACTATCCAGCAGCTAACCGAATCCGGAGTCGTGAAAACGTGAGCGAACTGCCCGCTATCGGCATCACCATGTTCAGCACGGATCGTTCGATGCATCCGATCGATATCGGTAAAGCAGTCGCCGAGCGCGGTTTCTCGTCGCTGTTTCTGCCCGAACATTCACACATCCCAACATCCAGAGAATCTCGCTGGCCTGGTTCTCGCCCAGGTCAGGACGATCCGCTACCCGACTACTACAGCCGCATGAACGATCAGATTGTCGCACTGTCGATGGTCGCCGCGACCAGCCCCACGCTCGAGGTGGGAACAGCGGTTACCCTCGTTCCGCAGCACGATCCAATCTGGCTCGCCAAACAGACCGCAACACTCGATCACCTGACCGGCGGCCGGCTGGTACTCGGCGTCGGCTTTGGTTGGAATCGGGAACAGGGCGAATCTCACGGCAGCGCCTACCTCGCGCGCCGAGACCGAACCGACGATTGCATCCAAATCATGCGCAGGCTCTGGCGTGACGAGCGTGCAAGCTACCAGGGCAACGAGGCCTCGCTCAACGAGAGCTGGGCCTGGCCGAAGCCCGCTCGGGCCGGCGGGCCGCCGATCGTTGTTGGCGGCATGGGACCACGCACTTATGCAGCGATGGCACGCTGGGCGGACGGCTGGATGCCGATCACGGCGCGGCCATCGATCAAGGATCGCCTGGCACCCGTGCAGCAAGCATTCGAGCAGGCCGGACGCAATCCTGAGGACATCGAAATCGTGATCGCCGGCGCTACTACCGATCCCGACGGACTGATCAACCTCGGCCGAGAAGGCGTACAGCGAGCACTGTTGACCGTCTGGAGCGAAGACCCGGACGAGATACTACGCACACTCGATAGCTACGCGACCGTATTAGAAACCGTACAAGGAATGCGTTGATGGATCTCAAGCTCAAAGGCAAAAACGTATTCGTGGCCGGCGCCAGCCGCGGCATTGGCTTGGGCATTGCCGAGTCGTTTCTCGCCGAAGGCGCAAACGTCGTGCTGACAGGACGCAGTCCGGAACCGCTAGCGAAAGCACTGGCCGCACTCGGCTCTACGCACGGCAGTGAGCGCGTCACGAGCTACGCAGGCGACATGACAGCCAGCGCAGACCTCAACGCTGCGCTGGACGCTGGCGAGGCTGCCCTTGGCCCTATCGACATTGTCATCGCCAATGTCGGAGGTGGCGACATGCCGTTTGGCTACAAATTCACGGATGATGAGTGGGACGCCACCATTGTGGAGAACCTGACGGGATCGGTGCGCTTGATGCGAGAGGCTGTGCGCCGCTTTCAGGCTCGCGACATCGCTGAGCGCGACAACTGCAACATCATCGCGATCTCATCAATTGCCGGCGTCGACGCGATGGGTTCTCTACTGGCCTACGGCGCAAGTAAGGCGGGCATCAATCACTTTGTTCGCAACCTGGCTAAAGCGGTCGGCAAGGAAGGCATTCGAGTAAACGTCATCGCCCCGGGCAACATTCGCTTCCCCGGCGGCACCTGGGACATCGCCTCGAAAACCCGGCCGGCGGTCAACGAATGGATCAAGAGCGACGTGGCTCTGCAAC
>CAYGQC010000225.1:0-5032 GCA_964351875.1 uncultured Pseudomonadales bacterium
TGGCGAGATTGTGTCCTGCTTCTCCATGACCGAACCGCACGCCGGCGCAGACCCCACCATGTTCAAGTGCATGGCGACGCAAGACGGCGACGACTTCGTCATTCAAGGCGAAAAGTGGTATTCATCAAACGCGAAGTACGCCTCTTTCCTCATTGTCATGACCGTTACCGATCCCGATGCAGCACCGCACAAACGCATGACGATGTTCATCGTTCCAGCAGACACGCCCGGAATAAACATCATCCGCAACGTCGGCGTCGGCACCGAGCCAATGGGCGAAGGCAGCCACGCGTACATTCACTACGACAACGTGCGCATCCCGAAAGAGAACATGCTCGGTGGTCGTGGAGAAGCGTTCGCCGTATCCCAGACTCGTCTGGGCGGTGGCCGAATTCACCATGCCATGCGCACCATGGGCCAGATCAAGCGTGCTTTCGACATGACGTGCGAGCGTGTTCTGTCCCGAGAAACCAAAGGCGATCGACTCGCTGACAAGCAAACTGTGCAGGAGAAGATTGCCGATTCCTGGATGGAGATGGAGCAGTTTCGTCTGCTCGTACTGCGCACGGCCTGGCGCATCGACGAATACCAGGACTACATGAAAGTTCGCAAGGACATCGCAGCCATCAAGGCGCTGATGCCCAAGGTGTATCACGACATCATCTCGCGCGCCCTGCACTTGCACGGCTCACTCGGTGTTTCCAACGAGATGCCCTTCACCGGCATGCTGATCGGCAGCTACGCAATGGGCCTAGCCGACGGACCAACGGAAGTCCACAAGGTCACCGTCGCGCGCCAGGTGCTGCGTGAGTACTCGCCAAGCACCAGCCTGTTCCCTGACTACAGCCTGCCTAACCGCTACAACGCCGCGGTCGCCCGCTACGGCGATCTGCTGGAGCGTGAGCTCGGCAACTGGTAATCCGAACCCAAAATTCTTAAGACAACCACACGGAGAACATCACCATGAACGATATCTACATCGTAGAAGCGGCGCGCAGCGCCATCGGCAAGCGCGGTAAAGGCCTGGCTGGCCTCATGCCTTCGGACTTGCTCGGCAAAGTGCAAAAAGGCGCGCTGGACCGCAGCGGCATCGATCCCGCCAAAGTCGGCCAGGTCATCGGCGGCTGCGTATCTCAGATCAACGAGCAGTCATTCAATATCGCGCGCGTCGCCTGGCTTTCACAAGGGCTGCCTGAAGAGGTTGCGTCCACCACGATCGACTCCCAGTGCGGTTCCTCGCAACAGGCCACCAGCCTTGGTGCTGCGATGGTCGCGTCCGGTATGGAAGACGTTGTGCTGTGTTGCGGTGTCGAGATGATGAGCCGAGTGCCTCTGGGTTCAAACATGGCGGGTGGCGCGCCGATGGGCGAAAGCTACTTCGAGCACTATCAGCCAACCAGCCAGTTCCAGGGCGCCGCGATGATCGCCGAGGAATATCAGGTCACCCGCGCTGATCTCGACGCATTTGGTCTTAAGAGCCAGCAGAACGCTGCAAGGGCCTGGGCGGAAAATCGCTTTGACCGCGAAATCATCCCGATCGAAGCACCGACCCTCGACAAAGAGTTCAAGCCCACCGGTGAGACGCATACGGTTACTCGAGACGAGGGACTGCGAGAGACGACCATCGAAGCGTTGCAGGGTCTGGCACCGGTCCCCGGTCAGGAGTTCCACACCGCAGGAAGCAGCTCCCAGGTATCCGACGGCGCGGCTGTTGTGATTCTCGCCAACCAGAAAGCGGTTGATGACATGGGTCTGAAGCCGCGTGCGAAGATTCTCGCGACCACACTTGTGGGCTGCGACCCCGTCACCATGCTGAAAGGCCCGATTCCGGCGACTCGCAAAGTCCTGGCGCAGACGGGATTGTCGATCGACGATATTGACGTGTTCGAAGTGAACGAAGCGTTCGCCTCGGTTGTTGTTGCCTGGCAGAAAGAAGTTGGCGCCAACCCCGATAAGGTCAACGTTAACGGCGGCGCGATCGCTCTCGGCCACCCCACCGGCTCAACCGGTGCCCGGCTGATCACCACCGCTCTGCATGAGCTGGAGCGGACCGGCGGCAAATACGGGCTAATTGCCATGTGCTGTGGCGGCGGACTTGGTACCGGCACCATCATCGAGCGCGTGGGTTAGGACAGCTCGCCCAAAACCCTTCGTCTTTGCGAGGCGGTACGAAGCACCAACGCGGCAATCTCGCAAACCCAAGGTCTTTGCGAGGCGGTGCGAAGCACCCACGCGGCAATCTCGTGACTTATGGAGATTGCCGCGCCTACACCGTTTGCAGAGCAAACGGTGGCTCGCAATGACATTCTTTTAGGCGTCGTTGCGAGGACTTTGTCCGCGCCGCAGAAGAACAACGAAGCAATCTCATGACAAACTAAGATTGCCACGCCTACACCGTTTGCGAAGCAAACGATCGGCTCGCAATGACAATGGATGATGAGACGCGACCCTAAAACCATGGCGGCTTGAGGCAAAATACAGATGGAAAACTTCACCCCGATTCCCGCCCTCATCGGCGGGGCTCTCATCGGCCTCGCAGCAACACTGCTGCTGCTACTCAACGGGCGAATCGCCGGCATCAGCGGCATTGTCGGCGGCGCACTGAAACGCCCCGCCGGTGACACAGCCTGGAGATGGTGGTTCGTTATTGGCCTACTGCTCGCCGGATTGGCCGCCATCTGGGCATCCCCTGTGACCCCAAGACCGGAATTTCCAATCACGCTAGTGGCAATCGCAGGTTTCATCGTAGGCGTAGGTACCCGTCTGGGATCTGGCTGTACGTCAGGTCACGGCGTTTGCGGGATGGCTCGTCTCTCCAGTCGTTCGATCGTCGCGACCGTCACCTTCCTGGTCACCGGCATGCTGACCGTCGCGTTGGTCACCCGCCACATCGAGGGCTTCTAATCATGTTAATGCAACTCGGCGGATTGATAGCCGGTGTCGTATTCGGCGCTGGCCTGGTGATTTCCTCGATGATCGATCCAAGCAAGGTTCTGGCGTTCCTTGACGTGACGGGCGACTGGGATCCATCGCTGGTGCTCGTGCTTGGCGCCGCGGTCGTTGTGAACTTCGTCGGCTACCGATTAGTACTTCGCAGAACCGCACCACTGTTTGGCGACCGCTTTGCGCTTCCTACCAGCACTGATCTTGATCCGCGCCTCATCGGTGGCTCTGCACTCTTCGGCATTGGCTGGGGATTGGCGGGCTACTGTCCCGGACCGGCTATCGTCGCTCTCAGCACAGGCAGCCTGGAGGCCATCGCATTTTGCGCAGCGCTGTTCGCGGGCTTCATTGCGGTGGATCTCGCAGACAATTTCCGGGCCGCGCAAAGAGCCGCCACCGACGGCTGAGAAAACTCAACGCAAACAACCGAGATCGTAATGACTCAGACGGCATTGAAGCTGTATGGCGTACCCTTTTCACAGCCGGTTCGAGCCGTGATGTGGCTACTGCTCAACAAACAACGCGCGTTCGAAATGGTGCTGACCAACCCGGGATCAAAAGGCGACAACGGCAGCCGGCACCCTGACTTTCTGGCGATGAACCCGGCGGGCACTATCCCTACCCTGCTCGAACCACAAACCGGTTTTGCACTCGGTGAGGCCCACGCGATTCTCGCCTACCTGTGCAACAGCCACGGCTGGGACGATGTCTATCCAACTGAACCGAAAGCACGAGCAAAGGTGGACGCCTACCTGAATTACCACCACCGTAACGTTCGCGACGCATCGATCGGTCTCGTCGCGCCGAGAATTCGTAAAGACCTCGACATACCGGAACTCATTCAGAACAACGCTCGCGCCACCTTGCGCGGCGCGCTCAAAGCACTCGATTCAGGCTGGCTCGCAAACTCCCCTTTTATCGCCGGTGAGCATTGGAGCATCGCTGATCTTGCCGCGTATGTGGAAATCGGCCAGCTTCAACCGCAGTTCACTAATCTCTACGCGTTCGACGACTACCCCAACGTTCAGCGCTGGCTCTCAGCCATGCAGGCGGTAGACGGCCACGACACCGTACACGTCGTTCTGTCCGAACTCGGTGATATCAGCGTCGAGCCACCATCGATGGACACGATTCGCAGCGCAAACAAAAGCGCGTTGAAAGCGCTCGGCGCCAAGCTGGCTGAATTCGGCTGAACATCGACAGGGCCGCTTATCGCGCTGCCTGGACAGCTATTCACCCTGCGCGTAGCTCCTGACCGCATCGCTGATCGCATCGACGGTTATGACGTCGCCGACTGCGAGCAAAGCGTCGTCCACGCTGACTCCGCTATCGATGAGATAGGCGGCGTACAACATGCCCGCCCTGTTGCCGGAACGGCAGTGCAGCAGAACCGGCGCGCCACCTCTGCTCTTCAGCAGTGACGCCAACGAGGCGACGGCCGCCGGGTCAATGCTGGCACCAGCAATCGGCAAGTTAACATAACCAACACCTGCCTTAATCAGCTCATCGGCCTCAACGGCAGTGCCTTCCGGTTGTGTGCGCAGATCCACCACTAGCGCGTCACTTGCCGCCAGATCTGTAATCCGGTCCTTGTTCAATTCGCCCGAAAGATAAACGCCTGGGCTCACCTGCATCTGATTGGCCGCCGCGTCAGCGGGCAGGGCCTGCGTTTTTGTACTGGCACAACCCGCCATCACGAGAAACGTGAGCAGCCCCGCTAGTACGGGAAAAACCTGATTCGCCAGCCTGTTCTTCCGATCTGGCAGTGTGTATGACATATACATATACTTTTAAGCCTATTCTATCGAGAGGGACGGATATGGGCATAACCGAACTCGCCGTAATCCGCTGGTTACACATTCTCGCCATGGTCTACTGGCTCGGTGGCGAATGGGGCGTCTTTCAGACGTCCTACAACGTCATCAACCGCGATCTGTCGATGGCGGAACGCCGTCGGCATATGGAAACCGCGTACCGCATCGACATCCTTGCGCGCACCGGCATCATCCTGCTGTTGCCGCTGGGACTCCATATGGGGTTCCTCTGGGGTGCACACTCCTTTGGCGGCGCCTGGCTGATCGGCATGTGG
>CAYGQC010000226.1:0-4759 GCA_964351875.1 uncultured Pseudomonadales bacterium
TCATTGGCCGGCACGACGGCATTGTCGAAGTGAGTCTCACAGAACGGCGATTTTCCCGACAACAACCGAATGGGCGACACGGTGACTCCGGGCTGATCCATGTCGATAAGCACCAGGGAAATGCCGTCGTGTCTGGATTTCTCCGGTGACGTGCGGACCAGCGCGAAGATGTAGTCACATTCAGTGGCGTCGCTCGTCCAGATCTTGCTGCCGTTAATGAGGTAGCGATCGCCGTCGAGCGTCGCTTTTGTCGACAAGCTGGCCAGGTCCGATCCGGCGCCAGGCTCTGAATAACCCATGGCCCAGGCGCCATCTCCGCTTGCGCACAGTGGCAGCCAGCGTTCTTTCTGCTCATCGGTACCGAATTCCAAAATGGTGGGGCCGATGTAATTAACGCCTCGGCCGGTCAGCGGCGAACGCGCGTTGATGCGGGTCAGCTCTTCGATGAGAACGCCGTATTCGTCTTTCGTGAGCTCAGCGCCGCCATACTGTTTCGGCCAGGTCGGCACCGTCCAGCCCCTGGCCGCCATGCGCGTGAGCCACAGCCGACTGTCGTCGCTCATTGGCACTCTCCGGCTGCCGATGGGAACCGGGCCCGAACCGCGAACGCTCTGGGGGCAATTTGCCTCGAGCCAGGCCCGGGTGTCTGCACGGAAGTCATCGAGTTCGCTCACTACGGTCTTCGCTCCATTTCCGAAGCCGCTATGATTGCCGTTTGATCCGGGGAGCGCTACACCTGCTGGCGCGGGAGCGGCGGAGAGTTCTATGACGCACAACGCGTTTGCGACGGTGGCAGAGCTATTGGCGTTCGCCGGGTTGTCTGATGACGGGCTCGATAGAGTTTCGATGACCGAGGCATCCCAGTGTCTGCCATCTTCTTTTGCTGTCGGTCTCGCCGCCCAGACCAGCATCGCGGTGAGTGCCTGCGCTGCGGCTGAGATCTATCGGCTGCGAACGGGCGCTACGCAGCGTGTTGCGGTCGATATGCACGAGGCGGAGCGGGAATGCACAGCCCTGTATCGACTCGACGGCAATACCCCGGATAGCTGGGAGAAATACTCCGGTCTCTATGCGACGAGCGATGGTCATGTTCGTATTCACGCGAACTTTGCTCACCACAGAGATGGCGCGCTCGCGTTGCTCGGCTTGCCCAAGGGGAATGCGGCTCCACGGGAGGCGGTTGCCGAGGCTCTGCTTGGCTGGCGGGCGGAGGATTTTGAGAGTCAGGCCGCGGAACGTTCACTTGTCGTTTCTGCGGCTCGTACGTTTGAGCAATGGGATAAACACCCTCACGCACTGGCGATGGCGGGACAGCCACCGATTCGTCTGACGAAGATGGGTGATGCCGATCCGCGACCGCTGCCATCTGCATCGCGCTCCGATCGGCCGCTTGCCGGACTACGCATCGTTGAGCTCACGCGCATTCTGGCCGGCCCTGTCTGTGGCCGAACGCTCGCCGCGTACGGCGCAGATGTCATGCTGATCAACAGCCCCAACTTGCCCAATATCCCGCATCTCGTTGATACCAGCCGGGGCAAACGCTCCGTGCACCTCGATCTGCGGGAAGCGGCTGAGCGTGCGGTGCTTGACGCGCTTCTGACCGATGACACCAGGGTATTCGTCCACGGCTATCGTCCTGGCGGCATCGCGGAGCTCGGGTTTGGGGCAGAGGAACTGGCTTCTCGCCATCCGGGGATGATCAGCGTTTCGCTGAGCGCCTACGGCTGGCAGGGGCCGTGGGCAGGACGGCGCGGCTTCGATTCACTCGTGCAGACAGCTACAGGATTTAACCTCGCCGAGGCAGCGGCAGCCGGTGCCTCGGAACCCCGAGCGCTCCCCGTGCAGATCCTGGATTTCGCCTCCGGCTTTCTCATGGCGTTTGGTGCGCAAGCAGCCCTGCTTCGTCAGGCCGAAGAAGGTGGGAGCTGGCAGGTGGACGTGTCTTTATTGGGCACGGCGCAGTGGTTGCGCTCCCTCGGTCGTATCGACAACGGCTTCGACGTTCCCAGGATTGATCTCAAGGGGTTTCTGACGACGTATCCGTGCATTAGCGGGGTGTTGGAAGGCATGCCGCACGGGGCGAGGTTCGATGGAGAAGCTGCTAACTGGCAGCGTCCTTCGTCACCACCGGGCAGTGATCAGGCCCGCTGGTAGGAAATTGCGCCCTCTCTGTCTTAAGTCGGTCGAGCAAATCTTGTAACCTGCTTCAAAGCGCGCCGGCGACATGGCGGGCGACTCTGATTTCTACACACGCCAGGAACTCGCTAATGAGTATCAATGCCACTGAGGTGATCATGCAGCGCCGTCCCGAAGGCGCGCTGAAGGACGACGACTTCGCCTTCGTTGAGCGTTCTCTTCCCGAGGTTGCTGACGGTGAGGTCCTGGTTGAGAACCACTGGATGTCGGTGGACCCGTACATGCGCCTCTACCTCACTGAGCAGTCGGGAGCGCATGCGCCGCTCCAGGTTGGTGAGGTGCTGCATGGTGGCGCGGTTGGTGTCGTTGTTGAGTCTCGTGCCAAAAACCTGCCCGTCGGCAGCACGGTTCAGAGCATGCTGGGTTTCCGGGATCGATTTGTGACTCACGCGTCCGAGTTGATACCCGTAGATCCCGCGCTCGCGCCTATGCAGTCCTTCCTGGGGGTGCTTGGGCTCACGGGCCTCACCGCGTACGGAGGCACTTACCATCTCCTCAAACCCGAGCCCGGCGAGACGATCTACGTTAACGGCGCCGCCGGTGCGGTTGGATCGCTGGTGGTGCAGTTAGCGAAGCGGCGCGGCGCACGAGTGATCGCCAGCGCTGGAACGGCCGAGAAGGGCGCCTGGCTGGTAGACGTCCTGCGCGCCGATTCGTTCATCAACTACCGCACGGATGATCTGCCTGCGAAGTTGGCCGAGTACGCACCAGACGGACTGAACATGATGTTCGACAACGTTGGTGGCGGGCAGCTCGAGGCGGCGATTGAGGCGATGGCGCCTCTGGGCCGGATAGCCTTGTGCGGCGCGATTGAACTCTACGACTCGGACAACTATCGCCGGGGCCCCGCGAATCTGTTCACGACGATTGAGCGCAACGTGACGATGTATGGCTTTAACGCCGGTCAGTTCCGCGCAGATGCCGGCGCAATTATCGCTGATCTCGCGGGCATGCTGGCCCGGGGAGAAATCGTTAACGAAGAAACCATCTGCAAAGGCTTTGATCAGTCGATCAAAGCCTTTCGAGGCGTCCTTGATGGTAAAAACCGGGGCAAGATGCTGGTGCAGATCAAGGATTGACTATCGTGCTGTCGCAAGAAACGGGGGAGAGGTAAGTGGGCGAGCGCAATCGACAATGGCTGATCAATGGCAATCCTCGCGGCAGACCGATCGTTCTCGATGATTTTCGGGAGGTGGAGGTGGATCTCGAGCCGCTGGCAGCCGGAGAAGTTCGTGTTCAGGTGGAGACGCTTGGCTTCGATCCGGCCCAGAAGGGACAGTTGGAGAATGTGTCCGGCTACGCCGCGGGCAACAACGTCGGTGATGTCATGCCTGGATCGGGTATCGGTACTGTCGTTGAATCGAAGAGCGAGCGCGTTGCAGTCGGTGCAACGGTGCTCGGTCGAATGGGTTGGCAGGAGTTTGCGAAGCTGCCGGCGAACGGCCTTCAGGTTCTGCCAGACGATGTGCCTGCAACGGCCTGGCTCGGTCCGCTCGGCACCACCGGTCTTACTGCGTACTTTGGCCTGCTCAAGATTGGCGTTCCGGAGCCGGGTGACACCGTGGTGGTGTCCGGAGCAGCGGGTGCTGTGGGATCGATGGTTGGTCAGATCGCCAAGCTGATGGGTTGCAGAACGATTGGTATTGCCGGTGGTGAGCGCAAATGTAACTGGCTCGTTGACGAGGTTGGCTACGATGGGGCAATCGACTACAAGAATGAGCCAATCAAGCCGCGTTTGAAAACGCTGTGCCCGGACGGGATCAACGTCTACTTCGATAACGTCGGCGGTCCAGCCCTCAACGACGTGTTGGCACGCATCGCCAATCATGCTCGCGTTGTGATCTGTGGCGGCATCGCGCGCTACGAGCAAGCGACGCTGCCTGATGGCCCAGCCAACTACTTCAATATCGTGTTTCGCCAGGCTCGCATGGAGGGCTTTCTGCTGCGAGGTTATGAAGCCGAATACGATGTGGCTCGGGCGCGCCTGCGCGGCTGGATCAACTCCGGCGACATCGTGTACCGGGAAGACGTTCAACACGGCTTCGAGAACATTCCGCAAACGCTCCTGCGTCTGTTTTCCGGAGAGAACTTCGGCAAACAGCTCCTGAAACTGAACTAAGGCGCGCTCATGAAGCAAACGACACCGGTAGAAGTGGGCCTGACCGTTATTGATGTAGAGCGAATGCTCAGCTTCTACACGTCGGCGCTCGACTGCGTGGAGGAGCGGCGTGCAGATATTCCCGCAGCGCTCAGCGCATCGCTGGGTATGGCCGATGATGGTTACCTGTGCATCTGGTTGGTCACCCCGGTGGGCGAGCGCATCAAGTTTATGCGGCCTGCGAACGCTCCGGATCAGACCACGACGCCTTCCTATCTGACTGCGCGAACGGGCTTTGCCTATCTGACTTTCTATTGCAGTGATCTGGTTGAGACCCTGGCCAAGGCAGAGGCGGCCGGCGCCAGGCTGCGCTCCGAGAAAAGCCTCTTCGGTGCTGATCAGCCGGTGCAACTGTGTTTTTTTGAAGATCCGGAAGGCAACGTCATTGAGTTGGTGCAAACCCAA
>CAYGQC010000226.1:4769-4994 GCA_964351875.1 uncultured Pseudomonadales bacterium
GACTAACATTGGAGGAGGTTTTGATGACCCGTTTTACGAAAGCCATTCAAACGGCGAGTTGTTCCGCAGTTATTTTGTTTGTGTCTGGTATGGCGGCATTCAGCGGCAACGCAGCGGAAGAACCTTCGCTGCCCGCCGATCTGGCCGAGGCGGCGGATGCATCGATTCTCTTTCTGCAAGGTCAGGAGAAGATCGAGGCATTTCGCTCCCAGCGCCAGATTGTCC
>CAYGQC010000227.1:0-4930 GCA_964351875.1 uncultured Pseudomonadales bacterium
GGCGCTGTCCTACTTGCTAACGCCAGATTTCAGCAAGCTCTCCGCGGACGCTCTACTGGTGGCTGTCGGGCAAGCCTTTTTCTCCATTGGCGTCGCCATGGCCGGCATGATGACGTTCGGCGCGTACCTGCCACGGGGATACCCGATCGCGCGATCAGCCTTGATTATCGTGAGCGCGGATACGCTGGTTGCGCTCCTCGCTGGCCTTGTGGTCTTTCCGGCCGTGTTTCGCTACGGGCTGGATTTGGCGAGTGGTCCCGGGCTCATTTTCCAGACTCTCCCGGTAGCGTTCGCCAGAATGCCGGCAGGCGGTGTTGTTGCTTGTCTGTTTTTCCTGCTTCTGTCAGTGGCCGCCGTCACCTCAATGGTCGGTTTGACGGAGCCGCTCGTCAGAGCCGTGCAGCAGCGATTTGATCTGGCCAGAAAGCGGGCGACATCCGTTGTGATGCTGACAATAGCTGCGTTCTCGGTTGCCTCGGTCCTCGGTTACAACGTCGCGTCCGACGTCACGGTGTTTGGGTTTGGGATAAATGCTGCGGTTGATTTTGTTAGCAATCAAATCCTACTGCCGGTCGGCGGGCTGCTTATTGCGGTGTTTGCGGGTTGGGTAATGAGCCGAGAAGATTCGCGTTCAGAGCTTCATCTCACCTCCGACGCGGGCTACCGAATATGGCGCACGCTCGTACGCTATGTCAGCCCGGTCGCCGTGCTGGTGATTATCGTCTCTGGCCTGCGCTAGCGCGCAAGGGTTCACCCGACAGGTGCACGCTGTCGGTAGGGTTTCTCGCACTGACCACGACGTCAGTTCGGCTTTGTCGTATGGAGCGTTCGAGTCCGAGGGCGGTTTTGTTGGCTCTCGCTTCACGCTACTCTAGGCGCCGTCAATTGGGGGAGAGCTTTGGGGCATTGCCTCACCGTAGAGCGTGAGTGTCGTTCGCCCGCCGTCTTCCGACGAATCAGATCGTGAGCATCAGCTTGCGCTCGAGTAGATATCATCGACACAAATGAGGACATCATTGATGAGTAACAACCTGAAGTTTTACATCAACGGCGAATGGGTAGCCCCCAGCACGTCAGATACGTTGGATGTGATTAACCCGGCGACCGAAGAGTCGATCGGCAAGATTGCCATGGGTGGATCGGTCGATGTAGATGCGGCCGTCGCGGCAGCCAAAAACGCATTTATCTCCTACTCGCAGACAACCCGGGAAGAGCGAATCGAGCTGCTCGAGAAGATCATCGCGGCATACTCGGCGCGCATGGGCGAAGTGGCGACCGCGATCAGCCAGGAAATGGGAGCGCCGCTGAAGCTGGCCCAAGCGGCTCAAGCTCCATCTGGTCTTGGTCACTTCATGTCCACGTTGAACGTACTGAAGACGTTCGAGTTCGAAGAAGATCTGGGCAGCACCCGCATCGTGCATGAGCCTGCTGGCGTCTGCGGCCTGATTACGCCGTGGAACTGGCCGATCAATCAGATCGCCTGCAAGGTTGCTCCGGCGCTGGCAGCGGGCTGCACGATGGTGCTCAAGCCTTCGGAAGTCGCTCCGATGAATGCGATTCTGTTTGCTGAGATTCTCGATGATGCCGGCGTTCCGCCGGGCGTCTTCAACCTGATCAATGGCGACGGGCCGTCTGTGGGTGCGCCGCTGTCTTCACACCCCGATGTCGACATGATGTCGTTCACGGGTTCCACGCGTGCTGGCGTTGAAGTTGCCAAGGCTGCGGCGGCTACCGTCAAGCGCGTTGCTCAGGAACTGGGCGGCAAGTCAGCGAACATCATTCTCGACGATGCGGACTTCGGTAAGTCGATCAGCCGAGACGTGTTCGGCATGTGCATGAACTCGGGTCAGTCGTGTAACGCGCCGACGCGCATGCTCGTACCGACCGCGCGCATGGACGAAGCCGCAGCGATCGCAAAAGCGGCTGCTGAGAACGTCAAGGTTGGTGACCCGACTGCGGAAGACACCGTAATCGGCCCGGTCGTCTCAAAAGTTCAGTTCGACAAGATCCAGGCACTGATCGAGAAGGGGATCGCAGAGGGCGCGAAGCTAGAGATTGGCGGTCCGGGTCGTCCGGATGGCCTGAATCGTGGCTACTACATCCGACCTACCGTGTTCTCCCACGTCACGAATGACATGACCATTGCCCAGGAAGAGATTTTCGGGCCCGTCCTGTCGCTGATTGGCTATGAGGACGAAGAGGATGCGATTCGCATCGCCAATGACACGCTCTACGGTCTGTCTGGCTACATCTCTTCCGGTGATCCCGAGCGCGCAGCACGCGTGGCGCGTCGGATTCGCACCGGTAACGTTCACTTGAATGGCGCACCAGTGGATAACGCAGCGCCCTTCGGTGGCTACAAGCAGTCTGGTAACGGCCGCGAGTGGGGCCGCTACGGCTTTGAGGAGTTCCTCGAAGTCAAAGCAATCATGGGCTACAACGCAGCTGGCTGATCACCGTCAACCAGCGCCCGCAGGGCGCTGGTTTGCGCCGAGTACTGCTCGGCGAGGTGATCAGGACCGGCCTTGCGTTGCCCTGGTAGGGCATTGGTGCTGCCAATGCCTGAAAAGGGATGGCCGGGCCGGGGGTTATCGAAGCCTAGGTGCTGCGCCAGGGATGGCGCTCCTAATTCCCAGTCATCACGAGCGACGGCGTAGCCGGAGCGTGGTGATCTCTTCCTTCCAGGCTTGTATGTACTGACCGAGAATGCCGCGTTGGCGCTCCGCGCCGCTTCGCAACGACGGGTAGTGGGGTGCTCGTCACTCCGCGACAAGCTAATTCTCGCGCATTGGCTTGCCAATGCGCTCCCGGCGGCGATACCCCTACATCGTGAATGTTGCTTCCTTGGCAAGCGGGTGCCCGGTTGGAGCATCGAGCTTCCGATTAGCTTGCTGGCAGCACAGGGCACGGCTGATGGCGAGGTGACCGGCAGTTCTGCGTTTGAGAAAGCGAATGAAGCAGTCTTTGAACATGTTGAAATCCTCATCAACGGGATCTCATTCTATTGCCACCCTCATGACACAGTGTGTCAGTAGAAACTTTTCTGGCACCAAATATCCTGGTGTCTGCTGACAACGTCCTGTCAGTAGTGAGGTCACTAACGTGTCAGCATCAGGTAAGCTCGTCACATGAGACCTGCTGACCGACTCTTTGAGATTGTATTGATGCTTGGCCGAGGCAAGGTACTGACTGCGCGCACGATAGCCGAGCGCTTGGAGGTGTCGGAGCGGACGATATACAGGGACATAAACGATTTGGTGGCGTCCGGCGTGCCGATTGATGGCGAGGCCGGCGTCGGCTATCGCATGGGACGTGATTACCAGGTGCCGCCCATGATGTTCGATGCACAGGAGCTGCAGGCGCTGTCGTTTGGGGCTCAGGTCGCTCGAGTCCACGGTGATGCTGAACTGGCGGAAGCTGCTCAACGTGCGTTGGCCAAGGTCGATGCTGTGCTGCCGGCGCACCTGCGAAGGGACTTGGACAACAACAGCGTTTTTGTCCCGGGTCCTACCGCGGCAGACCCGTCCGCTGCACAGCTCGGCCTCGTTCGGCGCGGAATCAATGACAGACGGCGTATCTTCATCAGTTATGCCGATGGCGACGGCAACATCACCGAGCGGATTGTCTGGCCGCTGAGCCTGGCGTATTGGCGAACCAGTTGGACCCTCGGTGGCTGGTGCGAGCTTCGTTCGAGTTTCCGCAACTTTCGCATCGACCGGATTGATAAAGTCGATGTGCTGTTGAGTGAGTTTCCTGATCAGCCCGGCAGGCGTTTGGCTGACTACATCCGAGCGGTCGATGGCAGCGACGCCACCTAGGAAGCCGGTGATCGCATCAGAGGCGTGTCGAGCGAACCCGCTTTCGTCGCAGGCTTGCTCGTCCTTCGGCTATCCACATTGTTCCGCATGGGTATCATGCAGTTCCACTGCGCCTGCGCATCTCAGGTGCTGCGGCGCGACGACAAACTCGACCCTAGTGTGAAACCAAAGGAATACGCTGATGGGAAAACGCCTTTCGAAAATCGTCACAAAGACCGGCGATGACGGCACAACCGGACTGACGGGCGGCGACAGAGTTTCCAAGGCGTCTGCGCGCATGGAAGCGATCGGCACCATTGATGAGCTTAACTGCCACATTGGCATGTTCCTGGCCGAGCTGGCGCCGGCGAGCGAGTACGCGCCGCTGTATCGCCTCATTCAAAACGATCTCTTCGACATGGGGGGTGAGCTATCGATGCCTGGTGTCGATCTGATTACCGAGGCACATGTGACCAGGCTGGAAGATGCCGTGGAAGATTGGAACGAGGCTCTGCCGCCGCTAACCAATTTCATTTTGCCAGGTGGCTCGCGAGAGGTGGCTGCTTGCCACATAGTACGAAGCGTTGCCCGCCGTGCCGAGCGAGTGCTGGTCGCGATGGCGGAGTCGGAGGCCGTCAACCCGGCGTCCAGGCGCTATCTGAATCGGCTATCGGATCTTTCGTTTGTTGCGGGCAGGGCTATCGCTGCTGACAGCGGCACAGCAGAGGTTCTCTGGCAGCAAAGCAAACCCCAGGATTGACGTGCAGTACGTGACGGACCAGATGGGTCGAGCCGTTAAGCTCCCTGTGCCGGCCCGGCGCATCGTCTCCCTGGTTCCTTCGCAAACTGAACTGCTTTTTGATCTGGGCGTGGAGGATCGCGTCGTCGGAGTTACTCGCTACTGCGAGTTTCCAGCTCGCGCGCGACGACACAAGGCGCTTGTCGGTGGTACCAAGCAACTGAAGTTGGACGCGATTGCAGCGCTGAAACCGGATCTGATTCTTGGCAATAAAGAAGAGAACTCGAAGGCGGACATAGAGGCGCTGAGCGAGCGCTACCCGGTTTGGATGAGCGATATCGAAACCGTAGCTGATGCCCTGGAAATGATTGCGGGGGTTGGGCGCTTGGTGGGG
>CAYGQC010000228.1:0-4835 GCA_964351875.1 uncultured Pseudomonadales bacterium
GGTGTGGAAGCTGTGGCCCTTGAAACGCTCGATACCCTGAATTCCGGGGAGTTTGGGAACGTGCAGTGGTCCTGGGGCGGTGCCGACGTATTGGGCGGTGAAACGGTCACCCCGGTTGGTTTCGATCAGCCAGCGGCTGTCGTCTTCCTGCCACGTCAATCCGGTTACCTGGGTGTGAAACAGCGCCTTGTCGTACAGCTTGAACTGTTTGCCGATGCGCTGGCATTGCTCAAGAATCTCCGGCGCGTGGACGTACTTTTCCGACGGCATGTGGCCAGTTTCTTCGAGGAGCGGCAGATACACGAACGAGGCGGTATCGCACTGAGCGCCGGGATAGCGGTTCCAGTACCAGGTGCCGCCGAAGTCGCCGCCTTTCTCGATGATGCGGACGTCGTGGATACCGGCCTCAGCCAGCCTTGCACCGGTTACCAGGCCTGAAAACCCACCGCCGATGAAGGCGACAGTGACGTGGTCGGTGACAGGCCCACGCTCGGTGAACTCGGTGTAAGGGTCCTCCAGGTACTCCGGGAACTGCTCTGTGACGTTGATGTACTGATCGTTGCCGTCTTCCCGCACCCGCTTATCGCGCTCCGCGGCGTATTTCCTGCGCAAGGCTTCTTTGTCGAGTGTTGTTGCGTTGGCTGTTGCAGTCATTTTGAGAACTCCAGGGTAGTATCGGGCCACTTGGCAGTATCCTAGCTGGGGTCGGCCGCGCGTGCAGCCTTCTTGAATTTTGTGAGATGGGGAGATGTGAGGTGGTTTGGATAAAGAGACTTGCGGTGCTGCTTCTTGTGTACATCGGCATCGTCGTGGCGTTTGAGACCCTGATTGGCGTCTTTCAACCCCAGAGCGAAGAGACCATGGTCGTGAGCAATACGGCTACTGGCGACGCAGCGCTGAACCGGGTGTTGACTCGGATCGAGAGCGAGGGCGGGCTCTATGCGGCCGTCAATCATTGGCCGCGCGCGTGGTATGAAAAAGTGTTGGAAAACCCCGATGTGATGATCGCCATCGGCGACGATGTTGCCGTCTATCGCGCTGTGGGAGTCTCTGACCCTGCTGAGATTGGCCGTCTGCAAGCCGCTCGACCAGCACCGCTCGTTTTCAAGATACTGACCGGCTTTCCGCCGCGTAAGTTCGTCCGCTTTGATCCAGTGGAGGCCTGAGAAACCCTAGCCGGCCAGCGCTTTGAGCAGGCCTGCGGCGCCGCGGCTGTCGAAGTACTCGCGCACCGACGTGATCTTTTGATGGCTCACGCTGCCGACACAGCACAGTCGCATCCGAAATTCTGTCCCGTCTGGAAGGTCACAGCAGACATCGTGCTCTTCGACGAAGCCATCACCGGTGCTGCCGCGGACGACGTTCTCATAGTGGAAGTTGGCGACCGCCTTGGCGGTGATTGCTGAGAATTTGATCAGCGCGTTCAGGCTCATCGCGGGGCCGTTGTTCTGGCTGCCGGTGAAGCTTTCGCTACAGACGCTCCTGAGCAGCGTGCCGTCGGCATTTGCCGTGCCATTGAAGAATGCCTCACAGAGTTGCTCATTGTTCATGCTCGTGCCTCGGCTCAAATCTGCATAGATGTGGGTCGCGTGTGCGTTTCGATGCCTATCGTCGTGTGCGGTGACGGACCCTGTCAAACGTTCAGCCGGCGCGATCGATCAGCGGTACACTGATGCCATCACGATATCGCCTTGAGGTGTTCAGTGGCATTGCTTAATCGAGATGGCGTCAACATCTACTACGAAGTGCACGGTGAGGGGCCAACACTCATTCTCACCCACGGTTTCTCGGCGACCTCCGCCATGTGGCGCCCCCAACTGGCAGCCTTGGGTGAGAGATATCGGGTTGTCATCTGGGACATGCGCGGGCATGGGCAGTCTGATTCGCCAGCGGACGATTCCGCCTACAGCGAAGCACACACGACCGCGGATATCGCGGCGCTTCTCGATACGGTTGGTGCGGCGTCAGCGATCGTCGGCGGCTTGTCCCTCGGTGGCTACATGTCGCTTGCCTTCTATGCTGACTACCCTGAACGTGTGGATGCCCTGTTGATTATCGATACCGGCCCCGGCTTCAAGAAGGATGCGGCGCGCGAAGCCTGGAACGTGACGGCGAACGCCTCGGGTGACAATATTGAACGGCTCGGTGCGGCGGCGCTGTCAGCGGGCTCGGCCGAGCGCGCGGCCGCTGTGCACAAGGATCTTGGCGGCGTCGTTCGAGCGGCGCGTAACATGCTGACTCAGTACAGCGATCGCGTAATCCAGTCGCTACCTGCGATCGCTGTGCCGGCGCTGGTGCTCGTTGGCGCGGACGATGAGCCGTTCCTCGTCGCCACAGACTACATGGCGGCAAAGATTCCGAATTCGCACAAAGTCATCATTCCGAATGCGGGGCACGCATCCAACATGGATCAACCGGAACGGTTCAACAGCGCCGTACTCGGCTTTCTCGACGGCTTGCCCCGCTGAAGATAATCGTTTGCAATTCACTTCCGCGAGGCGCGGAGCGACATACATTCCGTTACCGAAGGTACAACCGAGGACACAGCAATGGATGATCTCCTGATTAAAGGCGCGCAGGTCTACGACGGCACAGCCAACGGCGAGGTTGTGACGGCAGACATCGCCATCCGTGATGGTCTGATTTCTGAGATCGGAGAGCTGCCGGGCCGCTCTGCCAAAGCAACTATCGATGCCGATGGGGCGATTGCCACGCCTGCATGGGTCGACATTCATACGCACTACGATGGCCAGGTTACCTGGGACTCAACGCTCGATCCGTCAGCAAGCCATGGCGTTGGCACCATTGTCATGGGGAACTGCGGCGTTGGTTTTGCTCCCGTCGCACCTGGTGGTGAGAAGGGGCTGATCGAACTCATGGAAGGTGTCGAGGACATCCCCGGAACCGCGCTATATGAAGGTATGCCCTGGGGTGCATGGGGCAGCTATCCGGAGTACCTGGATTTTCTCGCCGGCCGGGAATACGCGTTGAATATCAGCTCTTTAATTGCACACGGCGCTGTCCGAAGTTTTGTCATGGGACAGCGCGGCATCGCCAATGAGGCGGCGACCGAGGCGGATCTGGCTCAGATGTCGGCCATCGTGGAGGAAGGGCTGAAAGCTGGCGCGGTTGGGTTTTCCACGTCACGCATCCTGGGCCATCGATCCATTCACGGCGATCCGGTGCCCGGAACTTTCGCGAACGACGCTGAAGTCATGATCCTGGCCCGCGCGATGCATCGCGCCGGTAGCGGGGTATTCCAGATGATCCCGTCGAGCACGCTGGGCGCGGGTAACGAGCTGGCGGTAGAGCATTCGTCTCTCGAGTCAGAGATCGAGTTGATGAAACGGCTCTCTATCAGCAGCGGCCGGCCTCTCACGTTCACGCTGTTCCAGGTGGACGACTGGGCGGACAAGTGGCGCGAAGCGTTGGATCAGGTTGTCGCTGCCAACGACGATGGTGCGCAGATTTTCCCGCAGGTCGGCAGCCGTCCAACCGGGCTCGTGATGAGCCTCGCTACCTATCATCCGTTCCAGTTGAAACCGTCGTATCTGAAGCTGCGGGATCTGCCGTTGGCAGAAAAGCTGAGCGCGCTGCGTGATCCGGCGGTGCGCTCGGCGATTCTCAGCGAAACCAACACCGACCATCCACATCCGGGCTCCATGGAGTTCGGTATTGCGAACATTGCACCCAATTTCGCGAACGTGTTTCCGATCAATGGCCACTCAAGCTACGAGCCTGAGGCCAGTGAGAGTCTAGGGGCGATGGCTGCAGCGGCCGGTGAGTCGGACGAGATGGCATTCCTGTACGACTACCTTGTTGGCGAGGCTGGTGATCGCTTTTTGATTCTCTTCTTCACCAACTACAGCCGTTACACGCTCGATGCGGTGCGCGAGATGCAGTTGCATCCGGCGACGGTTACCGGACTGTCGGATGCGGGCGCCCACGTCAGCCTTATTTTCGACGCAGTGAATCCGACCTATCAGCTCACCTATTGGGGTCGCGATCGCAAGCGCGGCGCCACGCTGCCGCTGCAGCACCTGATTCATCGGCAGACTCAGCGCAATGCCGAACTCTTCGGCTTCAACGATCGTGGCCTGCTTCGCGCCGGTATGCGCGCCGATGTGAATGTTATCGATATGAGCAAACTGCAGTTGGGAGAGCTGACGCTCGTGCAGGATTTGCCGGCAGGCGGCAAACGGCTCATGCAGTCTGCGCAGGGTTATCTCGCCACGGTGATCGGCGGCGAAGCAACTCGCCTAAACGGCGTGGATACCGGTGCGAGACCAGGCAGGCTCGTCCGGGGCGGAAATCGTTGAGACTCAGTCCGGCAGGCCGAGCACGCGTTTGGCAATGATATTGAGCTGGATCTCTTTCGTGCCGCCCGCGATCGTTAGCGATTTCTGATACAACCATCGCGTCATGGCCTCGATCCGGTGGCGATCTTCGCTGTCGTCTGCCCAGGCTAGTCCGCTTGTACCCATGGCGCTCATGATGATCTCGTCAGCTTCCTGCAGGTTCAGCGCGTTCGTCAGCTTAACCGCTGAGGAAGTAAATCCCGGCGCTCGCGCCTGGCTTTCTTCGATCGCGCGGCGTTGGGTCAGGCGTTGAGCTTCAACGTTGATGGCGTAATCGCCGTAGCGTCGGCGCAACCCAGCATCGTTCAAAATGCCCCTGGTGCTGCCGACGTAGCGCTCAAGGAAGTCGCGCACCGGGCTCTGCACGACGCGGCCACCCTGAGAGCCGGAGATGTTGATTCCCGCGTGGGTTGAGCGCTCGAATTGCAGCAGCCTCTTACCTACCGTCCAGCCGTTGTCGACGCCGCCGATAACATC